>NZ_JAHZCJ010000014.1 GCF_019422935.1 Desulfovibrio sp. | reverse complement strand
TAAAGCTTTAAGCTTTACGGAACCCCCCGCCTAGCGGGGGGTTTTCTACATACAATAAAAGCGTTACCCGGCCAACCAACTGACCGGATAACGCCTTTATTGTATTGCTCGCTAGAACACGCCGGTTACACGCCCGGTTGCCACATCCACATCTATGTTGCGGAAGGAAGGCCTGGAGCCAGTACCGGGCATAAGGCTGATGTCGCCCGCCACCGGGGCCACAAGGCCAGCGCCGCCAAAAAGCAGTACATCGCGCACATGCAGCCGCCAGGATGAAGGCACGCCCTTGCGTTTGGCGTCGTCCGAAAGCGAATACTGTGTTTTGACCATGCACACGCCAAGCTCGTCCGCATCGGGGCGTTCCTGAAGTGCCTTGAGCCGTTGGGCGGCCATGGGTTCAAAATCCACACCATCGGCGCCGTACACTTCCCGGGCGATGCAGACAATGCGTTCGGCGATGGGCAGCTTCCAGTCGTAGAGCGGACGGAAGTTCCGCTTGGGCGAATTGCAGGCGTCCATAACGGCATCTGCCAGTTCAAGCGCGCCTGCGCCGCCTTTTTCCCAATGTTCAGAAACAGCCACGCTTGCCCCCGCCTTTTCGCAGATACGGCGAATAGCGGCAATTTCAGCGGGCTTGTCGGTATAAAACTTGTTGATGCACACCACAGAAGGCACGCCGGAACGGCGCACAATGCCAATGTGGTGCAGCAGGTTGACGCAACCGGCTTCCACCAGGCCCACATCTTCCCTCAGGTATTCTTCGGGCAGGGGTTGGCCGGGGCGGGGCTGCGGCGCGCCGCCGTGGTGCTTGAGCGCCCGCACTGTGGCCACAATCACCGCCGCGTCAGGGGCAAGACCGCTGTAACGGCACTTGAGGTTCCAGAATTTTTCATAGCCCATTTCTGCGGCAAAGCCGGATTCTGTCACGTGGATGTCGCCAAGCTTCAGCCCCACCCTGTCGGCAATAACCGAACTCTGTCCCAGAGCGATGTTGCCGAAGGGGCCAGTGTGCACCAGCACGGGCTGGCCCTCGATGGTCTGGATAAGGTTGGGCTTGATGGCTTCCACCAGCCAGGCGGTCATGGCGCCGTCCACTTCAAGGTCGGCGGTGGTCACAGGCCTGCCGTTGCGGTCAAGGGCAAGCACCATGCGGCCCATGCGCTGCCGCAGATCGGCCAGATCACGCGCCACAGAAAGAATGGACATGACCTCGGAAGCAACGGTGATGTCAAAGTGCGAGCGCATCATAAAACCGTCGTTGCGTCTGCCGTCGCCTTCCATGCCGATAATCACGTTGCGCAGGGCCTGGGCGCAAAAATCCATCACCCAGCCGGTGCTGACGCGCGTGGGGTCAATATCCAGACGGCGCATGCCCGAAAGCCGCTCAAGCGTTGCGTCGTCATAGTTGCGCTCATGCTGCATGCGGGACGTGAGGGCCGTCATGGCAAGATTGTGGGCCGCGCCCACGGCATGGATATCGCCCGTAAAGTTGAGGGAATACGGCGTGAGCGGGATGCACTGCGAAAGGCCGCCGCCAGCGGCGGAGCCCTTCATGCCCATGGTGGGGCCGCCCGAAGGCTGGCGGATGGCGGCAGAAGACCGCAAACCGCGCCGCGCGAGTCCCTGCACCAGGCCGATGGTGGTGGTGGACTTGCCTTCGCCAAGGGGCGTGGGCGTGATGGCCGTAACGTCAACATATTTGCCGTTGGGGCGGTTCTCAAGCCTTTGCAGCACTTCCTGCTGCTCAATCTTGCCCATGTATCGTCCGTAGGGCAGCACTTCTGAAGGTTTCAGCCCCATCTCGGCGGTCAGGGCTTCAAAAGTTTTCATATTCTGTTCGGCATCCAGGGCTATCTGCCAGTCCGGGTGCTTGGTGGGATCAAGAGTCATGCTGTCTCCATACAACAAAGAATTGGCAAAATGGTACGGGCCGCCCGCTGGGGCGTCAAGCCCGAGGCAACAGGCATCGTGTCGGCCTTGCGGCTGTAGACCGCATCATATATATACCACAACAATTCCGCCATGTTCATGGGCGGGTTTGCCCACCGTAACTGGCAGGCTGGAAATTTCACCGGGCACATGGCAAACAGCCATAAAGCCCGCAGCAGCGCGGCACCCCGCCCCGCCAAAGCACAGGAGCAGCCATGCGATTCACCGCCCAGCAGGGCCGCCTGAGCATACATCTGCGCGTTTTTCGCCAGGGGCGCGACCTGCAGGTGCTCTGCGGCGGCGGCGCAACCCATATCGGCGCTGTGGCTTTGGCCGCGCCCGCGCATGGTCAGGTAGAGGCCCAAAGCCATCTGGCGGGCCTGCCCGGCCACAAGGAAGACGCCCTCGCCCTGCACATGGCGGAGCGCATGGCCCATGCCCTGAACTGCGCCGTGTGCGTCAGCGCGGGCATCCACTACGACAACATCACCCGCGAAGAAATCCGCCAGGTCGAGCAGATGGTTCACGACCTGACGGAGCGTTGCATCTCCGCGCTGCAAAAGGATTCTCCATGCTCACGGTAAACGATCTTACGGAACTGGAAAACTACATCCGCAGCGGCGAGCTTGAAGCCGATTTCAAAGATGGCTGCGAAAACGACCGCTTCTACCTGCTTGAACTGCTGGAAAAGCTCATGGACGTCTCCGAACTGGCAGACGCCGCCGCCACACGGCTCATCTTCAAGGGGCTGCCCGTTCCGCCGCCGCCCACAGAGAAATAAACCGCCATAGGGCCTTTGTCTGCAATGCCGGGAGAAAGCCAGCCAGAATCTAGGCAGGCAGATGCGCTCCTGATTCCAAGGCCCCTGCCACCACGGCGCAGAGCCGCGCCACATCCTCAGCCGGGGTAACATAGGGCGGCATGAGGTAAACAAGGCGGTTAAAAGGCCGCACCCAGATGCCGCGCCGTACAAAATACTCCTGCAACGCGACAGTATTGACGGGTTCGCACGTTTCCACAACGCCTATACCGCCCAATACGCGCACATCGGCAACGCCTTGAAGCCCCGCGCATGGGGCAAGCCCTGAGCGCAGGCCGCTTTCAAGGTTTGCCACCTTCTGCCGCCAGTCTTCCTCCTGCAGCAGGTCAAGGCTGGCGCAGGCCACGGCGCAGGCCAGCGCATTGGCCATAAAGGTGGGGCCGTGCATAAACACATTGCCCCCGGCGCAGATGTCCTCCGCCACACTGGCTGTGCAGGCCGTGGCTGCCAGGGTCAATACCCCGCCCGTGAGCGCCTTGCCGCAACACAGAATATCCGGCGAAACACCGGCCCATTCCGCAGCAAACATCTTGCCTGTACGGCCAAAGCCCGTGGCGATTTCATCAAATATCAGCAGTGCGCCAGCCTCGCGGCACAGTTGCGCAAGCCCACGCAGGTATTCGGGGTGGTAAAACCACATGCCGCCCGCGCCCTGCACCACTGGTTCAAGAATCACCGCCGCAATCTCGTGCCCGCGCACGGCAAAAACACGCCGGGCATCGTCAAGGCTCGCCGGGTCAAAGGGCTGGTCAAAGCGGCAACTTGGCCGCTCCATAAATATCTGTTGGGGCAGCATGGCCGTGAACAGGCTGTGCATACCCGTCACCGGGTCGCACACCGACATGGCGCCAAAGGTGTCCCCATGGTAACCGCCGCGCGGCGTTAGAAACTTGCTGCGCCCGGTCTGGCCCCTGCCCTGCTGGTATTGCAGGGCCATTTTCAGGGCCACCTCCACCGCCACCGAACCGGAATCTGCAAAAAAAACGCGCTCAAGTCCCGCAGGCATGAGGCGCAACAGCCTTTCGGCCAGATTGACCGCCGGTTCGTGCGTCAGGCCGCCAAACATTACGTGGGGCATGCGCCCGGCCTGTGCGTGCAGGGCCTCCATAAGGCGCGGATGGTTATAGCCGTGCACGGCTGCCCACCAGGAAGACATGCCGTCCACAAGTTCCCTGCCGTCCGCCAGCACAATGCGGTTGGCTCTGGTGCGCGCCACTGTGCTGAGCAAGGGCGGCTGCATGGCCGAGGCGTAGGGGTGCCAGATGGTCTGGTGATCGCGGCGCACAACATCCGCTCCGCAGTCGCAAGCAGCATCCTGAGAGGCTTGCAGATGCCGCACCAGCGGTTCAAGCTCCTGAGCCAGCGTCTGCCAGCCCTCTGCATCCAGTTGCGCCACGCGCGGCAATTCCACAAGGGGAGCAGTCTGGCCATGTTGCGCCAGCCGCTCGCGCAGCATTGCGGCATTGTCGGCCAGCATGGCGTCCACATCCACGCCGGGGCAACCCGCTGCCGGGTCGGCGGAGGGCACAAGCACCACTCCGGCCAGTTGCAGACCGTTATGCCGCAATGCATCCATTGAAAGCAGAATGTGGTTCAGCCCACCCAGATAATTGCCGCCCACAAGCAGCACGGGCAGGCCCACCGAGACCATGAGGTCGAGCATGTCCTCACGCTCGTTGAGCGGCACCCGCAAACCGCCAGCGCCCTCAAGCAGCAGCATTTCAGCGCTGCTGGCGCGGCTGTGGCAAACAATGTCGTTATGTAGTCCTGCGCAGGTCAAGCGCGCACCTTCGCGGGCCGCGGCCAGATGTGGCGATGCGGGCAGGCTGAAGCAATGCAGGGCCGTGGCAGGCAGCATGGCGGCGCTTTGCGGCATGCCCGCAACGGCAGCAGCGTACACGCGCGCATCGGCCAGAGGGGCCGTATTGGCCTGCTCCGGCGCAACGCCTGTCTGCACAGGCTTTACAGCCTGGGCGTTGATCCCGGCCAGCAGCAAGGCCCGCAGCAGGGCCGCCGTCACAACGGTCTTGCCCACATCGGTGCCAGATCCGGCTACAAAGAGGCCCCGTAGCGGCAGATCAATCTTTTCCTCAGCAGTTTGCATCGCAGCGAACCTCAAGTCCTTGCGCGGCGATCATTTCAAGATCATGCGCAATGCTCTGCCCGTGGGTTGTAAGATAATCGCCCGTCATGAGGGCATTGGCCCCGGCGGCGAAAATTTCATTCTGGCGGCTGCCCAGCACCAGAGGCCTGCCCCCGCAGATGCGCAATGTGGCCTTGGGCAAAATGTGCCGGAACACGGCAATGAGCGTCAGCGCCTCATCCGCGGTAAGAGGCTTCTGCCCTGCCAGCGGCGTTTCCGGGTGCGGATGCAGAAAATTCATGGGCACATGGCTCACACCCATCTTCTTGAGACTGAAGGCAAAGTCCACGCGGTCTTCCCAGCTTTCACCCAGGCCGAACAGGCCGCCGGAACACACGCTCAGGCCTGACTCACTGGCGCGAAGCACCGTGTCGCGCCGTTGCTCCCAGGTTTGCGTGGTGCACACGCTGGAGTAATAGTCCTGCGAGGTTTCCATATTATGGTGAAACCGGGTAAGCCCGGCCCCGGACAAAAGGGCAAAATCGTCAGCCGTGAGTTTGCCCAGCGAAGCGCAGACGCGCGGGCGCACGGCATCCGGCAGGCCTGAAATCACAGCGTGCAGGCGCTGCAATTCGCTGCCGCTCAGGGCCGAACCGCTGGTAACAACGCCAATGCGCGCCACAGGCAGGGCTGCGAGGTGCAGAATGCGCTCGCGCAGTTCCTCGTCCGGCAAGAGGGGAAAAACCTCAATAGGAGTGTGATTGTGCCGGCTCTGGGAGCAGAAACGGCAGTCCATGGAGCAGTTGCCGCTTTTTGCATTGATGATGGCGCACAAAACAATGCCGCGCCCAAAGGTCGCCTCGCGCAGCGCGGTGGCCCTGGCAAATAACTGTTCCTGCGGCAGGGACAAAAGCGCGAGGGCTTCGGCGGGCGTTGCAGCCGCCTGTGATTCAGTCATGATATAACCCTGAAAAAGAACAATGGTGCAGAGCAAAAATCATTTGCTGGCCGTAACCGCCCTGAATGGCAGCCATGCCGTCATACAGACGGGTACAATGCCATTTTTTGGCCTAAAAAAAAAGCCCGCCTCAGGGGCGGACTTTCAGACCAATGACAAAGCCTGCTATTGCGGGTTTTATGCCGGAGATTCTTGAACCTTGCGGCGCTTTTCCCACAGCTTCATGTCTTTCATCTTTTTGCGGCGTTCGCGCTGCAGGGCTTTGCACACCAGAGGTGCGTCTTTCTTGAAGCCCCACTTTTCGCGGTATTCAGCCGAGGTCATGCCGTGGCTGGCCAGATGACGCTTGGTAAGAATCTTAAAGCTCTTTCCACACTCAAGGCAGGTGACGGACTTTTCTTTGACCGACTTGCGTGCTTCAACGGCCATTTCGCCGCTGTCCAGTTCCACAGGCGTTTCGCCTTCGGCAACTGCTTTGATGCCCTGTGCCACTTTCTGTATAAAGGCGGCTATTTCTTCTTCGCTCATAACGCGAACGCCAGCTTGTGCTCTGGTGATTTCCAGCGCCTCTTTCAGATAATCGTCCATAACTACCCCTTTATTGTCTTCAACATACTCAATCTGACGCGCTGCGTACCCGCCTGATCGGCTCATTGACAGAACAGTCGGTCCCCCTCCCATCCTGATGGGGAGAACATACACAGCAGATATTGTTTCGTCAATGTACTATGCCCTATAATATAAAATTGTGTTGCAAATTTTACATAACCATTATTCCAGAATGTATTAACTTGTTGCAGTTACTTGGTGTCGGTGCAGGCGCAACAAACGTAAAAAACAGGGAGGCCGCTTGAAAAAACTTTCCCAAGTGGCCTCCCGGGCGGGATCAAGGTGTAATGTCAGATTACCGCAAGAAGATGCTACTTTAAGACAAATGTGTCATACTTTGATGCAGTTCCCCAGAAGCGGTGATCCAGATATTGCCCACGAATGTTCTTTGCATATCCTTCCGTAATTCCAGTCATATGCTCAGCTACAGAAGCAACGGCAAAGGCGGCGCTGGCGCGCTGCTCAAAGGCACGAAGCTGGTCTGTCTGGCTTTCTGCCAGGCTTTCCTGCCCGGCAAGATTTTCAGGCAGGGGTTCTCTGTATTCCAGTATGACCTTGGTGTCATTAAAATTGTATCTGGCGGCAAAACCGCGCGTCAGCCAGCGCATGGGCTTTGTTTCGTCCGTCAGCCCTGCAAGGGCTGAAAACGCATCCCTTTTACTGTCCACAATATAGGTGCTGGCCGCAAAGCCGTCATTGTTGAAAATCTCCACCCCTTTATCGACGCTAAAGGGGCGCTGGCCGTCGTTGTCCCAGTACCAGCCGCGCGGCACCTCCGCCAGCCCCACAATGGCCAGGGGACTCTGAGGATCCCCCTTGCCGTAAACAGCAACCCAAGCATGCAGCGGCAAGCCGCCGATAACGCCTGCGTCATCAAGGCTGACGCTTGTCTCGCCCCCGGTAAGCAGGGGCATGTTCACGGCCTTGATGCTGATGGCCGGGCGGGCTGTGGAAACATAGGCCGCGTTCTGCATTCCCCTTTGTAATGCGCCGGTGCATCCGGCCATCAAGGCAAGCAGGCCGAGTGTAACGCAAAGAAGCACTCTGTTCATATGCCCTCCAAGGCAGACGGCGCACATCACGTCCTGCATCCTCCAGTGAATCTTGCGGGACGTTCCATCGCACTTATCCATTAAAATTGCAGAAGACAAACAGTTCCACCCCACGGCGGAACTGCTGTTGTGTCTGGTTATATTCCAAGGAGTGAACGCATGCAATGCGCCCTCGCATACCTGATTGGCATATGGAAGGGATTCAGCGCCCTGAGGCAGGATGCGCCTGAGGCAACAACGGCAGGCTGGGACGACAGACGCAAAAGACCGAAACCGGGGAAAACTAGGGAGCGGCGGGCTTGGCGGCGGGCGCAGCCTGACTGCCCACCCCGCCGGGCAGGTAGTTTTGCAGATCGCGCGAAACCTCAAAGGTGTGCAGTTCCGCCGTGGCTGCCCTGGCAAAAGGTGAATCGGCGTAGTTGCGCACAATATCCTCAAGCAAAGCCTGAGCCCGCGTGGCATCGCCCAGCTTGCGATACAGCCGGGCCTCACGGAATCGCAAACCCGGATATTCCGACGACTCCTTGGGTACAAAGGCATTGTAACGCGCAAGCCATTCCAGAGCTTCCGGCACACGGTTGCCCACTTCGCAGATATCCATGAGTGAGAGTATGGCATCCTTGATGCGCTGCGGGTCGGCCTTGTCGGAACGTTCATTCTGTAATTGGGTAAAGAGATCAATCACCTTGCGGTTCAGCGTGTAGGAATTGCGAATGTCCTTGCGCTGTTCGGCATCGCGGGCAAGAAAATATGTGGCGTAGGCCCGCTGATAGAGCGGGATATCCTGCCGCTCGGCAAGCTTTTGCCACATGGCGAGAGCAGCCCCGTTCAGATTGAGATTCTGGGCCGAGAGCGCCATGGCGTAGTCAAGCTGGTTGCGCAACTGGGGGTTCAGAGGCCAGGTGGACACCAGTTTGCCAAGATCAAGAATTTTTGCCCAAGCCCCGGCTTGAAGATAGCGGTTGAAAAATTCCGTAAAAGTCGCTTCCCCATACTGTGGATCCATGGGCGACTTCAAAAATTCCGCTAACATGCCAAGGGCCTGTTCCGTATCGCCCCGTTCAAGCATGCCCTGCGCCAGGGCATAGCGCATGCGCGGATCTATAGCCCCGTAGCGCTCGCGCACCAGGGGAAAGCCATTCCACAAAATGAGAATGCGCCCATAGTTTTTTTCAGCCATGGAGTTGGCAAGCTCTTTCTGAAAAGCAAGCCAGATAATATCGCGGGCCTGCGCCACATTGGCGTTTTCCGGGTAGCCATCAATAAAATCTGCGGCCTTGCCCATGGCCTCGGTATAACGCTTGCTCCAATAGAGCCACATGGCCTCCTTGAGCCGCGCGAGTACAGACTCCGGCGCAGTGCGCGAGGCCGCCGCAAGGTTGGCGTAAACCTTGGACAGATTACCACCGCTGGCGGCCCTGGCAAAAACCTGGGTCATGGCCTCATAATTGATGGGCGAATCGTATATGCCGCCCTCGGCCAGCCGCAGACTTGCCATATTTGCCGCATGGGTTCCCGCAAAATGCCGCGTCAGATAGGCATACAGAAACTCGGCCCCGCTTTTGTTGCCAAGCCGGGTATACATGTCGCCCATTTTAAGGAGCAGGTCGTCGTTGCCCTTCTGCCCGGGCACAAGGTTGTAATACAGCCAGTACAGGGTCAGGGCCGCAACGGGTTTGTCCAGAGCCTCATCATTGGCACCCTGCAAAAACAGGAATGTGGGGTCTTCAATATAATAGCGGGGCCAGCGTTTACTTATAAAGTCCAGGATAACCTGTGCATTGGCGTACTTGCTCTGGTTGTTCAAAGCCTGTGCAAGCCCCACGGACGCCTCCTGCAAGAAGGAGGATTCAGGGTACTTGTCGAGCACGATGGCAAAAGACTGCTCCGCCTGGGCATCCATGTGCCGCTTGAGCTGCGCCTTGCCGAGGGCCGTAAATCCCTGTGCCACGCCGGGATAATCCGGATAGCGCCGATACATGGCCACAATGTAGCCCCCGGCATCCACCAGATTGCCAACATTGACGTTAACCAGCCCCAGCCGCAGGAGGGCCTCCGGCACTCTGGGAGAACGCAGGTCAAAATTCATGGCCTCGCTGGTGGCTGAAACAATAGGCTCAAAGCCAGCCAGTGGATTATCGGCATATCTGGCCCATACGCAATCGCTGATGTAATACAGCGTTTTGAGGCGCATATCGGCACTGATGGTGGGCATTTCCTTCAGTTTTTCCAACTGCGGCAAGGCCTCAACAAACTTGTGTTCCTTGATGAGCCGCTCCGCCTCTTCCATCATTTTTTCCGGGTCAACAGGCTTGGCAACAGGATTGCCCTGTTCGTCCACATAGACCACGGGACGGGGTTCTTCCTTGGGGGCAGCGGCCCCGTGACCGCCTTTTTCTTCGGCATGCGGCAGACCCACCACATTTTCTGAAACCTTGCCGGATACATTGCCGCCCGCGCCGTTCGGCTTTGCCTGACCGGCCACGGGGACAGGCGCAGGCTGCTGAGCCGGTGCAGTTTTTGCCTGCGGTGCAGGTTGCGGTATGGCCTGCGGCGCAACCTGCTGGACTGGTGGGGCGGGCTGAGCTTGCGGCTGCGCAGCGGGCGGTACTGCCCGCTGGACGCCATTTTGCGGGGCAGACGCAGGCGGGGCCACTGGCCTTGTCACGGGCTGGTTTGCTGGCTGCGTTGCAGGCTGAGTCACTGGCTGATTTGCAGATGCAGCCGGAGCCGCTGGTGCGGGCGCTGGCGTTGTGGCCGGAGCCGCAGCAGGAACGTTGCTGGGGATTGATGTGGAAAGCCCCTTACTCTCAGGCCAGTTTTCCGGCCCGCCGGGGTTTACCCGGCTCATAAGGCTCTGACCGTCCAGCGTCACGGCGAGGCTGCCCGCACCGCCTGCGGCTTGCGGCACTTCGGCGGCTTCCGCAGTCTTGGTCGCACCAAGGACGGAAAATTTCTGGCTCAAATCCGTAAGTTTTGCCTTACCCGCATCAAGCAGACCAGCAAAGGGCAAAGCCTTTGCACCCTGCTGCACATCGGCCAGCAGTTTTTGGGCCTTTTGCAATAAGCCCACTGCTGCGTCTGCGGGCAGATTGACGGCAAAAGAAGCGCCCTGCCCTTCTGAATCAGCAGACGCGTTGCCCACGGGCACACCCGCCGCATCCAGACGAGAGGAATTTTCCCCTTTCTGGATTCCTGCGGCAAAAATTTCTATATCCAGTTCAGAAGGAGAAGGCCGACGCATGACATGATTCACGGCCTTGGGAGAAAGTGTAATGCGCAACTGCCCGTTGGAAAGCCCGATGCTGTCGAGCAGCGCTCCCGCAGAAGGCGCTGCGCCGCTGCGTTCAAGCGTTGCGGAGGGATCGTCAAGATAGAGGAGCAAGGTATTGCCGGTGCGCAGGAGCCTGTGCACCTGACCGGGGCTGTCGAGCGTAAGGCGCAGCCTTTCCCCGGCGGGCTGTGAACTTTTTGACTGTTGCCCGGCAGCGTTGGCTGCGTCAGTATCTGCGATGGGCGCCCAGTTCCAGCTCATGCCGCACGAAGGCTGTGCGGGCAGCAAAAGGCTCGCAATCAGCAGCAAAGCCCCAACACGTGAGCAGCGTTGGGGAATCGCACCCTTGCGGGCAGAAATATGAGGCCGTGGCGCGGCGGCGAAAAGTTGTGTATTCACTTGCACTTCGCAGGATGTGTCGTGGCGTCTGAGCCGCAAAATCCAACGCAAATTTTATGCAAATTTTATGCCGCTACATACTGCGTTTCTTGAGCTTTTCAATAAGCGTTGTCCGCTTGATGCCCAAAAGCTCGGCGGCCTGATTTTTTACTCCCTCCGCCTTGGCCAAGGCCTCATCAATAAGGCGGCTTTCCACAGCATCAAGAAAATCTTTCAGGTTCTGTCCCTGAGCCGTCAAAACACCCAGATTGGGCCACGCAAAAGCTCCGCTGGCTGCAACGGGTATTGCGGCTTCAACTTGCGGCGCTGGGGCAGGCGTCTGCTCCACTCCGTCATCTGCGGCAGGTTCGGCAAGAGGCTCCGCCTCCGGTTCGCACGCCGGGGCATCCTCCTCCACCGGGGGCAGCAGAGACACATCGCCCACCTGATCCAGAATCTTGCGCGGCAGATCATCCATGCACACCGTATCGCCATCCACAAGGATGCTCAGGCGCTCCATGAAGTTTTCAAGCTCGCGCACGTTGCCGGGCCAGTTGTAGGCCGCCAGAATACGCCGCGTTGTTTCATCAAGCAGCATGGGATCGCGCGCTTTTTTTGTGCAGAAATGGTTGAGAAAATAGCGCGCAAGCAGCAGCACATCATTGCCGCGCTGGCGTAGCGGCGGCAAATGCAAAGGAATGACGTTCAGACGATAGTAGAGATCCTCGCGGAAGCGCCCGGCCGCGACTTCAACCTCAAGATCGCGGTTGGTGGCGGCCACAATACGCACATCCACCTTTTTGCAGCCGGTGCCGCCCACGCGCTCAATTTCCTTTTCTTGCAGCACACGCAGAATCTTGACCTGAAGGCTCAACTCCATCTCGCCGATTTCATCCAGAAAGATGGTGCCGCCGTCAGCCATTTCAAAGCGGCCTTGCCGCGAGCGGATGGCGTGCGTAAAGGCGCCCTTTTCGTGACCGAAAAGTTCGCTTTCAAGCAGCTCTTTGGGGATGGCCCCGCAGTTGATGGGTACAAAAGGCTTGTCAGCCCTGCGGCTGTTGGCGTGAAGCGCGCGAACCAGCAATTCCTTGCCAGTTCCCGATTCACCAGTTACAAGCACAGTGCTGTCCGTGGGCGCAACCTTGCCGAGAACCTTGAAGACTTCGGCGAGGCTTGTGCTCTGGCCGATAATGCCGCTGGTATTCAACTCCATGTGTGCATTCTCCGCGTGCATATCCTTTCCTGTGTCAATACACTGACACGCATTGGATTACCAGTAAAAATGCGCCTATTGTGCCGCATTTACCCTCAGCCATGCCGCATTTAGCCATGACCGATTCGCCAATACGCATTGCCGCCCTCGCAAGCTCGCCTGATCGTTGCCCGGGCCTGCCACCATGCCTGCCCCCATGCCCACTTGACGCTTCACGCGCAGAAGTTCTGGATTCCCTGGCCCAGGGCCGCAATCTGGTGCTCAGCGCCCTGCCGGGAGCGGGCAAAAGCAGCCGCGTCCCCCTCTGGCTCATGGGGCAGCCCTGGCTTGAGAATCGCCGCATTCTGCTGCTTGAGCCACGGCGCGTGGCGGCCCGTGCGCTGGCGCGCTATATGGCGGCTCTGCTGGGTGAGGAACCGGGCGGCCTTGTGGGCTATCGCATGCGTGATGAAAGCCGCGTCAGCAGCCGCACCTGCGTGGAGGTTGTCACCGAGGGCGTGCTCACGCGCATGTTGCAGGATGATCCCGAGCTGCCGGACATAGCCTGTGTGATTTTTGACGAATTTCATGAGCGCTCGCTCACTGCCGATACCGGGCTTGCCCTCTGCCTTGAGAGTCAGGCTGCGTTGCGCCCCGACCTGAGGCTGATCGTCATGTCCGCCACGCTGGATGTGCAGGCCGTGGCAACACTCATGGGAGGCTGTCCTTCTGTTGTGTGCGAGGGCAAAACCTTTCCTGTGCAGATGCGGCACCTGCCGCCAAAAATCCGCGCAGGGCAGATTGTGGGCGGCGACCCCCTGCCTGCTGCCGGGGCAGGACCTCTGCTATGGCATCACATGGCCGATATCATTTTGCATCTGCTGCGCACAGAACAGGGCAGCCTGCTGGCTTTTTTACCCGGCGCAGGCGAAATCCGCCATCTTGCCAGCCTGCTTGAGGGCGCTTTGCCCGCTGATGTGGCCCTGTGCCCGCTCTATGGCAATCTTAGCGCCAGAGAACAGGATACGGCCATTGCGCCCGCCCCGCAGGGGCACCGTAAGGTGGTACTTGCCACGTCCATTGCCGAAACCTCACTGACCATTGAGGGCGTGAGGCTCGTGGTGGACAGCGGCCTTGCGCGTTTGACGCGCTTTGATCCGGCCAGCGGCCTCACCCGCCTTGTGACAGAGCGCGTGTCGCTGGCTGGCGCTGCCCAGCGGGCCGGACGCGCCGGACGTACAGAACCCGGCATCTGCTGCCGCCTGTGGGCAAAAGAGCAGGAAAACGGCATGCGCCCGCACATTCGCGCTGAAATTCTGGATGCCGACCTCACCGGGCTGGCGCTACAACTGGCGGTCTGGGGTGTGACCGATCCGGCCTCGCTCGCATGGCTCGACACGCCGCCCCCGGCCCATCTGGCTGTCGCCAGACAGAACCTTCTGGCGCTGGGCGCTGTGGATGCCCAGCTGAGGCCAACGGCCTTGGGCCGCAACATGGCCGCGCTCCCTCTCGCCCCACGCACGGCGCGCCTGCTGTTGTGGGGGCGCGACAACTCCCTTGCCGCATTGGCAGCCTGTATCGCCGCCTTGCTGGAAGAACGCGACCCGCTGGCCTTTGCCGCTGGCAAAAACAAGGCCGGCATGCCTGCCGCTGGTGCGGGATGCGATGTGTTGCGCCGCCTCGACTGGTTGTGCCGCGATGGCGCAGCGGGCAAGAATACGGATGCCGCCCGCGAGCGGGTGCATCGTCTGGCGCAGCGGCTCATGCGTCAGGTTGATCGCCATGAGGAGAAAGGTTCCCGGTCTGCGGCACAGGGGCAATCCAACAAAGCGGACAACATTTTTTCCGCAGCTCTCGCTCAGGCCTCAAGCCTTGGGCAACTCCTGGCTGTGGCGTGGCCGGAGCAGGTCGCCAAGCGGCAGACAGACGGTCAGCCACAGAGCAGCAATGGAAATTTTGCGGGAGGGGTGGCCCCCATGACGCCCTACCTCCTGCGCAGCGGACGGGCCGCCCAGATAGCCAGCGATGATCCCCTGGCGCGGCTGCCCTTTCTGGCGATTGCAGAAGTTGACGGAGCAGCGCCGCGCGGGCGCATCCGTCTTGCCGCCGCCCTTTCGTCCGATGATCTTGCAGCACTTTTCAGCGCAGATATTTGCAACGAAGACAAGCTCACAGTTTCGGATACAGGGCTTGTCAGCGCCCGGCGGCAGCGAGTGCTGGGATCTCTGGTTCTGGAAGATGCCCCCCTGCCTCGGCCACGGCCCGATGAGTGCGCTACGGCCCTGTGCGCCCATGTGCAGAACAAGGGGCTGGAATGTCTGCCGTGGGATGATGCCGCAAAGCAGTGGCGCGCGCGGGTAAGCCTGCTGCGCGAGCTGGACGGCGAGGCATGGCCCGATGTTTCTGATGCCGCCCTGCTGGCGACCATCAATGACTGGCTCGCACCAGCCTTGCAGCAGGCACTCGAAAGGTCAGCGGGGCAAGGCAAGCAGGGGCGGGCCAATTCGCTGGCGGCGCTCGGGCCGGAGCAACTGCTGGATGCCCTGCGCCGTCTGCTGCCGGGGAATCTTCACCGGATACTTGAACGGCAGGCCCCCACGGAATGGCAGGTGCCGTCAGGGGCCATGCGCCCCATTGTGTATGGAGAAGACGGAGGCCCCTGGCTGGCCGCCAAGTTGCAGGAATTATTCGGCTGCGTGAATACGCCGCGTATAGCTGATGGGCGCGTGGCTCTGGTGCTGCGCCTCAATTCGCCCGCAGGGCGTCCCTTGCAGGTCACGCGCGATCTGGCCCACTTCTGGCGCAACGGCTACCCCGCCGTACGTGCAGAAATGCGGGGCCGCTATCCCAAGCATCCCTGGCCGGAAGATCCGGTTAACGCCGTGGCCACGGTTCTGACCAAGAAGCGGCTGGCCGAGCGGCAAAAAAGCTGACGCGTCGCAAATCTGCCAACGCAACAAGCCCTCTGTTGTTGCGCCTGCTGCGATACCAAACGCCTAAAAAACGCCGCGCCCCGTCAACTGACGCACAAATTCGCGCGCCCGGTGCTCGCTATAGTATTCCCGCTTCTGTTGCACAAAACCCACATGCCCGCCATGCGGGGCGACCTCCAGATGCAGGTGCGCGCTCTGCTCCGCCGTCTGCCACGGATAACACGAGGGCGCGCAAAAAGGGTCGTCCGCAGCCATGAGCAGCAGGGTTGGCACGTTTATGCAGGGCAGGTCGGGCAGAACCGTATTTTTTTCCCAATAATCCTTGGCTGATGCAAAGCCAAAGGCAGGCGCGGTAAAACGCTCGTCAAACTCTGCGAAGGTATGGATTTTTTCCACGCCTTCAACTGAGGGGTAGGAAGGGAAGCGCTCGGCCTTTTCGCGCACTTTTTTACGCAGTGTGCGCAAAAAATAGCTCATGTAAATGCGACAGGCAGGGCCATCCATTACCGGCGCAGCGGCGGAAAGATCGCATGGCACAGACACAGCCACAGCCGCCCGCACCAGCGGCGAAACCGGCCCCCGGCCCAGATAACGGCAAATCTGGTTGCCCCCCATGCTGAAACCAGCCAGCAGCAGGGGGTGGTCGAACTGCTCGGCAAAACGCGCCACAGTTCCCAGATCTTCAATCTCGCCCATATGATACAGGCGCGCAGTGCGGTTGCTCTCGCCCGAGCAGGAGCGCATGTTCCAGGCCAGCACGTCAAAGCCTTCGGCCCGCAGGGCATTGGCCATGCCCAGAACATACTTGCGGCGGCTGTTGCCCTCCAGCCCGTGCGAAATAACAGCTATGCCCCTGCCCTGCCCAAACGGGCGCTCCGCCCTGTCCTTTCCTAGCGAGGGATGCTGATCCACATCAAGAAAGTCACCATCGGGCGTTTCAAGGCGCACCCGTCGCACAGAAGGCGACATTTGCGGCTTTTCACGAAAGAGCACGGGCCACATGGTATTGGCGTGACCGTTGCGCACAAACCACGGCGCAACGTAGGATGAAGCAAGAACTGGCATGATAATCCCGGTAACAAGAAATGGCTGCGCGGATGCGCGGGCCGGGTCAGACAAAGGCGGTTTGCTGGCACACAAGGGCTTGGCAGCCGCCAAAGCCTCGTATACCTTCGCCGCATGCACAACAAAGCTCCCCAAAATAGCGCCACGCGCAAAATTCTGTCAAATCCGGCACGTCAGGCCTTTGCCCCGCAAACACCCGGCCCCAAGGCCACGCCCGCTGCGCCTGCGGCACCGGTTGAAAGCACATCGCCAGTCAAGCCCAGAGGCAAGGATTCTGTACAAGCCAAGCCCCCTAAAAGAAAGGGCGTACAGCCCGTGCAAAACGCCGGGCAACGCGGCCCTGAAGTGGTCGATGTGCTGATTCTGGGCGCAGGCGCTGCGGGGCTTATGTGCGCCCGCGAGGCGGCGTCAAAAGGCCTGAGTGTTGTGCTGCTGGAGCGTGGGGCTGTGCCCGGGCGCAAACTGGCCGTCAGCGGCGGCGGCAAGGCAAATTTTACCAACCGCGCAGTCAGCCCCAAAGACTACCGCTGTGACGGAAGCAGGGGCAATGCATTTTGCGCCCCTGCCCTCAAGGGCTTTACGCCGGAGCACATGCTGCGCCTTGTGCAGGAGTGGAATCTGCCCTTTGAGGAGCGCACCCACGGCCAGCTTTTTCTGACGGTTTCCGCGCAGAGGCTGGTCAGGGCGCTGACAGACGACTGCCGCAAGCACGGCTGCACCATCGCCTGCGGCACTACAATATCAGCAGTAGAGGCGCTGGCGGATGGTTTTTCTGTGCAGACGGAGGGCGGTTCGTGGCGCGGCAAGGCTCTGGTGCTGGCGCTGGGCAGCCCGGCATGGCCGCAGGCTGGTGGCAGCGGTGCCGGCTATCGGCTGGCGGAAGAGCTGGGGCACAATATTATTGCGCCACGCGCCGTTCTCGCTCCGCTACGCCTCAATTCGGATTCCCCCCTGCTCGGCCTGGCGGGCATCAGCCTGCCTGTGGGCATTACCTTTGGGCAACACCACTGGGAGGATGATCTGCTGTTCACCCATGAGGGGTTCAGCGGGCCAGCAGCCCTCAAAGCATCCCTCTATTGGGCTGAAGGCACTGCAATCACACTGAATTTTTTGCCGGAGCAGGATGTTGCCGCGCTTATGGATACGCCGCAGGCTGACAAACAGACCCCCCGCGCCCTGCTGGCAAGGTTCCTGCCCCAAAGACTTGTGGACGCCCTGCTGCCAGAGGAAACCGCGAGGCGCAAGGTGGCGGAACTTCCGCGCGCGGCCCGCGTGGCGATTGTGGAAGCCGTGCAACGGCACACGGTATGTCCGCAAGCTACAGCGGGGCTCAAAAAGGCAGAGGCCTGCTCCGGCGGTGTAAATACCGACGAGGTAGACCCCAAGACCATGCGCAGCCTGCTGCAAAAAAATCTGTTTGTGGTGGGCGAACTGCTGGACGTTACAGGCCTGCTGGGCGGCTACAATCTGCATTGGGCGTGGGCCAGCGGCATGGCGGCTGCCAGAGAACTGACCCGCAGCACTACCGCTCAGGCAGTTGCGCCAGCCAAGGATTAAACGGCTGGCAGCTCACTGCCCCCTCCCCCCGGCGTGGAAACGCTAGATGCGGTTGCAGTAGACGTTTTCCAAAAAGTGCTCCATGGCTTCGTCCGCCTGACGGATGTAGTCCTGAAGCGGAAACTGGGCCTTGCAGGCCGGGCAGTACATATAGACTTCGTGGCAGGTGCGGGCAATATGCAGGGGCGCGCCGCAGGTCGGGCATACGAGTGTAGTCTTGACATCACGGGGTGCAAAAAAAGCCATGGCGATTCTTTGTGTTAGAAGTATTGTTTGAAATGCTGGCCGGGCTGTGGCCGAGCAGTGGCTAGACCGGTAAAATGCCGGTTCCATCCCCACCCGGGCCATTGGTCATGAACCTTGAACAAGCGGCAGATGCTCATCATATCCGGCGGCGCAACGCAGCTTATCCTTAGAGCATTTGCCCCATATTTTTGTCAACATGGGCCAGATGCTGCAAACCCCTTGTCGCCACAATGGACGAGCCATAAAAAATGCCCGCAAATGCCCGGCTCCGTAGGCTCAAATTTGTTATTGCGTCCGCCGTCCGCTCATGCCATAGACGTACAGCCATATTGTTGTAGATGTGGCATAACCAGAAGAAACGGATACGAAAATGAAAAAGCTCCTTATGGCTGCCGTGGCCCTTTCGCTGATGACTGCTCCCTGCCTCTTCAGCACTGAAGCCAACGCCGCAAACACCGCTCCGGCAACTGTTGCAAGTGGAACCAAGGCACACAAAGCCAGCAAGGCCAGCAAGGCGAAGGCTCCCGCCAAAGTAAAAAAAGTTTCTGCCAAGGCTCCCGCCAAGGCGAAGAAAACT
This sequence comes from Desulfovibrio sp., assembly GCF_019422935.1. Classification (NCBI taxonomy): domain Bacteria; kingdom Pseudomonadati; phylum Thermodesulfobacteriota; class Desulfovibrionia; order Desulfovibrionales; family Desulfovibrionaceae; genus Desulfovibrio; species Desulfovibrio sp. Next base: position 710 of record NZ_JAHZCJ010000014.1, on the reverse strand, counting down.
CCTGCAAAGAAAAAGACGCAGGCAATCTAATTCTTGCTGTCAAAAAGGCCGGTTAAACCGGCCTTTTACAGTTTAGATTAATGCGTTATTGAGTGCATAATCAGCTAACAGCAGAATAATGCACGCGCAGTAATGTAAAAATACCACCCAATGCGGAGCAATTCAGTCAGTTTTTATCGTTTGGCAATCATTTTTGAAGCCAATGCAGATAATACTTGACGATTTTTTTGCTTAACAGTACTGTTCGCCCTTATTCATAGGGTGCAGTATTTCTTTTTGCCAGAGACTTTGCGTGGGTAAGGCTTCAAGCGGAAAGTTTACCCACCTCAACAACGGAGTCGTTATGGCTGTTTCCATTTATGTCGGCAATCTGCCTTTTTCCGCCACCCAGGAAGGCGTTGAAGCCCTGTTCGCCCCCTACGGCGAAGCCCTTTCCGTCAAGCTCATCATGGATCGCGAAACCGGCCGCCCCCGTGGCTTCGGTTTTGTTGAAATGGACGAAGCCGATGCCCACAAGGCCATTGAAGCCTTGAACGGCGTTGACTTTGGCGGCCGCACCCTTCGCATCAACCAGGCCGAAGAACGTCGCCCCGCGCCCCGCCGCTGGTAGACCACAAATTTCCTTGAAAAAAGGCCGCTGCTCTCGCAGCGGCCTTTTTTTGTATGTAGAAAACCCCCCGCTAGGCGGGGGGTTCCGTAAAGCTTAAAGC
>NZ_JAHZCJ010000013.1 GCF_019422935.1 Desulfovibrio sp. | reverse complement strand
TGCTCCAAAGCCCCTTGCTGCTACTAGCGCAAGGGGCTTTGTCGTTTATCCCCCCCCTTTACTCTTCCCCTCCGCCCATCCTCTTCCTTCCAACTCCCCCCTTGCTCTTTGGGTTTTATTCCCCGGTCTCTCCTGGTTGCGTCCAGAGCCCGTCAGCCGCATTTACGCAAACCCGTCTTTTACGCCCTGAACGCGTCAGCGCCGAAATTTTGATGCTCACGTACTTGAGTACGCTGCGCTCAAAATCCCGGCGCTTCCTTTTCAGGTCGCAAAATGCGTATTTTGCAAATTCGACCAACACCAGCACATCGCCTCCGCCTCCGCTCCGGCGAGTCTAAGGAAGGCAACTCCACAACCCTCTCCTAATCACGACCTGCAAAAGGCAAGATGGAAAACGGCACCACAACCATTTCACATCATTCCCGCGATTGTGGCGAGACATCTTGAGCCAACGACCAGCTTTAAATGTATAATTGTTGTCAGGGGAGTTGGCTGAAACGGACTTTATCCAAAGCAAAAGCGCCATCTGGCATTTACGCGGCGCGGAGGGAGATCGCCTGACCGAGCGCAGCGAGTGAAGGAAGCTCCCGGAGCTTCAGCCGCGTTGCCCTCGCCATGCTGGGGTAATTGGTAGTCCCTCTTCGGGGTGCTTCGGGGGGGATGCAAGGGGGGCCGAGAAGGGGGCATAGCCCCATAACCGGCCCCGCCTTGCTGCGCGCCCCGCACAGGCGTCCCAAACTCCGCCGACGGCGGAATCCCATGCCCGAAGGGCAGCAAAATCTAAAGGTTCGCCTCAACTGAGAGGTAAATCCCAGGCCGTTGAGGTGAAAGCGCGCTACAGGATGCGGAATCAAGTGCCCGAAGGGCAGCAAAATACTTAAACTCTGCGATGAGCAGAAATTGCACACCACTCAGGCGACCCAAACCTTGCCTTGTTGCGAAATCTTTGACGAATTTGCACATGGACTATATGTTTAAATTGGTAGTGAGGGGGTACTGTGGAATGACCGATTAAATGTCGTCATGCTGAGTATCCCCGTGGATCAGTGAGCATGCCGGAAGCAGGAGAATCCCATGAAGTTTACCTCAGTCAATTTGCTGGAAGAACTGGCCAAGCCGGAATTCTCCTCGTTGCTTTCCGCTTTTCATGAGCGCAGGTTCCCCAAAAACAGCATGATTTTTACGCCCAGCTATGATGAAGAACTGGAAAGTTCCCCAACTCCACTTTCTTCAGCAGGGGAGCGGCTGACAGCTGGCAATTACGTGTTCATTGTGAGCAAGGGCCTTGTGCGCGTATATCTTGCCTATGGCGAAAAGGAATTTACCCTCGCCTTTCTCAAACCGGGCGATGTGTATGTCAGCCACTCCAGCGCACAGGTTCAGGCTGTGGAAGATGCCACCATTCTACTGGTGGACACCCACACGTTTAATCAACGCATGATGTCCGTGCCGCAGTTTACGGTGACTGTTGTGCGCGTGCTTGGCGGTATTCTCAAAAATACGTTCAGTATTGTTGACGGACTCGCTCTGCGTGATGTTTCCGCCCGCCTGGCTCGACATCTTGTTTCGGTCGCTCAAGAAAACTCCCCTGGTCCTGATGGCCGCCGCCGCGCCCGTTTGCAGCTTTCGGGCGAGATGTTGGCCCAGACCCTCGGGGCGTCTCGTCAGACCATTTCCACCTTGCTGACAGACCTGACCCGCTCGGGCATTCTGCTCAAGGAGCAGCGCGGCGTATATTGCATTCTCGACGAAGGCCGCCTTCGCGAACTTCTGGACTAATCCGCCAGGATATTCTTCTGCTCAGTCCTTTTAATTTCTTAATTTCAGACTTTTTTACTATTAATTTTTACAGGATATTTCAAAATAATACTGTCATTTCAGTTGATTATTTTGTTATAAAAATCATCACCATTCCTTTGTCGCACACCTGACAGACGCTCTTGCCTGACTGTGATACCAGTATGTCAAAGATAGCGGCGCAGACTTGGCGCGCCGTGTAACCTCAAGTTTTGTGGGGCAGTTATGGAAAGCAAGAAGCGCGACATCAATGACATGTCCATATGGGATGATGCCAAACGCATGCTGGCAAAGGCCAGAGTAGATGGTGTAGAAACTGCCTGGGACAGGCTGGATCAGCAAACGCCGCATTGCCGTTTTTGCGAGCTTGGCACCACCTGCCGCAACTGCGTCATGGGGCCGTGCCGCATCAGTGCCAAGGCCGAACCCGGCGGGAAACTTTCTCGTGGCGTGTGCGGTGCAGACGCCGATGTAATTGTGGCCCGCAACTTTGGCCGTTTTATCGCTGGCGGCTCTGCCGGGCATTCGGATCACGGACGTGATGTGATTGAGGCTCTGGAGGCAGTGGTGGAAGGCCGTGCCCCCGGCTACCAGATTCGGGACGAGGCAAAATTGCGCCGCATTGCCGCTGAACTCGGCGTTGCGACAGAAGGGCGTGAGGCTCTTGATGTGGCCGCCGATGTGGTGGACGCCTGTTACAGCGATTTTGGCAGCAGGCGCAAGGCGGTCAACTTTGTCTCCCGCGTTCCGGCCAAGCGCCGCGAGTTGTGGGAAAAGCTCGACATAACTCCGCGCGGCGTTGACCGCGAAATTGCCGAAATGATGCACCGCACCCACATGGGCTGCGATAATGATGCACCCAATACTATGCTGCATGCGGCGCGTTGCGCACTGGCCGATGGCTGGGCAGGCTCCATGATCGCTACGGAATTGTGCGACGTGCTTTTCGGTACTCCAAAGCCCAAGATGTCCACCGCCAACCTTGGCGTAATCAAAAAGGACACAGTCAATATTTTGGTGCACGGCCACAATCCTGTGGTGTCCGAGATGATTCTGGACGCAGCTCGCGACCCTGAAATGATTGAGCTTGCCAAAAAGAACGGAGCAACAGGCATCACTGTTGCCGGGTTGTGCTGTACCGGTAATGAGCTGCTCATGCGGCAGGGTATCCCTATGGCGGGCAACCACCTGATGACGGAGCTTGCGATCGTGACTGGCGCTGTGGAAGTTGTGGTGGTGGACTACCAGTGCATCATGCCGAGCTTGGTGCAGGTGGCTGGCTGCTACCACACCCGCTTCATTGACACAGCCGCCAAGGCCCGCTTTACCGGGGCCATCCATTTTAACTTCCATCCCGAAAACGCGCGGGAAGAAGCCCGCAAGATCGTGCGCATGGCGGTGGACGCATTCCTGGAGCGCGACCCCAAGCGTGTGGAGATCCCCGGCGAACCTGTCAGCATCATGACCGGTTTTTCCAACGAGGCTATTCTTGAGGCTCTGGGTGGCACGCTTGATCCCTTGTTGGATGCCGTTAAGGCTGGCACTGTGCGCGGGTTTGTGGGCGTTGTTGGTTGCAACAACCCCAAGATCAAGCACGACTCGGCCAACGTGGGCCTCATGAAGGCGCTTATCAAAAAAGATATTATGGTTCTGGCCACAGGCTGCGTAACCACTGCGGCGGGCAAGGCCGGGCTGCTGGTGCCCGAGGGCGCTTCCATGGCCGGGCCGGGGTTGCAAAGCCTGTGCGGCGCGCTGGGCATCCCGCCCGTGCTGCACCTCGGCAGCTGCGTGGATAACGCCCGTATTTTGCAGCTGTGCGCGCTGATCGCCAATGCTCTGGGCGTGGATATTTCCGATCTGCCAGTGGGTGCGTCCTCACCGGAATGGTATTCTGAAAAAGCGGCGGCCATCGGCCTGTATGCCGTTGCCAGTGGCATTTACACGCATCTGGGTCTGCCGCCTAACATCCTCGGCTCAGAAAAGGTGACGGATATCGCCCTGAACGGTCTGGAACAGATTGTGGGCGCATCCTTTGTGGTGAATGACGATCCCGAAAAGGCGGCTGATCTGCTGGATGTGCGCATCCGGCAGAAGCGGCAGGGCCTTGGCCTGCAACCTTAGGCCAGTGTGTTTTTGCAGGGCGGGTGGGCAGAGCCTGCCCGCTCTGCGCAAGGCGCGAGGATACGTACATAAACCACAGGGGGATTGCATGAAGATTGCCGTTTCTGGCAAGGGCGGCGTGGGCAAAACCTCCATCACCGCCTGGCTTGGTGATTATCTGGCGCGGCGCGGAGAAAAAGTTTGGCTTGTGGATGCCGACACGGCGCTTTCGCTCGGGCAGGCCTCTGGCCTCGCGCGGGCTGATCTGCCGGAGGCCCTCACCCAGCGCGCCGCACTGATTGAAGAGCGTATTCGCCCCGCTGGCAAGGGCGGCATGATGGATCTTGATCCGCATGTCAGCGATCTGCCCGAGGTTCTGTCAGCCCCCTTGCCGGTTGTAGGGGAGGGGGGGGAAACCGCTGGAGACAAACGCCTGCTGGTCATGGGGCCCTTGACCAGCGCCGGGGGCGGCTGCGCTTGTGAAAGCAACGCCCTGCTCAAGGCCCTGCTGGCGCACCTGGTGCTCGACAGGCGTGAATGGGTGCTGGTGGACATGGAGGCTGGTGTGGAGCACCTGGGCCGAGGAACCGTGGCCCATGTGGATGCCCTGCTGGTGGTTTCCGAGCCGAGTATGCGCTCGCTGGAAACAGCGGCGGAGGTTGCCCGTATGGCTGGCGATCTCGGGCTGCACCGTCAGGTGCTGGTGCTGAACAAGGCCACACCTGACCATGCCGCAGATCTGCCAGCTATTGCCGATCTGCCGCAACAGCGCGTCAGCATGCCTGATCTTGAGGCGTTACGGGCGCGCCAGTTGCGCTCTGGTTCTGTTTTGGGGCTGGGCGATGAAACAGAAAAGATGCTGGACAATTTTTGCGCCAGTTTGCTGCAAAAAATTGAAGGCGAATCCATCTGAAGCGAAGGATGTAGACTTGCCCGCCAAGAGACATTGTCCGCGCGCGGGTAGATATGCGGCGGATTGGTGAGAGTTCAGGCTATAAGATAAAGTTTAGGCCCCGGTTATGCCGGGGCCTTTTGCGTGCTTGGGGCGAAGAGCGAAAAAAATTGCTGGCCTGCTTCCTTAGGTTTCCTGATCCTTTTGCCCGTTGTAGCGCAGCACAAAGTCCAGGCAGTCCGCACCAGAAAGCGGGCGGCTGAAATAATATCCCTGAAACGTATGGTAGCCGATGCCCGTAAAAACGCGCAACTGCTGCTCGTCTTCCACTCCTTCCACCACGGTGGATATGCGCAGGCTGCGGCTCAAATCCAGAATGCTGCGCACGATCTGTTCCTGCACGTTGCTGTTGAGGCTTTCCGTGAGGGATCGGTCAACCTTGACCGTTGTTACTGGGAAGGCGCGGATGTAGCGCAGCGAGGTGTGCCCCATGCCGAAATCATCAATGGCAAGGCGTACTCCAAGCACACGCAAACGGGTAAGCAGATCGAGGGTTCGGGCGTCCGGCTCCAGAATGGAAGATTCCGTAATCTCCAGCTCCAGCTGGGTGGGTGTAAGGCCCAGGCCGTGCAGCGTACCAAGCACCATCTGGGCAAAGTTGGCATTGCGCAACTGACTGGGAGTGATATTCACGGCGATCACAAGGTCATGGGGAACCGTGGCATGCCATGCAGCGCGCTGTTTGCATGCTTCAAGCAGAACGAACTTGCCGAGCCGGTCAATGAGGTTTGTGTCTTCGGCAAGCGCAACAATAATGGGCGGCGCCACAGGGCCATATATGGGGTGATCCCACCGCAGCAGGGCTTCCACGCCTGCCACGCGCTTTGCCGTGTAGTCGCACTGCGGCTGAAATACAAGATAAAGCTGGCCGTCATTGGCGTTTAGCGACCGTTCAAGGTCTGTGGCAAGCGTGTGGGCAAGGCGGCCCACTTCGCCGGGAATGTTCAGGCACTTGCGATTGTCGGGAGAGCCCAAATCACAGCGGCTGGCAATTTGCAACAGGTTGTGCATAACCTGCTTGCCGTGCTTCTCGCGCACGGCGTCAGAGAGAGCCACAAAGGGCAGATATATGAAGAAGCCCAGCCCAAGGTTTATCATCTGCAAAATGGAGCCGTTGATGCTGCCAGTCGCAACATAGCCGCTGATGAGCGGGGGGGTGGTCCAGGCCACACCCACTGTGGTATGCGGCACAAAGCCAATGATTGTTGCAAGGTAGGCCATTACGGTTTGTACCGTTGGCACCAGAAGAAAGGGAATGGCAAAGGCGGGGTTGAGCATCAGGGGAATGCCAAAAATAAGCGGCTCATTAACGTTGCACAAGGCCGGAACCAGCGCCAGCAGGCAGAGTTTTTTCATGCCCCAGTCGCGGCAGCGTACCAGAACGGCAAAGCAGAGGGCCAGGGTAGAGCCTGAGCCGCCCATGCGCGTAAATGTATCGAAAAATATTTTTGTGAACACAAAAGGCGGCTCGTTGCCATACATTACGGCTTTGGCATTAACGAGGCCTGCAGGGGTGAGGATGTTCACATCCACCGAATTGAGCACGTTGGGGCCATGAGCGCCGAAAAACCAGAGCACTTGCGAGGTGAAGCTGTAGAGCAGGCCAAAGCCGAGGCCATTGCCGCTATGCTGAAAGGGCAGGGTAAGCAGCCTGCTTGTTGCTGCATGCAGGTCTGTTGCTCCCCATAGTGTCAGTAGAAAGCGGATAAACCCGAAAATCAGGATTGTTAGCATGGCCGCAGGCATAACCGTGACCACATCGCGCACAACCGGATCATGCCCGGCCATTTCTTCCGACAGATGAAACATCCGGTACCGCGCCAAGCGCACAAATACGGCGCTGCCCGCCATAGCCACGCACATGGCAAGCAGAAGGCCTCTGTCCATGGAAAAACTGATGGTCCAGGAACTTGTTTCTTCCGGTGCGACAATGACAAAAAAGCAGGAGAGAACCACCAGCGAACTCAGCATGGGGCTGACTGCCGGGGCAGAGGGATTGGTCAGGTTGGCCCGCATGGCGCTGGCTCCGCCCAGTGCGCAGGCCAGTGCCAGGGCGGATATGCCGAATGTGCCTGCCACAAGGGTGTCGCACGCGCGCATTCCCACGGGGCCAAGCAGTGCGTCAACGGCATTTTGTGCGGATTCAAAGGGCAAATTACGCAGCAGCAGGGTGAATGAGCCGATCATTATGAGCGGCAAAACAATAAACAGCCCTCGCCGTATGGCAAGAAAAAATGGCCTCCCGCTCAGATTATCAAGCAGGCACAAGAGGGATTGGGCTAGCTGTTTGCTGTTCATATGCAGAGTATCGCTTGCAAGTCCACCTTCTACGGCTCAGTGTGTATGGTCTGACTATGAGCCGTTTGCTCGGATTCGTGTCAAAGACCTCATAAGGCAACGGCATCAGGGTGTGCCGTGCCAGCCTGCAAGCTGTCTGCAATCGCACCCGGCAGGAAGGCCCATTTGAGCGATCCCGCCATGTATGTTGGGTGACTTATTATCAATCTATGTAATATCATGCTAAAAAACAATCAAGAGGTCAGGGATGTTAGCGGTAAAGATCGTACGATTTTCAGAAGAAAGGGGAGAGGGGCAGATCGGCAGGTGGTTCAGGGGGCGATTGCACTTGTAGGCTTGAGCACAATAATGAGTGTCCCCACCAATGGTCACTATCTTCTACCGCATGCGCACAAAAAACGGCGGCCTACTTGAATCGTAAGCCGCCGTTTATGCATTTCAAAAGGTCAAATTCCGAGTATGTAAAAAACAGAGGCTACTTGCCCGGATGTATTTCAGTTATTTTGCTGCCCTGAATACCCAAGCCAGCCATCAGCCCCTTCTGGTTGAAGAAAAAGGCATACACTCCAGAGCGGGCTGTGGTTGTGGTAAACGATCTGGCCATTCCCTCATCCACAACAACCACGGTAGGCCCGACACCTATCTCCCATCCGCCACTGCTTTTCAGATACTTCAGGTCATCGTCCGAAAGAAAAAACAGGGCATAGCCAAACTTCTGTATCCCGGCCTGCAACCCGTAGGATGCTGCAACGCTACGATAGAAGCCCTTGGTTTTGCCACCCACCCGCAGGGCGCCTTCGCCGAATTGACCGCCAATGATAAAGCCGCCCTTGACTATATTGGGAAAGACAAGGATTCCCTTGGCCATGCTTCCCATTTTTTTTGCCGCAGGGCTTGAAGCGTATAACTGGTTTAACGCAGCAGTAACATCATAATTGATGGATGCCGCGCTGTCTGCCATGGAGGGCGCGGGAAGAGCAACGACCACAAGTGCAAGCAGGGATAAAAAGATCATCAAACGCCGAAGGATTTTCCCGTTCATTGACCATTCCCCTCATTAATATGGCCGAATACACCAAGCCTATTGAATCAACGCTTGGACCCCTGCTTGGAGCTCTGCTTGGAGCCCTTCCGTACGGCGATATCAACAACCTCAAGGTAGCTTATGCCCAGCGTATCCCCGACCTTAAGCTTTTTGAGGTTCTCTGGATTTTGCACCTTGACCACCACCACAGAACCGTTGGCAAGTTCAAGCTTGGCCAGCTCGTTGACTTTATCCATGGCAAGTATCTTGGCGGTAAAGTTCGATTCCCTTACTCCCATGCCCTGCGGCTGGGATCCGGGTTTGGCCCTGACAACAGCCGTAGCCTGTTCGTCAGCCACAGAACCAGGCTCCGCCAACCACACTGTCAGTTCACGCCCGTAGGAAATATCGACCATATCTCCTTTCTTTACGCGCCGCAGATTAACGGCTTCCTTGCTCACATGAATAATAAACAAATCACCCTGAAGGCTGCTCAAGGTTAACTTGCGCGCTTTGAGATCAATAGCTTCAACCTTTGCCACCGTGCTCTCAACCTCAGAACTCATCACCAGCGTTTCATTTGGCTGGGCAGAAGGTTGAGGGGCGTTTTTGCTGCAAGCCACCAAACATATGGTCATAAGTCCTAGAACCAATCCAGAAAACACAATCTTCATGCCTTTCCCTCCCATGGTTGACTTTTCCATTTGATTACAAACATTCTTTGACAAGAATAAAGTACCTCTTGCCTACTACGCCGTCAATTCTATCTGACTTGCGTTAAGATTGAAAAAAATCGCATACCTAACTCAAATGTATGTAAAATATGCATTTGAATGATAACAGTGGTGAGGGTGTCATTAATTATGCTTACATGAAGCGTTTATATATAACAGTTGAATACGCTGTGCTGAAATAATGAATATATATGAGTTGTGAAAAATTTGTAATTTTCTCGTATGTGCTGTTATATTTGTAAATATACTTTATTTGCATGACTGTATTCATAGAAAGTTAAAATAAATGCGCATGTAGCGGCATTAACTTATGCTAAAATGCAGAATTTTTTACGAGATTACCATGGATATAATGGAAAGATATTTCAAGATAATATCTAACTCTCTTTGTGTTGTGGCGTCTTATCGAGAATAAAGATGATGCTGATCAGAAACGCAGTGCCAAAAATCATGAACTGCGCGCCAAAAATCCAGAAAACCAGCGGCACAGTGAAATAGAAGGCGCGCATTCCCAAATAAAAATGGTTTGCTCCCATATTCAGGTATTTTTCTGCCATGCTGCCAAGCTGGTCGGAATCCAGCTGCCCGGATTCCGCGCCCAGCATGAAGGCCACATGCGTGTACAACCTGAGCGATGAGGTAAAGCAAAAAAAAGCCAGAAAAAAATTCAGCAAAAGGGCAAGAATCTTGAAGGCAAACATGCCCGGCTCCACAGAACCAAAAAAGTTCAGCGAGTGCCATGTGTGCCGGACATTTTCCCCATTGCCAGTAAGGGAGAGCACCCCCACGGCCAGCAGAACGCTTGTGGAGGCCATAAAGGTAGAGGCCATAGTGGCGTTGCGCAGAGTTTGCACGGCAAGAATGCCATTCTTTTTTTCAAGAATGGATGCCACCCACTGAACCCGTGCCGTCCGTGATATGCCGTGGATTGTGTAGCCGGGATTGGATGATTCCCTGAAACGGATGTAGAGATTATACGCGGTGTAGAGAGCCACGGAAATGCAGAAACATAAAAGATCAAAAGTATACATGCAGCCCCCGAGGGAGAAAAAGCCAATGCGGATGCCCCGTTAAACTGGTGGCTAATCCCGTTGCGCGGATTTGACGCCGTCAGCTCCGACAAGGCTGCGGGCTAAACCTAAACAAGTTGCCTGGTGGGGCGGCAAAATCCCAGTCTGCGCTTGATGCTCGGCCGTATTGGCGTTGTCGGCACGTTAGGACTGCGCCCACAGTGACTGTATACTCCTGCATGTGTATCTGAAGCAACAGGTCAGCCAGCGGTTCCCTCATTGCCATGAACCCAGCACGTCCAGGCAAGGGGTTGCAGTCGCGGCACTCTGTATTTTAACGGTTTGCGGGCGAGGGCGTTATGCTTTCCTCCAGACGGCGCACGCATTCAATGATGCCGCCCAGCTTGAAGGGTTTGGCCACAAAATCAAAGGCTCCCTTGCGGAACGATTCCTTCGCGGTGTCCAGCGTCGCAAATCCGGTAATGACCACAATACGCGCTTGTGGCAGCAGCTCTCTTGCGCGTTCTAAAACCTGAAATCCGTCCACTCCTTCCATTTTAAGGTCTGTTATAATTACATCAAAAGCCGTTTCAGCCATGCGGCGCAATGCAGCTGCGCTGTCTGTGAATGTTTCAACTTCATAACCAGACTTCTGAAATGCCGGTTTCAGGCGTTTGCAGACAATAGGTTCGTCATCAAGCACCAAGATGCGCAGTGCCATTGTTCTTTCCTCCCGTTGGCTCGGCAAGTTCAGCCGGGATTGTGGATTTGATGGCCTCCAGAAAGGCCTGAGCGTGTTTTGCAACCAGTTCATCGCTGTTCAGGCGGGCATCAAGCTGGCGAGCATAACCTACAAGGCCACCAAGCATGTGCATACGAACCAACATGCGCGTTACGGAGAGTTTTTTTATTCTGCCAACCACCAAGTCTCCATGCACTTCCACGCGAAAGTCAAACCTGTCAAGAACGTTCGCCACAAACCTGGCCCTGCGGGAACGGCGCACAAGCTCCGTAACGCCGCCAATAAAACGAAAGTAGATGTAATTGTCGTTGATCTGCTCGGAGATATAGGCGTCAATGGTATTAAAGTGGTAGCCCAGGCGCATGTTAACGTTCATGTAGTCGCGCAGTGCCACGGCAAGGTTGCGCCCCACTGCTTCCGGCCCAGCCATTGAGGCGGTGAACGTGCGGGTAAAGCTGGACATAAAACTGCCCAGATCGACCGGTACCGGGGCAGTGTCCCACATGCCGGAGATGCTCATTCCTTGCAAAAAGGCCAGGAGCGGCACAGAGGTTATTTCTTCCATATTCAAGGTTGGCGCTTCTGGCGGGCAGTTGGTTCCGCCGCCTGCGTCAATGATGGTAAGGCCAAGAGGAGGGCCGTCCAGCAGTCGGCGGGCTGGAGCGTGGTGCAGGGCATCGTGCCGCTGGCTTAGCACCACAAGTGCTTCAACTGCTTTTTCATGAATATAGCGGGTTATATCATGGTATGTTTTGCATGCCTGGGGTTTGAAATCGTCCGAATGCGGATCGACAAGATTGAGCGGCGTAATGTGCTTGAGCAGCCTGCGCAACAGTCTGTATTCGTAGGATTCTTCAAACATGTCAGGCTCTGAACGCTCAAATTTGTCCAGCTCTGCAACGCGCCCCCGATAAACAATGTTCTGCGTTGCATCAAGGGTTATCTCATCACCATCATGCAGCAGTCGCGTGGCTTCTTCCGTATTGACCAGCGCGGGCACTCGCTGCTCCCGGGCAATAGTGGCCATGTGTCCAGTAGGTGAACCCACATCAGTAATAATACCGCAGGCGCGGCGCATGACGCGGGCATAGCGGGGGGAAGTGAACTTGGAAACAAGAATGCCGCCCTCCGGAAACTGGTCAAGATCCGTATTGTGGTCAACCAGTACAACCTTTCCCACCGCTACGCCGCGTTGCGCCACCAGACCCTTGCCAGCAAAAATTATTTCTGCCTTTCTGGTGGCGCTTTGCACCGGAACAGGCAAACCTGCATCGCCGCCTGACCGCAAGGGGCGCGATTGCAAGATATGCAGCTCACCACGGGAATCGAATGTCCACTCCACATCTTGCGGGCGTTTGTAATAACGTTCAAGCGACATGCCAGCCCGGGCAAGCTGTTCCAACTGGCTGTCGGTAAGGCTTGGAATATTTTGTAAATCTTCCGGCACGTCCTCCCATACAAGGTCTCCTCTTGCTGCGGGCACAAGTCTGCGCGTTTTTCGCGCTATTGCCCGTGTGAGTGGTGGATAGGGCGGCGTGCGGCTCAAGTAGATGGTATCTGTGGCGGTTTCTCCTGCAACAACGGCAGCGCCCCCACCCCAGGTGGCGCTCACGATCATGGACTCGCACGTTGCGCTTGAAGTTTGCGTGCAGGTAAAAAGCACACCGCTGATGCGGCTGTCGGCCATGATCTGGCAACCCACAGCCATAGCCACTTCGTGTTCGTGGTATCCACGGTCGAGGCGGTAGCGCCATGCTTCCAGGGAATAGGTGCTGGCGACAACTGTTTTGTATGCTTTAACAACGCGGTCAGGTGGCACATTCAGCTCGGTTGCGTACTGTCCGGCAAAGCTGGAATCTCCGTCCTCGCCCCAGGCGCTGCTGCGCAGGGCAAGGCGCAAGGGGTGGGCAGAGCATTTGCTCAGCACATCAATCATTGCGTCAATCTGAGCCACAAGTCGCCAGGGAAGGGGAGAGTCCATGATGCGCGACTGCATAAGGTCGGCCAGCTCGTGGAGTTCCTGATCTGTGCCGTCCCATTGCTCAATACCTTTTTGGGCCAGATCAAGAAGTCCGTTGTGCGACATGAAGGCAAAAAAGGCCGTGGTAGTGATGGCAAAACCTTTGGGTGTTTGTAGGTGCAGGCGGTTGGAGATGTCGCCAAGCTGGGAAATTTTGCCGCCAACTTCGTCTTCTGCTTCAATGCCGATGTCTTGAAACGGCAGCACCATGCGGCTTCCTTCCGGATGCCGTCGCCCTGCAATTTCCTCCTCCAGAATATGCTGGATGCGTTCAAAGGCCAGAAACAGGGCCGTATTTTTACTTTGTGTGAGCACGCTCATATCAGAAATGAGCTTGAAAACCTGGTCGTTCAGTTGGAAGGTGGCGTCTTCAATATATTTGTTGTCAAAAATGTATTCGCCGCCAAGCTTGTCCCCCATGTCGGCCATGAGTTCAAGGATGCGGTTATTGCGTTCAAGAATGCTTTTGAATTTCTTGAACAGCAGGGCAAAGGTTACGCTTTGCTCGTTGCGCCAGCCCATAAACAGGTTGGCTATTCGCGCCATAATTCCCACGATCGTCCTCCGGCGGGGGGCGTTGCCGCTCCCCCGTATCCGTTCGTGCGGCTAGAGCACGTTTACGACTGAATGCTTCTAATGCGCCCCACCTCTGCTCTGGAATACGATGCCAATGGCAAGGCCTCCAAAAATTGCTATCAGGGTGGACAATATGCCGTACAGCAGGCTGTTGTCCCTGGCCATGTGATCTATCCATGCAGGCATGCCCACAAGTCTGACTGCCACCGGGGCCGAAACACTTCCTGCGATGCTGCCATTGCGCAGGGCGAAAACCTCAAGTGTGTATGCGCCGGGGGACATGCGCGAGGGAATGGCCATATTTGCGGTAAAATCGCCGTTGTCCGCCACGGTGATTCCCCGCGTGCTCTCGCGGTACAGGCCGTCCTGTTGCTTCAGTTTTATGAGTTCAGCCGGGATATCAAGGGTATCGCCCTTGTTCTCTTCTGCGGTTATTGCTTTACGCACGGCCTCAAGCCCCAGGTCTGCACCGCCCACATCCGCCAGCGGGCGCGATGACCCAACCAGAAAGACTGACGGCACATTGTGCAAATGCACGGTGCCGAGGTTCATCCAGAGCAAGTCGAATACTTTGCCCTTTTGCCTCAGGGCAAGATCTGTTTTTTCGCCCGCAAAACGGACGACAATGGCGCTGCCTTGTGGGGCCACCCCTTCCACATGCAGTACTGTCCCTGTGTAAGAGGCAGAAATGTTGATGTCGGATGGTTTTTTCGTGAGGACCACAGCTTCTGCGGCATGTGCGGCTAAGCCTGCAAAGCAAAGGGTGATGGTCAGGGCCGCAGCCGGAATAATGCGCAAGAGTACCAGACCACGCATGATTAATGCCCTCCTGCGTATGCCAGCAATACATCTGGTCGGGCCAACAGGTCGTAGAGAATTTTACCCATGACCACCAGAACAAGTGTTGCCAGCAGGATCTTAAGCTGGTCGGCCTTGAGCTTTTTGCCAATGCGCGTACCGATCTGCGCGCCAAATGACGACCCTATGAGCAACAGCAGAGCCAGAATGAAATCCACCGTGTGGTTTTCAATGGACTGCATGATGGTGACATTGACGCAGGTGAACAGAATCTGGAACAGGCTCGTGCCGACCACAACATGCATGGGCATGCGCAGCAGGTACACCATGACAGGTACCATGATGAAACCACCGCCAACGCCCATGATGGCGGCAAGTATGCCCACCAGGGTGCCCAGGCCCAGAGGCATGAGTACTGAGAGGCGCACGCCGGAACGTACAAAATCCATTTGCCAGGGCAAATTGTGCAATCTCCGCTGGCATGGGGATTCGGCGCACTTGGCTGTTTTGGTGCAAGCGCTGACATTCGGGGCGCGCATGGATTGCAGACTTTCATAAAACATGTAGCCGCCTACAAGGCCAAGCATGAGTACATATGTGATATTTATGAGAAAATCTGCATTGCCCATCGCACGCAGCAGCTTGATGACGCGTACCCCCACGCAGCCGCCAGCCACACCGCCCGCAAGCAGGAGGAATCCCATTTTGAAATCCACATTTCCCAGACGAAAATGGGCCAGGGTGCCGGAGGTGGAAGCGCCGATAATCTGGTTGGAGTCGGAAGCTGCGGCAACTGTCGGGGGGATGCCCAGCATGATAAGCAGCGGCGTCATAAAAAAGCCGCCGCCAACGCCAAAAATGCCCGAGAGCAGTCCAACTGTTCCGCCCAGACCCAGGATTGCCGCCATGTTTACGCTGTTTCCGGCAATGGGCAGGTACATATACAGCGGTATGTTCATACGTCAGCCTCGCTGTGTTGCATCAATGTTTTTGGGGAGTTACTGTTTCAACCCTGCAAGAAATCCTGTGACGAACAGACTTTAATACAGAAAAACTGCGCTCGAATGAACGTAAATCCGTATGTTCAAGTTCGTGTATGAACAGGGTTATTCCATTGTTTTGTATAAATGAAATAATTGATTCTTCATATCCTCCTTCTAGTATGGTATATTCAACGTGTATTCCTTCTGTTCTGGCATATGCCACAAGCAATTCAAGGCGCTGGCGTGCAGGATTTGTGACCACGCACGACTTTTTGTGCACAAAGAGCACATGTAACCGTGCCTGAATGCGTTTTGCCAGAGAGCACCCGTGAGTTATGGCTTCATGCTGGGGATGTAGCTGATCAACGGCCACTAAAATGTGTTCCATGCGCCACCTCGTGGGGGTGCATAGGCAAATGTGATGCCAAGGTGAGATTTAAAAAAATATGGTTTAAATATTGGGTGTTATCTATTCTTCGTCAGGAATTTTAAAATCCGTTGTGTTCATTTTGAAAAGAATATAAAAAATGCTAGTGAAAAATGTTTCAAAATGAATAACAGATGGATTGGAGCTTGCGCACCAAGCATGATTGCCGTGGGATCTGGCATGGAGGTTGGCGATGGACGAGGCGGAAGTGGGGAAAATTGCAGACAGGCGGGGCATTCAGCGCATGGTTGCGTCTTCCGGAGATTTTTTTCACTCCATCAAGGGGAAAATATTCATCCTTTTTGCCGTGACCTTTCTGTCCATCGGCGTTTTGGCGGGCTTGAATTACTGGAGCCTGTCCACTGTGAGTCAGCGGTTGTTGCTTGGCGAAAAATATGACGATCTGTTAAATAATATTCTTGAAGTGCGCAGGTATGAAAAGAATTATTTTTTCTACAATGACGCCGCCAGCCTGAGTGAAGGCATTGTATATCTTGAGCGTATAAACGCACTTGCCGGAGAACTGGCCGAAGATATGACCATGCTCGCCGGGAGCGAGCAGCAAAAAAAATTCATGGATATGCTTTACCACTATGATCAGGCCATGCGGGTTCTGGCAAAAGGCGGCGAAGCGGGGCAGCAGACTCTGCGCAATCTGGGAAAAGTGCTGACAGAGTCTGCAGATGACATCCGCAGGCAAAAGCGCGAGCGGGCGCACAAGGCTCTTAAGCAGACCCATATTATGCCGGTGGCTTTTTTGTCGATATTTTTGTTGCTTATGGCTCTGGTCATCAAGCTTATTTCGCAAGGGGTTCTGCGCCCGCTGGGCATGGTGGCGGCGGGTACAGCCCGCGTAGGGCGCGGCGACTTCAGCCCCATCGCCACCGGGGCCGAGCAGCTGAGCGAAATTGCAAATTTTATTCGCGCTTTCAACAGAATGTCGCACGAACTGGCCGTAAATCAGGAGCACCTGCTGCAAGCCCGCAAGATGGCAGCTCTTGGCACATTCACCGCTGGCATCGCGCATGAGTTGAACAATCCCATCAACAACGTGCTGTT
This sequence comes from Desulfovibrio sp., assembly GCF_019422935.1. Taxonomy (NCBI): domain Bacteria; kingdom Pseudomonadati; phylum Thermodesulfobacteriota; class Desulfovibrionia; order Desulfovibrionales; family Desulfovibrionaceae; genus Desulfovibrio; species Desulfovibrio sp. Next base: position 25,893 of record NZ_JAHZCJ010000013.1, on the reverse strand, counting down.
GAGCGCCGAGGGGCTGCGCGAAGATTATAAGGAAAACATTGATGCCGATGGGCAGGAGATGATTGATGATATCATGCAGCAGGCGGAGCGTGCCTCTGACATCGTGCGCAACTTGCTGGATTTTTCGCGCACCGGGCATCCTGCCTCAGAGGGGCTGTGCCCGGCAAAGGTTGTGGAGTCTGTATTGAACCTGCTGAAAAATCAGGTGATACTTTCTGGTGTAGTGCTGCATGCGGATGTGCCTGAATCCCTGCCGGATATTTGCGGTGATCTGCGCAGCTTGCAGCAGATATTCATGAATCTGCTGCTCAATGCCATTCAAGCCACGTCAAGGGGCGGAACGGTTAGCGTCTGCGCCCATGAGGCAGATGCTAACATGGTGGCATTTGAGATATGCGACACAGGCCCCGGCATACCGGAGTCCATTCAGGAACATATTTTTGAGCCCTTTTTTTCCACCAAGGAGGTAGGCAAGGGCACGGGCCTTGGCCTTGCCGTAACCTATGCACTGGTACACCGCTACGAGGGACAGATCCGCGTGCGGAGCAGCCCGGGGCAGGGAGCCGTTTTTACAGTTTTGCTGCCCCGCGTGGGTGGTTGTTTGCAGACTACTGAAAAGGAGTAACAGATGCCCTTGCGTGTCGCCATTGTTGACGATGAGCCTGTTGTCTGCAAACGCCTGAGCCAAGCCCTTGTAAAAGAAGGGTATGCGGTTGAGGCCTTTATGAGCGCCCGTTCTTTTCTGGAGGCAATGATAGAGCAGCCCTTTGACGTGGTTTTTTCAGACATGCTGCTGCCGGATATGAACGGCCTTGAACTGTTGCCCAAAATCAAGGGGCTGAAGCCGGAAACCGAAGTCATCATTGTAACAGGGCACGGTACTATTTCTACCGCCATAGAGGCCATGCGCGAAGGGGCCTTCCATTATGTAACCAAGCCGGTGAATTTTACGGAGATTCGCACTCTTGCCCGCCATGCGCAGGAAAAAATCTCAATGCGCATGGAAAATATCCAGTTGCGAGAGGCTCTTCTGGGGACTACGGGGCTGTCTTCCATAGTGGGTAAAAGTCCGGCCATTCAGGAACTTTTTTCGCTTATCCGCAAGGTCGCGCCTGTTGACTGCAACGTGCTTGTTCAGGGCGACAGCGGGACCGGCAAGGCCCTTGTGGCCCTTGCCCTGCACCATCTGAGCCCGCGCCGCAACCAGCCTTTTGTTACTTTCAATTGCGGTGGTTTTACGGAAGAACTCATCAGCAGCGAACTTTTTGGCTATGAAAAAGGGGCCTTTACCGGGGCGGCAACCGGCAAGATTGGCCTGCTTGAGGCTGCATCGGGCGGCACGGTATTCTTGGACGAAGTGGGCGAAATGCCGCTGGCCATGCAGGTGCGGCTGCTGCATGTGCTTCAGGAAAGGCGAATCTTGCGGGTTGGCGGCACACGAGCCGTGGATCTGGACATCCGCGTTATTGCCGCCACAAACCGGGATTTGAAGGCCGAGGTGGAAAAGGGGAATTTTCGCGAGGATCTGTTCTTCAGGCTCAATGTGGTCAGCACAACCTTGCCGCGTCTGACAGACCGGCGTGAAGATATTCCGCTTCTGGTGCAGCATTTTATTGAGAAATACCGGTTGGCGTTTCGTAAAGAGGTTTATGCTCTGGACGATCAGGCGCTTGCGGCGTTGATGGGCTATAGTTTCCCTGGCAATGTGCGTGAATTGGAAAATATTATCGAACGTGCCGTGGCACTTACCGACAGTGAAACCATTACGCAGGCTGACTTGCCAGAAGATATCCGGCGGCTGGAATTTGATACGCTTGAGGGCGGCGGGCTACCCACCCTTGCGGAGATGGAACGCCATTATGTGATTAAAATACTGGAAAAAACAGGATATAATAAAAAACTTGCGGCTGAAGTGCTGGGCATGCCCCGCACTACATTATGGCGCAAGCTTAAAGAATACGGCGTGGAGTAGGGGGCCTCTGCGGCGCGCAGTTGGATGATCCATATTTTGTGCACAGGCCCACATGCAACCGCCGTTTTTTAGCAGGGTTGCAGGTGGGCCTGTGGTGCTTCGGGAGCGCTAGAAGCTGAAAGACTGAGGCGGGTTGCCGCTGAAATCAAACATGAAGGCCGTACCGTGATCAACGCTGAAAACCGTAAAATCAGGGTTTTCTGCCGAGCCGTAGATGGAGCGCACAAGGCCGTTGTTTTCAATAATGCGCCGCTTGATCGCCATGTCATCGTCCAGATTGGCCTGACCTTTTACGCGTAGGGTCTCCATTTTGGGCGACATGCAGGCAAGCTCCAGCCGGGGGTCGCTCTGCAACTGGGCAAAGGTTTCTTTTGAGCGCGCGGTGCAGAACCACAGGCGGCCATTTTCCGCAAACTGAAACTGGAAGGGCCGCACACGGGCCGCGCCGGAATCAGCGGTGGCAAGAAAAACCGTGGTGTTGGCTGACAGAAAGTCGATTACTTTTTGCATGATGAGCTCCATTTTATTCTATATCGAACTATTGTTTCACAAAAAAACATCCAAAGCACAGTGCGTTGAATGCTTTTGCCGGTATCAGAATATGGTTTTCAGGCTGATGTTGCGCAGCACTCTTTCCAGCCCGGCAACAAGGGTTTCCCTGTCGGCCTGGGGCATGTCACCCCACACGGCATCAAGCAGCGTCTGGGAGATGGCGTCAAAATCAGCCTTGGCAGCAAGAGCTTTGCCGGAAAGCGAAACCAGCGTAACCCGCGAATCTTCCTGCGAAGGAGATTTGGTTACGTAACCCGCCTGCTCCAGTTTGCCGACCAGTGTAGTCACAGTGTTTTTTTGTTTGCCTATGGCTTCGGCAAGCGCGCTCATATGCATGGGACCGCGCGTAAACAGGGCCTGCAAAATGGCGCCGTGAGAAGGGGCCATGCCGCCGTGTCCGCGCTTTTCAAGCTCGGCGACAATGAGGTTGTTGGCCTGTTCGCGTACCCGGCCTATGAGGGCAACAATGTGGTCGGTCTTCATGGGGGGCAATTTATTTCGATATGGAACTAATGTCAAGGCTGCCATGAGCAGCTAAAAGCAGAAGAAAAAAAATCCCCGGCTTCGCTTATGGCGACACCGGGGATTGCTGGCATGGTGCGGCGCAATTATCTGCGCTGCGGGCAGCCCGTCTGCGTGGGTTGCTTACTTGGATTGCAGCTTGAGGCCCGCTTCAAAATGGTTCAGCTTCATGGCCCGGCGAACCTTTTCAAGGGTTTTGGCTGCCTTGCCATAGGCCTTTTCCGTACCCTTCTTGAGCACGTCAATGACGAAAGGAATGTCCTGTTCGTATTGCTGCCTGCGGGTGCGGATGGGGCCGAGGATCTGCTGCATGACTTCGTTGAGGAACTTCTTTACCGCCACATCGCCAAGGCCGCCGCGCTGGTAGTGGGCCTTCATTTCGTCCAGATTGGGGTAGGGCGAATTGAACTTGGCAAAGTCTTCCGGCACGGCAAAGGCGTCCAGATAGGTGAACACGGTATTGCCCTCAATCTTGCCGGGGTCGGAAGCCTTGAGGTGGCCAGGGTCGGTGAACATGCTGAAAATCTTGTCGTGAACTTCCTTTTCGGAATCACTCAGATAGATGCAGTTGCCGATGGACTTGCTCATCTTGGCCTTACCGTCAATACCGGGCAGGCGCAGGCAGGCGGCGTTCTGTTCCAGCAGGATCTGCGGTTCCACCAGGGTTTCGCCGTAGGTGCTGTTGAACTTGCGCACGATTTCCACGGTCTGTTCAAGCATGGGCTTCTGGTCTTCGCCAACCGGCACGGCGGTGGCTTCAAAAGCCGTGATGTCTGCCGCCTGGCTGATGGGGTAGGTGAAGAATCCCACGGGGATGCTCTGCTCAAAATTTTTCTGGGCAATCTCTGCCTTGACCGTGGGGTTGCGCTGCAGGCGCGACACGGTGACAAGGTTCATATAGTGGAAGCTCAGCTCATAAAGCTGCGGCAACTGGGACTGAATGAAGATGGAGGATTTCTCCGGGTCAATGCCGCAGGCAAGGTAGTCCAGCGCCACTTCAAGGATGTTGTTGCGCACTTTTTCAGGATTGTCGGCATTGTCGGTCAGAGCCTGCGCATCGGCCAGCATGATGTAGATTTCATCAAATTTGCCAGAATTTTGCAACAAAACGCGCTGCTTGAGCGATCCGGCGAAGTGTCCGATGTGCAGCTTACCCGTGGGGCGATCCCCGGTCAGAATGATATTGCTCATAATGTTCTGCGTGTGCCCTCTGGGCTAGGGCATCAGGAACGCAGCCTCCATGCGTGAATTTTTTGCAGTACGGAGCGGGCTTGCTCCATAAATATGCAACCGTGCCGCAATGTTTGCACATTTAGCAGGGCGTAGGCTTTTGCCTATACACCAAGCATGCGCAGGCCACAAGGGGCAAGGCCGGTAAGGACGAGACTTCGGCGTTTTGATTGGGAAATTATTCACTTGCGGACGGCATTGCGCGGGCGTATGGTCTGGGCGTCAGCAGCAGCTTGCCGCCTGTATCTGATACGTTTTTATTGTTCTGTGATTCCATCGCGTTATGTGCATTTATAGAGTGTGTTCATGCAACGGGAGTGTGATCATGAAAAAGATGCTTTTTGCTGCAGCGCTGTGTTCTCTGGTGTTTTCCGGAACGGCTCTTGCGGGCGAACCGCAGCTCTACCCCAAGGATTCTTTGAAAACCTGGAACCGCGATAAGGTGGCGGGCGGCCAGGGAACCTTGTTTGGGCAGTTCGGCTTTACCCGCAACGATGCCTCCAAGGACATGGTTATCAAGGAAATCGGCTGGATGACCCTGCAACCGGGCGCTTCCATTGGCATGCACAAGCATGAAAACAATGAAGATGCCTACATCATCGTTTCCGGCGAGGGCGTGTTCACCGACAGCGCGGGCAAGGAAACCCCGGTGAAAGGCGGCGACATTACCATCGCCCGCCCTGGCGACACCCATGCGCTCAAATGTAGCGGCAACGTACCGCTGGTATTTCTGGATGTGATCGGCCAGCGCTAATGCTTCGAGCCGTCAGGGCAAGCTCGGCCCGATAAATATACCCCATCAGGCAAACAAAGCACGGCAGTCCGTACGCTGCTTCTTTGAAAGTCTGATGGGGTTTGTATTTGGTGGAGGGGCATTCGTGGGCACTTTCGGGCTTTAGCGCTAGATCACCCAGGCATCAGCGCTATTCGCTGGTTTTGTCCGTGGTCAGCAGAAATACCGCGCTGAGCACCAGCGCGCCGCCCATCCAGCCTGAGGCACTAAAGCTCTCGTTCCAGAACAGCCAGACCCAAAGAGTGCCGAGCACCGGCTCCAGATGGCAGGTAACTGCTGCCCGCACAAGGCTGATGCGTTTCAGCCCCTGTCCGTAGCAGATGTAGGCCATGTAGCAGGTAAGCAGCCCCAGGGCGAACAGCCAGCCCCATGTGTCCGGGGCGTGATCCACATGCACCGGGCCGCAGAAGCCAAGTGCCACCACACCGCCCAACAGCATAAAACCATAAATGCTGGCTGTGGAATAGCGGCGTTGCCACCAGCGGTAAAAGGGATAGTGCGTGGCATAGCACAGGCCGGAGAGCAGGCCAAAGCCAATGCCCTCAAGGGATGTTTCGCCCGGCAGGCTACCGCCGGAAAAACAGACCAGCGCCGTGCCGGAAAGGGCAATGAGCACGGCCAGTGCCTTGCGCCGTGTTATGTGCTCGCCAAACAGAAAGCGCGAAAAAACAGCCACCCACACCGGGGCCGTATACAGCAGCACAACGGCGGTAGCGCCGCCGCTGAGCTTGATGGCCATCTGCATGGCCCCGAAAAATACCCCAACGCCCCATGCGCCAAAGAGCATAAATGTCAGGGCGTGGCGCAAGGGAATGCGCAGCCCTCCGGTCAGAGCGGCATGCGCCAGGAAAAAGGCGCAGCCTATGGTCGCCCGCCAAAAGGCCGTTTCAAGCGGCAATACTCCCGCATGCTGGCAAAACTTGGAAACAACGCCCAGCAGCGACCACAGCAGGGCCGCCAGCAAAATCCATACATAGCCGTTGAACATGTTCTGCCGCATAATAGTGGGGAGGTGCAGGGGGTTATTCAATGCCGAGTGCACGGCATACAAGCCCTGCAATCTGCGTTTGATCTGTGGGCAGCGGGGTGTTTTGAAACCCTTCACCCGCCAGCCACAGGGGAACCCGCCGGCTGGCTTCGCTGTTGTCGTTATGGCGGCCGTCGTCGTCCATGCCGTGATCGCTGGTGACCAGCACTGCATAGCCTGCCGCCGTCCATTCCGGCAGCCAGCGGGCCAGCAGCCCATCGGCCCTGCGGGCGGCATCCCGGTATTCCTTGCTGCTTGCGCCGTGCAGATGGCCTGCGTTGTCAATGCCCATGCTGTGCGCCAGCAACAGATGCGGCTCATGGTGACGCCGCAGGCAGGCCGCATCGTGAAAAAGTTCGTCGTCCGGGTAGGCATCGGTGCAGTAAAACAGGCCGTGGGCAATGGGCAGGGCCGCATCATTTGTAATTCGGTCGCGCCCCGGCTCATAGGGGGCCACGTTGCACAGTTCACTCATCCAGTGGTAGGCAGCGGCGGCGGTGGTCAGGCCTGTGGCCTGCGCACGGCTGAAAATGGTGGGCGCGGGGCAGAGCCGGGCATCATCATTATGCACAATGCCGCTTTGCACCGGGCGCAGACCTGTGAGCAGGGTGGCGTAAATGGGGCGGGAGAGCGGCGGCAGTTCACCTCGCAGCTCCGTATGTCGCGCCAGCCCTGCATCGGTGAGCGACTGCATGTAGCTCATGCAGCGACGGGCCGTGGCGGCGGCAAGGCCGTCCAGCAGCACAAAGACCACGCGGGGCATTACCAGTCTCCCTTGCCTGCCGGGCGGGGGCCGAAATCAAGGCAGGGGGCCTGCTTTCGCAGTTGGGCGGCGGTGAGCCCGCGCACTGCGTAATTGCGCGCCAGCCACGCCAGAAAATCATGAATTTTTTTGTACAGGGCATCGGCAGCTTTTTGATCGGGAATGTTGGGCGAGCCGCCGGGCAGCATTTCTGACGAATGCCAGAACAGGCTCAAAACCCGCCCGCCGCGCGCCATGTGCAGGCGCGTAGCCGCCCGCATGACGGCGGCGCTGTGCCATACCGGGTTGGGGCTCAACGCTCCCCAAAAATGAAAGGAATCGGCCCAGGCCGCGCCTCTGGCGCAACCATGCCACAGCCGCGCCAGCGTGCGCGAAAGCGGAATCTGTGTAACCGGCGATTCCAGCAGGCCGGGGGCGTCCTCAAGCCAGTACGGGTCGGAGGGCGCAAGAAAATGATCCGGCCCGTCATGGAAGACGCGCAGGGGGCACACCGAACTGTCAAAGGTGATGCCTTCCTCCGCCAGCAGGGGGCGCACCGTGGATTTGAGATCCCAGCGTCCCATACGAAAACTGGTCAGATCCGCGCCCTGAAATTCGCGTCCTGCATCCAGCAGAGTGCGCAGGCGCTGGCGCAGCAATTCTCGCGGCAGGCGGTCTGTGCGGATGGGCGGCCCCTGTTTACGGGTGGCGGGCTGTGCCGTGTCATCCCCAAGCGGCGGCGTGCTCCAGTGGTGCAGGTGCGCGGCGATTTCTGCATCGCAGTGGTCGCGCATCCAGGCCAGATGGGAGCAGGCTTCGGCATTGGCAAAAACCGTGTGCGCGCAAAACAGCGTGAGCGGAAAGCCCAGTTCGCTGGTGAGGGGGGCAAGCCTGCGCAACAGGGCCACATTGCGCACGCCGCAGCCTTGCGCCGCATAATTGCCGGAAAATAGTCCCTCTTCTTCCACATCAAGGCTCACAATCACGCGCAGGGCGGGTTTGTCTGCCTGATTATTGAAGGATGTATCGTTGGTGCAGTCAGTCATTCCTTAACTGTAAGCCCAAGCTGGGCGCATGGCAATGCGGAGCGCGCACAGGCCGCTCACCTGCGTGGTCTGCCTGGGTGGCATAAAATAATTGCCTGTATTTTTAGTATATTATGCGGCGGTGTCTTGGGCGGCCTTGCAAAACCGGGCGGAATGCATACAATAATGCATACGGTTGTTCGGCTTTTGTGCCGTAACTTTCCGCCGTCTGGTTATCTGAAGGAGAAGCATGACCATCCCACAGCGCGTCCTCTTTTTTATGGAGGATCTTTGTTATGGCGGTACGCAACGCCAGACCCTTGAACTGGCCCGCCGCCTGGATCGAACTCGTTTTACGCCGGTCATGCTTACGCTCACTGGCCCCACTGACCTGGATGAAGCCGCGCGGGATGCGGGCATAGAGCTGCACCATATGGGGCATGCCCGCAAGGTGCCGCCCCTGTTTTTTGCAGCCCTGTATTCAAAGCTGCGCAGGTTGCAGCCAGATGTCATCGTGCCTTGCACGGCTTTGCCCAATATATGGGGGCGCATCTGGGGGCGGCTGGGCTGGCTTGGCGAAAAAAAAGCCCCGCGTATTGTGGGAACCTGCCGTGGCGGCGGCGGCCCCAAGCGGCAGCATGAACGCTGGCTTTGGCGGCTTACGGATCATATGATCTGCAATTCCGAAGCATTGCATGAAATTTTGCTCTATTTTGGCTTGCCGCAATCCCGTTTGAGCTACATCCCCAACGGGGTGGATACGGAATTTTTTGCGCCGTCCGGGGCTGCGCCCTCGGCCCGAGCGCCCGAGATTGTCTGCGTGGCGCGCCTTGCGGGCGACAAGGATCATCTGACCCTCTTGCGAGCCTTTGAGATTGTGTTGCAACGCCACCCCTCGGCGCGTTTGCGCATTGTGGGGGATGGCCCGGAAGAGGCCAATCTGCACCAGTGGGCCAAGGAGCACGCCGCCGGAAGCAACGTGGACTTTATCCCCGGCGGGCTTGATATGCGCGGGCACTATGCCGCTGGGCGCATCTTTGCACTTTCATCCGTGCGCGAAGGTCAGCCCAATGTGATTCTTGAAGCCATGGCCTGCGGCCTGCCCGTGTGCGCCACATCGGTTGGCGGCATTCCACGGCTGGTGGAGAGCGGTCAGAACGGTCTGCTTTCACAGGCGGGCGATGTGGCGGCTCTGGCGGAAAACTGCTGCCGCCTGCTCGAAGACGGCGCGCTGTGCGATGCCATGGGCCAGGCCGGGCGTTTGCGCGTGGAGCGGGATTTTTCCTTCACTGCCATGGTGGAGGCGCATCAGGCCGTTTTTGCCGGCTTGCGCCGCAACTGACGGCTGAACTTGTCAATCAGTCTTCTGCCCAAGTGCGGAAGGCGCAGGAATATATGGAATTAGATCAAAATTCACTGCGTGCATGCTCCAGGGCTGCACAGGCAACGCGGGCAATACGGCTCAGGCGCGCGCGGCTGAAATATGCAGTTTTGTGTCTTGCGGCGCTTTGCGTCTGCCTTTGCCTGATGACCGTGGGTGTTTTTGCGGCCCGCGCCGCCGAGGCTCAACCTCCGCAGAGCCATGATTCCGGCACCTCGGCGGAACAGCGCGGCGAACAGAAAAATACGCCCCCTCCTGCCGGGGACACAGCAACGCCAGCGCCGTCTGCTGCCAACACCCCTGTGGAAGTGCGCGAACTTTGGACTGGCTCGCTCTATTCATCAACATACCGTGTGGGCGTGTGCGTTTCCGCTCAGGGCACGGTGCGCGGCGTGGTGCACCTGCGTCTGTACAACGGCAAGGTTGACGTGTACCACATAGATGGAACGGTGCGTAACAATGATATTGAGGCGCACCATTCATCCGGGCATTCATTCAAGGGGCGTCTTGCTTCTGCCGATAAAGTCGAGGGCGTCATCAGCCTGAAGAACGGCATGAACATACGTCTGGAGGGCAAGCGCACCCACGATGCGCCGCTTGCGCCAGAAGACTGCGCCCCCTTGCCCCAATAAAATTGCGCTGCGGGCAGGGTGTATTCACGTCCTGCTCCGGCAGGGCTTGCCTGAACATGCGTTTGCTGCAAGTGCTGCAAAGGATCCGCGCCCTTGCAGCCGATTGCTGATCCATCCAACAATAACATGAAGGAGTGCCTATGTTCTGGATATGGTTTTTGCTGGCCACCTCCCAATGCGCTCTGTTGTATATTCTGGCCCGCAGGGGCGAAAGCATGCCCCGCCGTATTGAGGAAGAAGCCGAGGCCAACCGCGCCATACCTGAAGACAAATGGCCCTCGGTGGGCATGATAGTGCCCGTGGCGGGGCGCGACCCGCGTATGGAAGGCTCGCTGCGCAGCCTTTTGACCCAGGATTACCCCTGTTTTGTGCCCGTTCTCGTCACTGCGGAAGAAAATGAACCCGCCGCCGAGCTTGTGGGCAGGCTTAAGAAGGATTTTCCCGCCCTGCGCCATGTGGTGGCAGGCACCGCCACTGGTTGCGGGCAAAAAAACCACAACAGCCTTCAGGGTATTGCCGCTCTGGGCGACGAAGTGGACGTCTATGTGTTCTGCGACAGCACTCACATGGCGGAACCCGATTTTCTGCGGCATCTGGCAGCGCCCATGGCCAGGGGCGAAGCTTCGTTCAGCACCGGTTACCATGTGGTGGAACCTCGCGACGACCAGCCCGTAACGCTGGCCTATACGCTGTGCGTCATGCTTATGCGCTACCTGCAAGCCATGTCTGCCTTTACCCAGTTGTGGGGCGGCGCTATGGCCATGACCCGCGCGGCCTACGTAAAATACGGCGTGGCGCAGTTGTGGCTTGAAAACGTTGTGGACGACTGCTCGCTCACGGCCCTGCTTCAGGTGCGCGGCGCAAAAGTGCGGCTCTGCCCCGGCGCGTTGCTGCACACTGATGCCGTTAATCACTCCACGCCCGTCTGGCGGGCCTGGATGGACAGGCAGGTGCTTTTTCTCAAGTTCTGCATGCCCGGCCAGTGGAAGCTGCTGGGCCTCATGTGTGTTATGATGGCTCTGCCCATGGTGTGCGCGGCCTTGGCCTTTCTGGGCTGGATTGTGAACGTGGGCAGCGGCGCCGGCGTGTTGCTTGCCCTGTTCTGGCTGGCGGCGATGGTCAGCGCGCTGCATCTGTGGCGTGGTCTGCTTGCCAAGCCCGTGCCGCTGTGGCGCTGGTGCATGGCTTTTGCGGACGCCGTGCGCATGTTTACCTCCGTTTACTGGCAGAGCATCAAGTCGTGGGATATTGTCTGGCACGGCATAAAGTATGAAGTCGGCAAGGGTGGGGTAGTGCTGCGCTCTGAACACAGTCAGGGAACGAAGTAGCAATTTGAAATCACGCCTTATGAGAACATGGTTTCCCCATCGTCTCTCTGTTTTTGCGCATGTGGTCCGTGACAGGGTATGAAAATAGAGGCTTTGACATACACCTATGGTGGCGTGTATTATCTTTTGCCCTTTTGTCACGGACCGTATGCAATATGTCTGTATGCAGCCCGACAGCAGGATGCGGCAATGGCGTTGCGCATGTGCGCGGCATAAGCCACGGCCTATTTTATCGTTTTTTGTCAGAGTAGTGATTGCGCCATGATTGCAATGTCAGACCTTATTCGCGTCAGCCTCAGGCAGGTTGTGCGCCAGCGCGGCTTCGGGGTGATGCTTTCCATCGCTCTGGGCATCACGGCGTTTATCGTCCTGGCGGTACTTGGCCGCGAAATCCGGTACAAGGTGGGGCAGGACATGGTGCTCATGGGTGGCGTCAACGTCATCCAGGTATACATGGATGACGCCCAGTACCCCGGTCAACCCGACCGCGAGTTTTATCCTGAAACTGTGGAAGCCCTTTCCCAGTTACCCGGCGTCAGCCTGGTGAGCAGAAACCTGCGCGATAATAAATCTTTCCCCATACGCGGCACCGGCGAGCGCACGCTGAATGTGGACTTTATCGGCATCGACCAGTATTTCGCCGAGGTCTACTCCATTGATCTCGTGGCCGGGCGGCTGCTCAATCAGGAAGATGTGGACTCTCACAGGCGCGTATGCCTGCTTGGCAGGGACGCGGCCAGAAATTTATTTGGCGGTTCGGAAGAAGCCATAGGCAAGCTGCTCTTTCTGGAGCAGGATGTTTTTGAAGTGGTGGGCGTTGTCAGCGGCGTCATGCTTGGCAGCTGGAGCCAGGGCGGCTTTTTGCCCTATACCACCATGGCCGACCGCAACTGGGGCCGGGGCAAGGTGCGCAGGCTCTTTATCCGCGCCATTGGCTGGGAAGACGTGCCGCCGCTTGTCAAAATTGTTCCCCAGATGGTGCGCGAGCACCAGTCCGCCCCCTATATCGTGGTGCAGACGCAGGAAGATCAGCTCAAGCGCATCAAAACCACCTTCATGTGGGTTGAGGCTCTGCTGTGGCTTGGTATTGCCGCATCGCTCATGCTGGGCGGTTTCGGCATCTGGTATGGCACGTTTGCCGCAGTTCGGGCCAGAACGCGCGAAGTGGGCCTTAAAAAGGCCATGGGCGGCTCGGATATAGACATACTGGCGCAGTTCCTGGCCGAGGCTCTGTGCAAATCGGTTGCTGGCGGCATATTTGGCATTCTTATTGGCTGCGCGCTGGTTGAGATCGGTTCCTTATCGCTTGGGACGGGCGTTTCGTATTCGCTGCTGTTTTTCAGCAGCCTGGGAAGCATCGTTTTTTCTGCCGTCATTGGCATAGCGGGCGGTCTGTTCCCTGCCATGCAGGCAAGCCGCATGGACGTGGTAACCGCTCTGCGATTCGAATAGCACACAATGCGCGGGTTGGCCCGCGTTCTTGCGGCTCTGCCGCACATGCACAAGGTGGATCATGGCACCCGTTATAGTCGCCAAAGATTTATATAAATGCTACGCCGGTTTTTCACCGGTGCTGCGTGGCGTGAATATTGAAGTTGTTCCCGGCGAGATGGTGGCCATCATGGGGCCTTCGGGCTGCGGCAAATCCACCATGCTGCACGTGCTGGGCATGCTGCACGCGCCTGATTCCGGCTCTTTGCAAATTCTTGGCAAGGATGTGCTGACGCTTGACCGTGAGCAGACTGCCAGTTTCCGCCGTGGCACCATGGGCTTTGTCATGCAGTCGAGCAACCTTTTTGACCACTCGACTGTGTTTGAAAATGTTGAATTTCCCCTGATATTTGAGAAAATTCCGCCAGAAGAACGCTGGGAGCGGGTTATCCGCGCCCTTGAACTTGTGCGCCTTTCCGCGCGTGTGCACTACCGCAGCAACCGTCTTTCGGGCGGCGAGCAGCAGCGTGTGGCCATTGCCCGCGCAATGGTCAACAATCCGCGCATCCTGTTGGCTGACGAACCCACGGGCGCGCTGGACGCTAAAACCAGCCGCCTTATCATGGATAATTTTCGTTCGCTCTGCCATACGGGCGGCGTTTCCATGGTTATGGTTACGCATGATCCCAAAATGGCCGAATTCTGCGACAGCATCTACACCCTTGAAGACGGCATTCTGCACTGCCGCCAGCGCAACCTGCCGCAGATGCCCGACACCATTTCGCACAATCTGCTCCATGGGGTTGCTCCTGTGGTGCGCGGCGCCATGGTTGCCGAGAGCTTTCCCGAGGCCTCCGGTCAGTGCCTGATGGATGAGGCCCACCGCATGCACGCTGCGGGGCTGCTCACCCGTATTTACGCCATCCGTGATAACGGATTTCTGGGCAATCCCGAGGGCTACGCCCTGCCGCTGGCTGTGCGGCGCATCGGCGCATTGCGTGTGCTTGCGGCCTGCCTGGGTATGCTCAGGCTCATGCGCGGTTCTTCCTCCCAGCTGTGGGCGCTTTGGCGCAAACTGCCGGGGCGTGGCCGCTGGGGCAGCCGCTGGTGGGATCACCTGCGCGCATTTTGCGCCGGGGCCATGCTGGCGCGTTGGGGCCAGGAAGAAAAGATTGAATTTTTCTATGCAGCAGGGGCCCACGGACCAGCCACAGCCAGCTGGGTTGCCTCGCGCCTTATGCATGTGCCGTATGCTTTTGCCGTGCGCGCTCAGGATATGACGGAACCAGGCCTCAACTGGGCCGCCAAGGGTGCGGATGCCGAATTTGTGCGCTGCGATACAGAAGCCACGCGCGCTGCCATGCTGCAATTGCTGCCCGAGCTGAAAGACAAACTGCTCGTGCTGCGTGATCCCCTTACCCTCACGCCGCCGGAGGATATGGAAGAGCAGATGCCCGTGCCCACCGGGGCCGATGCCGCCAATGATGCGGATAAGGCTGCGGATTTCAACCTGCTGGCTGTGGGCACCATTGCACGCCGCAAAGGGTACGATCTCCTGCTTCGGGCATGCCGCCTGCTGGCCGACAGAAATGTGAACTTTTCGCTGACCTTTGTGGGCCAGGGGCTGGAAAAGCTGCGTTTGCGCTGGCTTGTCTGGCGGCTTGGGCTTCGTGGTTCGGTGCAGTTTGCCGGGCAGATTCCCCATGAAAACATGGCGGATATGTACAACCGGGCGGATGTTTTTGTGGCTCCTGGCCGCAAGACCACCGGCGGAGACGCCGACGGCGTGCCATCGGCTCTGGTGGAAGCCCTTGCCTTTGGCCTTGCGGTGGTTGCGAGCGATTTGCCGGGCCATGCGGAAGCCATTACGGACGGCGGTAATGGACGCCTTGTGCCGCAAGACAATGTGGGCGCGCTGGCTGACGTTCTGGAAGCTCTTGCCTCCCGACCCGAGGAACGCAAGCGCCTTGGCGAGGCCGCCCGCAAGTCGGTAGTTACCCTTGTGGATACAGACCGCACGGAAGCCCGGCTGACCGAGCTGATCAAAAAAGCCTGCGGCAAGGCCTGAACCACGCCGGGAGAGCCTCATGAATTTTGACGGAGTACGCATACTGGTTGTGGGCGATGTGATGCTTGATCATTATATTGCAGGCCAGGTCAAAAGGATTTCTCCCGAAGCCCCGGTGCCTGTGGTGTCTGCGGCAAAACGCTGGTCTGTGCCGGGCGGTGCTGCCAACGTGGCGCGCAACCTTATGCGCTTGGGCGTTGATGTAGCTGTGGCTGGCGTAGTGGGGCAGGATGCCGCAGCCAGCGACCTGCGCGAGGCGCTCGCGGCTGAGGGCATAGCAGACGGGCTGGCCGTTTCGCCCAGCCGCCGCACCACCTGCAAGACGCGCGTTCTGGCACAGGGGCAGCAATTGCTGCGCCTTGACGAGGAAGTAAGCGCCCCCCTCGGTGCAGAAGAAGCCGACGCTCTGAAAAAACAGGTTCTTTCCCTGTTACCGGGGCGACATGCGGTTATTCTTTCTGACTACGCCAAGGGCGTGTTGCTTGAATCGGCCAGCGGCTGCAATTTGTGCCAGATAATCATTGAAGAAGCCCGCCGCCTTGGCATCGCCGTGCTGGTTGATCCCAAGGGCAGCGACTGGCGACGCTACGCCGGAGCGCACTGCGTTACCCCCAATGCCGGGGAATTTGACGCAGCCTGCGGACTGAACGCTGGCGTAACGCTCAGCAGACCCCGCCGCGAAACCCTTGCCGGGGAACTGCGCTCCCGCTACGGCATTGAGCGCCTGCTCATAACACGGGGCTCAAAGGGCATGGCCCTGTTTACTCCTGACGAAGCACCTGTTTACTGCCGCGCCGCCGTGCGCGAAGTGGCCGATGTTTCCGGCGCAGGCGATACCGCTATTGCCACTCTGGCAGCATGCGTGGGCAAAGGCCTGCCCTGGGCCGAAAGCATGCACCTTGCCAATGCGGCGGCTGGGGTCGCCGTGGGTAAAATGGGCACTGCGCCGGTGTCTATTGCAGAGCTTAACGAGGCGCTTCGCGAACAGGCCGACAATCCCAAGCTTTTTAACGTTCAGAATCTTGTGGAAAAAATTGAGGAATGGCGCAGAAAAAACGAAACTGTGGTTTTTACCAACGGTTGCTTTGATCTGCTGCATCCTGGCCATATTTCCCTTATCCGGCAGAGCGCCGCTCAGGGCGACCACCTGATTGTGGGGCTCAACAGCGATGCCTCTGTGCGCCGCCTTAAGGGGCCGACCCGTCCCATCCAGAACGAAAGCAGCCGCGCCTTGCTGCTGGCTGCTTTGTCAGACGTGGACGCCATTGTGCTTTTTGACGAAGATACTCCGTTTGAACTCATCTCGGCCCTGCGGCCCGATGTGCTCGTGAAAGGCAGCGACTATACCATTGACAATGTGGTCGGGGCCGATGTTGTGCAGCAGGGGGGCGGCAGGGTCTATCTTGCCCGCCTGGTAGACGGTTGCAGCACCACTGGCATAGTGCGCAAAATCGACAACCAGCGGGATGTCACCTAGGTCAGCAGCCGGAGTTTTCAGCCGTACATGCAACGCATTTTCGCAGCAGATATAGGTGGAACCAACGCAAGATTTGCCCTGTTCACAGAATACGAGGGCAACCTCACGCTGATGTCTGCGGTGTGGGCAAAATCGGCTGATCTGGGCAATGCCCATGATGTGCTGCAAGCCATGCAGCAGCTTTTACAATATCCATTTTCTGCGGGTGATTCCCTCGTCATTGCGCTTGCCGGGCCTGTGAAGGGCCTGCGCGGCAGACTCACCAACGGGCAGTTGCGTATTGATCTTGATGGCGTAGCGCAGCAGTACAGCCTGGCCTGCTGCCTGGTGCTCAACGATTTCAGCGCACAGGCCTTCGCCACGCTGACGCCCTGCGGTACAGCGGCCACAGTTGTACGCAGCAGCACACGATCCATTGAGCAATCCAGAGAGACCCGGGCCGTGCTTGGCGCTGGCACAGGCCTTGGCGCTGCCATGCTGGTAAGCTCGGACGGGCCTGACTCTGCCGGAAGCTGGCTGGCCGTGCCCTCTGAGGCCGGGCATACGGCCTTTGCTTTTGTGGGGCCGGAAGAACAGGCCTATCAGGCCTTCCTAGCCCGTGAACTGGGACGCGATTACCCCACGGCGGAAAATGTGCTTTCCGGCGAAGGGCTCTCCGTGCTGCACTACTATCTTTCGGGCCAGTTTTTTTATCCTCCCGCCGTGGGCGCTGAGGCCCTGTCGCACGAAACGCCCACGCTGTTGTGGTATGCCAGATTTTGGGGCCGTTTTTGCCGTCAGTGGATACTGACCACGATCTGCCATGGCGGGTTGTGGATTGCGGGCGGCATTGCCGCCAAAAATCCCCTGTGCCTGACGCATCCGGCCTTTTTGCAAGAGCTTGGTCTGGTGCCTGATATCGGAGGCATTGCGGCCTCTGTTCCCATTTATCTTATCGCCGATGGAAACAGCGGCCTGTGGGGTGCGGCGTGCGCGGCTGTGGAGCATTCCTGCCACATGCCCCAGGCTGAAAAGAGCCCGGAATAACGCCCACTCCGGACTGATGCAATTTGGGGTTACGCCTTGACGCCTTTCTGAAAGTTATTTATTTACCCGCACTGCGATGGTATGTTTTTTATGCCCTTGTGGCGCGCGTACTCTGGCTAGACTGGATCTGCCCGCACGACTCTTTTTTGCATGGGAACCATGTTTCCGATAAGCAGCCATTGCGCACTGTTTTTCGCCAGGCAGAAGTCTTAGTCTTTTGGTTGAGTTTGGGCTTGACAGTATTCCGCGATAACAGTAATTTTTAGCAACACTGGAGGCTGGCATGGCTCAAACACAAACACGAATGACCCGGCAGCGGGCAGTTATTTTGGAAGAACTGCGCAAGCTCAAGAGCCATCCTACTGCGGATGAGCTGTACAGCATCGTGCGCGAGCGTTTGCCCCGAATAAGCCTGGGTACTGTGTACAGGAATCTGGATTTTCTGGCAGACAGCGGCGAGATCCGCCGTCTTGAAGCTGCCGGATCAACTAAACGTTTTGATGGCGATATTTCAAACCATCAGCATGTTCGCTGCATTTATTGTGGCCGGGTTGGTGATGTTGAAGACGTCAAGCAGGCCCCCACAGTTGAAGGCATGCAGGCAATGGGTTTTGCGAGTATTTTGAGTTCGCGGGTGGAATACGATGGCGTGTGCGAAACCTGCGCGAGATCGCTTGAAATAACCCAGTAACTATTGCCCGAATGTTTTTCCGTGTGCGCGGCTGCTTGTGAGATTTTGCTATTCGTATTATGCAAATAGCATCTTGAACCTGTTATAACCAAGGAGCTTGCGTCATGGCTGAAAACAGGGAAAGCCGGAAGGCTAAAGTCATAGAAGTACTGAACAAGGCGCGCGCCATGGAGCTGTTCGCCATCCATCAGTATATGAACCAGCACTATAATCTGGATGATATGGATTATGGCGAGCTTGCTGCCAACATGAAGCTTATCGCCATTGACGAAATGCGACATGCCGAAAATTTTGCCGAACGCATCAAGGAACTGGGCGGTGAGCCCACTACCCAGAAAGACGGCAAGATTGTTACCGGGCAGGAAGTGACCGCTATCTACGAGGCTGACGCCAATCAGGAAGAAGCCACCATCGAAGCTTACAGCGGTTTTCTCGCTATCTGTAAGGATGCGGGCGACATTGTTTCTGCCCGTCTCTTTGAACGGATCATTGACGAAGAACAGGCCCACCTGACCTATTACGACAATATTGACGGGCATATCAAAAAACTTGGCGACACTTACCTTGCCAAGATTGCCGGTACGCCTTCCACCACTGGCCCGGCCAGCAAGGGCTTTGTGACCGCAACGCCCGCAGCGGGCTAACAGGCGGGGAAGAGCATGGCTGAACCCAAGGATATGTGGCGTTGCCAGATGGTCAATTGCGGCTACGTTTACGACCCCGACCGGGGCGACAAACGCCACAAGATACCGGCTGGAACCCGTTTTGAAGATCTGCCTGAAGACTGGAAATGCCCTGTTTGCGGGGCAACAAAAAAGAGTTTTCGCCCTTTGAGTGACGAAGGCTAAGCCAGAAATCCAACACCCTT
Organism: Desulfovibrio sp.; assembly: GCF_019422935.1. Taxonomy (NCBI): domain Bacteria; kingdom Pseudomonadati; phylum Thermodesulfobacteriota; class Desulfovibrionia; order Desulfovibrionales; family Desulfovibrionaceae; genus Desulfovibrio; species Desulfovibrio sp. The sequence goes on along the minus strand of NZ_JAHZCJ010000013.1, from coordinate 7,128 downwards.
GTGGTGCGTTTTGAAAAGGCCCGTTTCCTTGCGCTGCCAATGGCAGAGAAGGAAGCGGGCTATTGTTTTTTGCGCTGTTTTTTTGAGAGCTTTTGGCAGGATGGGTTTACATGCCCAGAAGACATTCCCCGCGAACGAGCAGACGGACCTGACCGCTCACCAGCATGTTGCCGCTGGCTTTGTCCCTGCGGATGCTGATTTTTGAGTCGCGGCCTGCAAAACGCCCCTGCCGGAGAAGTATTTCCTGCGCGGGAGAAAATCTGTTGTGCTTGTACAGATAGGCCCCTACCGGCCCAGCGGCGCTGCCAGTGGCAACGTCCTCCACCATACCTGCATTGTCCCAGGTTCTGCCTTCTACCGCGTTGACGTCAAAAACATAGGCGAATTTTGCGCCGATCTGTGCAAGTCGCGATTCGTAATTCGTCACGAGGATGCGTGCCTGCTCCAGGCCTGAGGCAATGGGTACCAGAAGGTAGGGCAGTCCAGTTGAAACAACCTCCAGGGGAAATCCGGCGGCAATATGGTTCGTGGCCAGATTCAGCGGCTGCAAATAGTGAGCGTACGCTTCCGGCTCCGGGGCGCAGATGAAGTCCGCTGGCCCTTGATCCATACAGCAGTCATAAGAATCGTCCTGCGCCGTGCAAAAAACAGAGACCTGCTTGCTGTTCAGGTTGAACAGAACCGTGCTGGAGGAGTCCTGAAAAAATTCGTGCTGCACAACCGCTGCTGCGCCCAGAACTGGATGCCCGGCGAAATCCAGTTCTTCCTCAACTGTAAAGATGCGCGCGTCAAAAGCGGCATCGCCGCGCCGCACAAGGAATATTGTTTCAAATTGCCTGAATTCCCTGGCGATTTGCTGCATGACTGCGTTCTCAGGAAAGGCCTTGGTAATAAAAACAGTCAGCCCGTTGCCGGTCATGGGTTCTTTGCAAAACACGTTTGCGTGATAATACTGCACGAATGATCTCCTTGCACGATGGGCAGATGGGCCGAGCATGCGCCGTGAAGTGCTGGTGATGATACCCAAGCGGCAGCTTGTGCGTGTCTGCCCCGGCGGGCTGATTTTATGCTGGAAAATAACGGGCGCGGCGACTAAATGCGCGCCACAGGGGCGTATTGCCCTTCAACGGCGCGCAGCAGATCATCCGGCTTGAGACGCAGCTGAACGCCGCGCTGGCCTGCGCTCACAAAGATATTTTCAAGCAGGATGGCGTTTTCGTCCACAAAAACCGGGTAGGCCTTCTTGGCTCCAAGCGGGGAGCAGCCGCCGCGCATGTAGCCAGTGAGGGGGCGAACATCCTTGAGCGGAACCATTTCCACATGCTTGTTGCCGGATGCGGCGGCCAGCGCCTTGAGGTCAAGCTCCGCAGCAGCGGGGATGCAGGCCATGAGCACGCCTGTTTTGTCGCCTCTGGCTACCAGGGTTTTGAAAACGCAGGCAGGGTCAACGCCCAGATTGTGTGCCATGGTCACGGCTGACAGGTCATTTTCGTCCACGTCAGCGGTGTGCAGTTCGTAGGGAATGCCTAGGCCTTCAAGAATTCTGGCGGCATTGGTTTTGGAAACTTTTGCGGCAGCCATGATTTGTCGGGGTGCTCAGTGCAGCTTAAGCCATTTGGCGAGTTTATTGCGCAGGGTAGCCATGCTGAAGGGCTTGCCAATGTGATCGTTCATACCCGCGTTGATGATTTCGGCGATGTTGTCAGGTAAGGTCGCGGCGGTGAGGGCAATGATGGGCAGGACTTTTTGTTCGTCATTTCCCGGCAGCATCTGCCGCAGTTCGCGTGTGGCGGTCAGACCGTCCATGACGGGCATGTTAACGTCCATCAGCACAATATCATATGGGGTTTCCATGGCCATGCGCAGGGCTTCCTTGCCGTTGGGCGCAACATCGCATTCAAAGCCCAGCTGGCGTAGCATGGCGCGCAATACTTCCACGTTGATTTCGTTGTCTTCCGCCACCAGAATGCTGCACTCCGCCGCTCCGTCCAGCGGCTCTGCCGTGACAACTGCCTGCTCCTGCGGGCAATAGATATTGCGGGCAGCGGTGCAGGGGATGCTCAGGTGGAAGGTGGAGCCCTTGCCCAGTTCACTCTCGCACCACAGCGCGCCGTGCATGAGCTCCGCAATGCGCTTGCAGATGCTCAGCCCGAGGCCCGTGCCGCCGAAGCGGCGGCTGATGCTCGCATTGGCCTGGGTATAGGGATCAAAAAGGTGCTGCTGGTATTCGCGGCTGATGCCCATGCCAGTATCTGCAATTCTGAAGTGCAGGCTGTCTTTGTCGCCAGAAAGCTCGCGGTCAATTCGCAGGGTTATGCGCCCTTCGGCAGTGAATTTGACGGCATTGTTCATGAGGTTGAGCAAGACCTGCTTGAGGCGCAGGCTGTCGCCCCAGAGCTTCAACGGCACATCGTCGCCAAGTTTGCATTCATACTCAAGCCCCTTCTGCTCAATGGGGAAGCGCAGCGATGTGTGCACGAATTCTAGCACGTCTTCCAGCGGATAGTTGGCGTCTTCCAGCACCATCTTGTTGGCTTCGATTTTGGAAAGATCCAGAATATCGTTGATTATGGCCAGCAGGTTTGTGGCGGAAGTGCGGATTTTTTGCAGATAGTTTTTCTGCTCGTCGCTGGGATTGGATTGCAGGGCCAGATGGGTGAGGCCGATAATGCCGTTCATGGGAGTGCGGATTTCATGACTCATATGCGCCAGAAATTCGCTTTTGGCCTGCGAGGCCACCACGGCATCCTGTTTTTCGTGCTGGGTTTGCAGCAGATCCGTCACATCGCGTGAAATGCTGAGGCGAACCGTTTTATCGTTGTCCCACTTGATGGCCTTGTCCACCACCGTATAGGTGCGCCTGGTGGTCTTGTTTTCATACGTCCACTGATAGGGCTCGCTGGAGGCGGCAATTATGGCATTGGTGCAAAAGGGGCAGGGCGTATCCCGCCCCATGAGCCTTTTGTAGCAGATGTTGGACAACGTGCCGTCTTTGCGCGGATATGTTTCTTCAACACTGTTGTTGACGAAAAGGATCTTGTACGTCTCCATGTCAACAATGCAGACAGGATCAGTGAAAGCATCGAGAATATCGTGCAGTTGTCTGTGCTTGCGCTGCAACTGCCCGTAAAGACGAAAATGCGTCAAGGTGATGGCTAGGATGCTGCCCAAAAGATGGCAAAGGCTGGAATGCTCAATGGACCATTGACCGCGATAGCGGTGCCGTAAAAGGCAGATGCCGCCAAAAAGCTGGCCATCATGGGCGATGGGCACGCAGATTGCCGATGTGATTCCACGGGAGAGAAACAGGGCTTTTTGCGGGCCTTCAGGCATGGCCGAGGTATCAGCAACACACAGGCTTTTGCCCTCTTTAAACATGCCCAGCACCGGCGACATGTCGTTGAGCGTTGCCGCAGGCATATCACCAGTTGCACTGCGAATGCTCGACCGCCAGACTACAGGGGCAGACCACTGCTCATCGTCAAATTCCACAAGAGACACCTGCTCACAGTGCAAGGATTCGCCAATACTGGCCATGGCTGCTCTGAGAAAAGGCTCTTTGCTGACGTGCAGAAGGGCTGAACTTGATATTTCCAAGGCCAGCACCAGAGGATTGGCTAGATTGCCCTGATGCGGCTGTTGTGCGTCTGACATGTTTTGCTTCAACTGATGCTTTTGGTCTGAAAATTTAAAGATAGCCTATACGCGAATACCGCGAATTGTGTCAAGAAATGGCAAATTAGGTGAAAAACTCATGGAACTTGAGTGGATAGACAGTATCTGACTCCAGTAGTTACTGCCACAGCCTTGCGAGGTGCAGCGCAAGGGCCTGTTCATCCTTCTGATCCTGAGTGCGCATGCTTGTCAAAAATTCCTGGGCCTGGGCGCATAAAGATTCCAGCGAACCTTCGTTATCCACAACTGTGTTGCAGGCGGCCATCTTGCGGTCTTGCGCCCATTGCCAGCCTTCGATAGCTTCCAGCTTGTCTTGCGTCCAGCCACGATTGGCTTCAATGCGCTGCGCGCGCAGGGGCATGGCGCAGCGCACCCCGACAACGTGCGGTGCTGGTGAAAAGCTGTTTTGCCAGTCTGTTTCAAAATACAGAGGTACCTCGGCCACGGCCAGCGGCACTCCCAGCGATTCCTGCTGTATCCAGAAAGTTTCCAGCGCCTTGTGGGTCAGGCTGTGCACCATGTTTTCCACCTCGCGGCGCAACACGGGGTTGGCGCGCATGGCCTCAAGCAGCGCGGTTTTATCCACAGCACCTGTTGGAGTAAGCAGGGCGTTGCCGCCGATCTGCCCGATCCATTGCGCAGCCTCCCCTCGGGGGGAGTACAGGGCGGCAACAGTTGCATCGGCGCTGAAGACAGGCACGGCCATATCGGCCAGGCATTGGGAAAAGGCTGATTTGCCGCTGCCGGGATTGCCCGTTACCACCACGCGGCGCATGCGGCGGCAGCCCTGAAGCGCAGCCATGAGCATGTCGTCCGGCGGCGGGCAGGCAAAATTCATAAGATTGCCCGTGGCCGGGTGGATGAAGCTGATGCGCCACGCGTGCAGCATCTGGCGCGGGGCAAGGGCCTGTACCGCCTTGGGCGCATAGAGCCTGTCGCCAAGCAGGGGGTGCCCAAGGTGGGTCATGTGCACGCGTATCTGATGCGTACGCCCGGTATGGATGCGCACGGCAAGCAAGGAGAAGCGCTTGTCCGGAGCTGTCCACAGGGTTTTCCATTCCGTATGGGCTACGCGCCCGCCGCGCGATTCCGGCACAACGGCCATCTTCACCTTGGCCGTGGGGTGGCGGCCAATGGGTTCGCGGCATTCGCCCGCTGCGGGCGGCCTGCCGCTCACTAGGGCCAGATATTCCTTGTGTACTTCCCTCTGGGCAAAGGCCTCGCTGAGTACAAGGCGATCCTGCTCTGTCAGGGCCACCAGCAGGATGCCGCTCGTGTCTTTGTCCAGCCGATGCACTATGCCGGGGCGCTGGCCTTCGATCCTGCCCAGTTGCGGAAACCGCCCCAGCAGGCGTTGCACCAGGGTTTGCTCCGGGCAGGAAGGGCAGGGGTGCACCGTCAGGCCCGCAGGCTTGTTGCACACAACCATGTGTTCGTCCTGCCAGAGTAGCTCGAGGTGTCCTTCCTCCGCCTGCAAGGTCGTGGCGGTTTCCGGTAGGCGCAACGTGATGGTCTGCCCGGCCCGCATTTTGGCATTTACGCGGGTTTCCGGCAGACCGTCCACCTGGCAGTGCCCAGCCTGAACGGCTTTTTGTAACGCTGCCCGCGACATCTCGGAGGCAACCTGATGCAGCACGCGATCTAGCCGCTGGCCGGCATCGTCGGCGGTTGTTGTATGGCGCAGTTCTGTCACTGAAGGGTATCCGCCGGGGTGCTCAACGTGCGGAGCCTGTCGGCAAACGTCGTTGTACGGTAAAGGTTTTTCAGCTCGGCACCGGGGGTGATGGAGGTGACAACGGCCCTGCCAATAACAAAGCGGCCATCGGTGTCGCTGCCCTCAACCGTTCGCACGCCCCATACATTGTGGAAAATGACGGGGCGGCCATTATACTTGCCCACATACAGCATGATATGCCCGCGCATGCCCACAAGGCTGAGGAAGGGAACGCCGTTGCGCAGAATCTGCTCTTCTTTTTCCGCAGTGGTCATGCCCTCAAGCATGTTGACTGCGCCAGTGCGCGCCTGCGCCACGGAGTTGCGCGGCAGCCAGATGCCAAAGGGCGTGAACAGCTCGCGTGTGAGGGCAGAGCAATCCCTGTCGCCGAACATGCCGCCCCAGCCGTAGGGCTGGCCGATCATGAAATTGCCCACCTTGGCCACGTTGCCAGGGGTCATGCGCAGGGGCCACGGAACGGCGTCTGCTGTGGTAAGTGACACCGGGGTCAGTTGAGCCATACCGTCCGCACCGCGTATGGGGGCAAGCAGTTCAATTGCGGCCTGACCGCCGGAACCGGCGTCCGCAGGCGAAGAGTATCCGCCGCGCATGGGCAGCAATGCGCCGATGTTGGCAAGTATGGAACCTGTGGGCGTGACAAGGTTCACCCGGTCGCGCACCAGGGCCGCAAAAGTGCTGTTGCGGTACATGTATTTGAATTCAGGGCTGACAGGGGCCAGATCTTCGTCCGCCACCCAGCCGCCAGCCACAGGGCATTCCACATAGTGCCAGCGGCCATCGCGGCTTGTGTGCGCGATAAGTACCGGCGTGCCCACGGGCAAAAGGGAATACTGAAAATAATCAAAGGGATTGGACTTGGGATTTGGCGTGGGTTCGGAAAAACGCGCCTCATTGGTGGGCAGTTCGCGCAGGTTCGCATTGCGCACGGTTATGGCCGCCTGGCTGCGCGAGGGGTAGGAGCCCAGAGCCGCGTTGGCGCTCATGGCATCCCATTCCGACTGCGTCCAGCGTACATCGCCAATTTTGTAGCCGCGCGCCTTGTTGAACAGCACAGCCACATCACGCTTGCGGATGGAGGTCTTGGTCATTTCCCACGGGCCAAAGGTGATGCGCATAAATCTGGCCGCCTGATTGGCCTGCTCGGCAGGAGAAACAAGCAGTTTGTCTTCCCCAGCGGCCTTGGCGTACACATCCAGATTCTGCGGGTAACGCCGGAGGTCTTCCAGGGTTCCCATCCACGTGGGCATGTCGCCATCGCGCGTGGGAATAACCTTGCCGCCGCATGCGGCCAACAAGGCAAAACAGGCGATAAGCAGGGGAAGGTGAAGACGAGATTTCATGAGGGCTGCTCCTTCCTTCAAATTTGCGCCGCCGCAAGCGGCAACTCCATACCTAGCACCTTGAACGCAGGTACGGCAACGGCTGATTTTACAGCCCTGTGCATGAACTGCTTGACAAATAAGGCTTGAGAGCCTTATTTAACTCCTCGTTGTCACCATCGTCTATCCGGTTAGGACGGCGGCCTCTCAAGCCGCTAAGACGGGTTCAAATCCCGTTGGTGACGCCAAATTCAAAGGCGCTTGCAGTTTTAACTGTAAGCGCCTTTTTTGTATGTAGAACCCCCCCCCGCTAGGCGGGGGGTTCCGTAAAGCTTAAAGCTTTAAGCATGTCAGCAAAACTCCTTTTGATTTGTTACAACAACTTGCGGTCTGGCAACT
>NZ_JAHZCJ010000012.1 GCF_019422935.1 Desulfovibrio sp. | reverse complement strand
AGATAAACTCGGGGATCAACTGAGTCTCCCGTACCCAGGAAGCCCGTTTACGGGCCGCAAGTAACAGAAATGCAAATGTCAGATCGTACATGCGCCTGCTAGGGCGCAGCTGGTAAGAGAGCCTTACAGGCGCATATGAAAAACCCCCGGCTAAGCCGGGGGATATTTATTTGAGCAATCTGCCATCAGGCGAAATACCGGGGTGAGCAATTTTCTTTAGAAATTGCTCCGTTGAGGCGAGGGCCGCTCCGGTCTAGTCCAGCAGGCCCAGCAAACGCGCAACGCGCTGCTCGTTCAGGCCGCTATGCACCTGCACAAGATCCTGACTGTGCTGCATGGCTTCCTGCTCCACCTGGGCAAGCGCCTGGCGCATTTCATCAGAATTGAGCATGTGCGGAGTGCCGGGAACAGTCTGTTCCAGAACCGGCGCTGCTGAGGTGCTGACGTCATCGTCAGCGGGCGCCGCCGGGGCCGCTGGGGTACTTTCTGCCCTGTTCACGGGCAGCATGGAGTTGACCCTTTCCTGAAAGGTAGGAAAAACAGGCCCCAGATCATTATTGCGAAAACGGAATTCCAGTTCCATCGGGCTTCTCCTCAGGCTTGACGCAGTGCTGCGTCATTGCACTCGCGCTTGAGCGCGCGGCGGCCATGTGGAAAAATTGACCGCCTGTTGGTATTGCCCGAAAATATGCAAATATCAGGCCGTTGTGCGCGGCTCTGGTTTGCTTTCGCAAAATTTTAGTCCATGATTTTGACCATCAGGCCCGGAGCCAGCCGCACCTGACCATCCACCACAATTTTGTCGCCTTCGGCCACCTCACCGTCCACAACCGTATGGTCAGCGTATTCAAACAGCGGCCTCACCTTGCGGTAGCTGGCTCGGCTGTCCTTATCCACCACGTACACGTAGGATTCTTCCCTGCCAGACTGCACGGCCCGTGTGGGCACGGTCAGCGCCCCGGCGGCCATGCCCAGCGGCAACTCCACCTGCACAAACTGCCCCGGCCACAGACGGCGCTGACTGTTTTCAAAGGTGGCGCGCAGCCGGATGGTGCCGGTGCGCGTGTCCACCGTATTGTCCACAAGGGTGAGAAAGCCCTTTTCCGCCGCGCCCCCGGCAGGCGTTGCGGAAACCGGCACCGTTGCTCGCGCCATCTGTTCTATAATGACAGGCAGGTGCACCTCTGGCACAGAAAAGCCCACATAAATGGGCGAAAGCGTGTCTATGCTGACAATAACTGTGGCGTCAGCCGATTTGACCATGTTGCCTTTGTCCACATTGAGCGCGCCCACGCGCCCGCTGATGGGAGCCACCACCGTGCAGTAGCTGAGATCAAGAGCAGCGCTTTCTACGGCTGCCTTGTCAGACTGCACCGTGGCGCGCAGGGCCGCCGCATCGGTCGCGGTCTTCTCATAGGCATCGCGGCTTACGTAGCCGCCCCCCACCAGCTTGCCGTAACGGCTCATGTCGTCCTGGGCTTTGGCAAGCTGCGCCTGCGATTTGGCAAGTTGCCCCTTCTTTTCGCGCAGCGCGGCCTCAAAGGGGCGGGGGTCAATGGTGATAAGCGAGTCGCCCTCGCGCACATCCTGCCCTTCGGTAAAGTGAACCTGCTGAATCTCGCCCGTTACACGCGGCTTTACGCCCACAGAGGCGGAAGCCCGCACATTGCCCACAGCGTGCAGCTGACGCGGCACATCAGCCCGTGTAACGGCTTCAACCCGCACGGGAGCAGGCGGCACAGCATTTTTTTTGCTGTCGTCCTGCGAGCAGGCCCCAAGGGCGAGCAGAAAAAAAAGCAGAAGGAGAGGAAGGGGATTTAGGGCTGGTTTCATGGAGTTCCCCGTAAGAGTGAAATAGCCGACATCAGGCCGTTGCGCGCAAGTGAAAAAAATGAAGCAAGGAGTACCTGCCGTCAAGAAGATAGTTAGCCATGCACCTAACAATCTGCGCTTGCCGCCCTTTTTGCGATGATTGACATTCGGCACGGTCACGGCATAATTACGCCGCATTTTTCGTGCAACCATCTGCGGTCGTTTTTTGAACGGCGGCAGCCTACAGCTCCATTTTCGGAGCTGAATCACCATTATATATGCGCCTTGCGGCGCTCCAGGAGCAGGAATTGGCAAAAAACCGCGCATTGCAGCAGTGGCGGGTGGAGGATTCCATCGAACTGTACGGCATCCGTAATTGGGGTGCCGGGTATTTTGACGTGTCGGATGCGGGCGAAGTTGTGATTTGTCCGCAGGGGCCCAAGGGGCCGCAGGTTTCGATACCGGAAGTTATCGCCGGGCTGAAAGAGCGCGGGTATGATATGCCCGTGCTGTTGCGCGTGGAGAACATTCTGGATTCGCGCATTGCCAATATCCACGAATCATTCCGCAAGGCTATCAAAAGTCTGAATTACACGGGTTCGTATCGCGGCGTTTTTCCTATCAAGGTCAACCAGCAGCAGCAGGTTGTGGAAAAAATAGCCCAGTTCGGCTCCACCTATCATCACGGCCTGGAGGTCGGCTCCAAGGCGGAACTCATTGCCGCCGTGTCGCTCATGCGCGACCGCGAGGCCTGCATTGTCTGCAACGGCTACAAGGACGAAGAATTCATCGACCTTGGCCTTCAGGCTCTGCGCCTTGGCTTTAACGTGCTCTTTGTTCTCGAAATGCCAAGCGAGCTGGAAGTTGTGCTTGAGCGCAGCAAGGCTCTTGGCGTGCGGCCCAACATCGGCGTGCGTGCCAAGCTGGCCGTCAAGGCCAGCGGTCACTGGACTGATTCCGGCGGCGAACGCTCCACCTTTGGCCTTTCGCCCGCGCAGATCGTGGATGTGGTGGATACGCTCAAGGCCAACGACATGCTTGATTGTTTCAAGCTGCTGCACTACCACCTCGGGTCGCAGGTTTCCAATATTCGCGACATCCGTACCGGTGTCATGGAAGGCGCGCGTCTTTACGTGGGCCTCGTGCAGGAAGGCGCGCCCATGGGCTACCTTGACCTTGGCGGCGGTCTGGCTGTGGACTATGACGGTTCGCATACCAACTATGTTTCGTCGCGCAACTATACGCTCGATGAATACAGCGCCGACATCGTTGAAGCCATCATGAGCATTCTTGATGAGCAGAAAATCCCGCATCCCCACATCATTACAGAATCTGGCCGCGCCACTGTGGCCTACTATTCCGTGCTGCTCTTTAACGTGCTTGATGTGAGCATGGTGGAAGAAGTGCAGCTGCCCGATACCCTGCCCGAGGGCACGCCGGAGCCGGTGCTGAACCTGCGTGAAACTCTTGCCAACATTACCCTGCGCAATTTGCAGGAGTGCTATAACGACGCCATTTACTACCGGGACGAGATGCGTCAGCTGTTCTCCACCGGGCGGGTGAATCTGCGTCAGCGCACCTTGGCCGAGCGGTTTTTCTGGGCCATCATCATGCGCATTGCCCAGGAAAAAACCCGGCTCAAGACGATACCCCGCGATCTTGCGGACATCGACGTGAGCCTTGCCGATATTTATTACGGCAACTTCAGTGTATTCCAGTCCTTGCCTGACTCTTGGGCCATTGACCAGTTGTTCCCGGTTATGCCCGTGCATCGGCTCAAGGAATTTCCTGCACGGCAGGGCATTATTTCTGATATTACCTGCGATTCTGATGGCCGGATTGACCATTTTATCGACCCGCAGGGCATGAAGCCCACCCTTGATCTGCATCCGCTGCGTGACGGCGAGGAATATTACCTTGGCGTGTTCCTGGTGGGTGCGTATCAGGAAACCCTGGGCGATCTGCATAACCTCATGGGCGACACCAACGTTGTTTCCATCAGGGTGCGGGATGACGGCAATTATGAGTATGTGCGCGAAATCAGGGGTGACTCTGTGGCGGATATTCTGAGCTATGTGGAATATGAGCCGCGTCGCATTCTGGAAGATCTGCGCAGCACGGCGGAGCAGGCTGTGCGACAGGGGCGGATTTCGGCCAGCGACCGGTTTGCCATTATGCAGGTTTTTGAAGACGGCTTGCGCGGGTACACCTATTTTGAACGGTAACGGCTGCGCAAAGTAGTCTGTGCGGTAGAAATAATACAGTAAGGCTGGGAGAGTTTGGCGGCGGGGTGAGCCTGTCGAGCGCATTTACGCAAACCCGACTTTTTTGGCCTGACAGCGTCAGCGCCGGGATTTTGATGCTCACGTACATGAGTACGTTGCGCTCAAAATCCCGGCGCTTCCTTTTCAGACCGCAAAACGCGTACTTTGCAAATTCGCCCAACACCAGCCATCGCCTTCGCCTTGCTCCGGCGAGTCTAAGGAAGGCGACTCAACGCCCTGCTCCTTATGATTGGCCGGGGCAAGGCAGAAAAGGCAGGGGAAGAAAAGGCAAAAAGAGGAGAGTTGGTGGGGTGGGAGAGCCTGTCGAGCGCATTTACGCAAACCCGACTTTTTTGGCCTGACAGCGTTAAAATCCTGTTTTTGATGCTCACGTACATGAGTACGCTGCGCTCAAAAACAGGATTTTTCCTTTTCAGACCGCAAAACGCGTACTTTGCAAATTCGCCCAACACCAGCCATCGCCTTCGCGTTGCTCCGGCGAATCTAAGGAAGGCGACTCCACGACCTGCTTCTGATGAAAGGCTGGAGGAAAAGCATAAAGGCAGCTAGGGAGAAGACAAAAGCCCGTGAATCGGGTTAGATTTTTGTTGTTCAGAGGGGCAGCGAGAGTCAGGGATAGGGAAAATATTGCTTCTGGTGCTAATGAGTTATCTTGTGGTTCGACATAGAACTAGTTTTCTGCCACAAGTGTGAGGTAGTAGCGATTTCGGCTGGGTAGGGAAGAAGTATGGTTGACAACAGGGCGAGCGGGAGCGTGGTGAGGATCGTAGCTAGGTTCCAGTTACGGGTAGTTTTTCAATGACTAATTCTGATCGTGGCTATTGACTGAAACGGAGTTTGATCGAAGCGAAAGCGGACGTTGGCATTTACGCGGCGCGGAGGGAGATCGCCTGAGCGAGCGTAGCGAGTGAGGGAAGCTCCCGCAGCACAAGACGCGTTGCCCTCGCCGTTTTACGGAAGCTGAAAACCCAAGGGGGTGCTTCGGGGGGGATGCAAGGGGGGCCGAGAAGGGGGCATAGCCCCATAACCGGCCCCGCCTTGCTGCGCGCCGCACAGGCGTCCCAAACTCCGCCTGAGGGCGGAATCCGGTGCCCGCAGGGCAGCAAGAACCAAAGGTGTATCCCTCGCGGTGAGGCGAAATCGCGCGCCGCACAGGCGTCTCAAACTCCGCCGGAGGACGGAATATCGTGCCCGAAGGGCAGAAAAATCTAGTTAACCGTGCCAGTTAGAAAAACTACCCGCCGCAGAGGCGAAATTACGCCAGCCAACACCTCACACGCCACCCATCACCCATATCCTTCCACTGCGGTGCTTCCTGACGGCAAATGTCCTTTGCCTTGGGGCAACGCGGGTGAAAGCGGCATCCTGCTGGCGGAGCCAAGGGGCTTGGCAGTTCGCCTTCCAGAGCGGCAATGGGTTCGCCCCGGCGGCTCCCGGTAGGCATGGCCGCCATGAGGGCCTGCGTATAGGGGTGCGCCGCGCCGTCAAAAATGGCATCGGTGGGGCCTTCTTCCACAATCTGGCCCAGATACATGACCAATATGCGGCGGCACAAAAAGCCCACAACCGCCAGATCGTGCGAAATGAAAAGATAGGCTGGCCCGAACTGCTCCTGCACCTCGCGCAGGAGGTTGAGCGCCTGCGCCTGCACCGAGGCGTCAAGCGCGGAAACCGGCTCGTCGCACACAACCACATCTGGCCGGGTGATGAGCGCCCGCGCCACGGCAATGCGCTGTCGCTGCCCGCCGGAAAACTCGTGCGGATATCGGCGGCCCATGCCTTCAAGCCCCACTGTAGCCAGCATGGCTTCTGCCTGGGCATGGCGTTCCTCGCGGGAGACGCCCCGCGCCGCCAGTGGCTCCGCTACAGAACTACCAACCGTGAGCCGGGGATTGAGGGATGAAAAAGGATCCTGAAAGATCATCTGAATGCGCCCGGCGGCCCAACTGTCCGCTCCGGCTGGGGGCAGGGGGCGACCATCAAGCAGCACCTGCCCCTGAGAAGGGGCCAGCAATCCACAGGCCAGACGCCCAAGTGTGGATTTGCCGCAGCCGGATTCGCCCACCAGACCAAGGCTCGCGCCTTTGGCGAGGCTCAGGCTAACCCCGTCTACGGCAACAAGAGAGCGCTTTTCGCCGAACAGCCCCCGCCGGATGTCAAACACCCGTGAGACATCTTCCAGCCGCAGCAGGGCGGATGCGGAAGACTGTTCCGGCGCAAGCTGGTTCAGCATGTTTTGCCCGCCACACCTGCGGAGCTGAAGGTCGCCATGTCGTTGTACACGGAGGCAGCGCAACGCAGCAGGTGATAAGCCACAGCGCCGCCGGTGCCTTCGCCAAGGCGCATGCTCAGGTGCAGCAGCGGATTGTTGCGGGTTTCGCCGCCGGTCAGCTTGGAGAGCGCACGCACGTGGCCCGGCTCTGCCGAGGCGTGGGAAAGCACGGCGTAGTCGGCAAGCTGGGGGCAGATGTGCAGGGCCGCCACGTAGGCCGCGCTGCATATAAAGCCGTCAACCAGCACGGGCAGGCGGCGCGAGGCTGCGCCAAGCATCAGCCCGGCCATGAGAACAATTTCAAATCCGCCCAAGGCGGCCAAAATATTGATGGGGTCGTCGCCTTCCAGCATGGAAGCATTGGCTGCCAGCGCACGGCGCACGATTTCGGTCTTGTGGCGCACCATGTCTGGGTCCGCGCCAGCGCCGGGGCCGGTCATCTGCTCGGGGTCAAAGTGCAGCAGGGCGCAATACAGGGCCGTGCCAGCCGTGCTGTTGGCAATGCCCATTTCACCCACGCCGAGGCAGCGGTAGCCGTTATCCGCAAGTTGCTGCGCCAGCTCCACGCCCATGCGCAGCCCTTTGAGGCAGGTTTCGCGGCTCATGGCCGGGCCCTGGCTCATATCCGCGGTGCCGTTGCCCAGCCGGCGCTCAATGAGGATGGCGTGCGGTTCATAGGGGCCACCGTCGCAGCCTGCGTCCACTACGCGCAGATCCATGCCCGAGGTCTTGCATAAAACATTGACGCCCGCGCCGTTGTTAAAAAAGTTTTGCACCATCTGGCGCGTCACGGCCTTGGGAAAAGGCGAAACGCCCTGATCGGCAACGCCGTGGTCGCCCGCAACCGTAAGCATGATGGCAGGGCTGACGCTGAGGGGCGCTTGCCCGCCGCTCATGGCGTAGAGCCTCTGGGCGAGGTCTTCAAGGCGGCCAAGGCTGCCCTGCGGTTTGGTGAGGTCGTCCAGATGGGCCTGGGCATCGTCCAGGTCTTTCTGAAGCAGGGGCGCTATGCGCAGGCCGGGCAAAATCAGTTCCAACAGGTCGGATTGAGTGGTTTTCATGCCGTTTGTTTATCCTTAACAGGGGGTGTGCGCAAGACGGGACGGCTTGCCGCTGCGCGGGGTAAATCCATTTGGGGGACTTTACGATCTCCTCAGCGTGCTTATGTTAGCGACGAGGTAAGGAATTTATATGAAAACCAGACCCATCTATATACAAAGAAATCTGCCTTGCCGTGGGCGCTCGCGACCTGGGCGTGTAGAAGCGGCGGCTGTTGAGGGAAGTTTTGCCCTGCGCTTGTTTTTTTTGCTGCTGGCGGCGGCCCTGCTGCTGTGCACGCCTTCGCGGGCAGGAGCCGTAGCAGCGGACAGCCCCCGAATGACGCCTGTGGTGCGCGCCGTGCAGGCCGTTGCCCCCGCGGTTGTGAACATAACGAGCACTCATATAGTTGAAGGGCAGCGGCTTTCGCCCCTTGAGCAGTTTTTTGGCCCGGGCTTTCCCGGCTTGCCGGGTTTTGATATGCCCGGCGGGCGCAAGGTGCGGCAAAAGCGTGTCAGCCTTGGCTCCGGTGTTATTGTAGATGGAGAAAAAGGCCTTGTGCTCACCAATGCGCATGTTATCGCGGGTGGGGATGAAGTCATGGTGCACCTGCTGGACGGCAGGGAATTTCCCGCCGCCGTCAAAGGGGCTGACCCGGATTTTGACATTGCCGTGCTCCAGATCAAGGGAGCGTCAAAGCTGCCTGCCGTTAAGCTTGGCAATTCAGGCGACATCATGCCGGGCGAAACCGTCATCGCCATTGGCAATCCCTTTGGTTTCAACCATACCGTCACCACGGGCGTTGTTTCTGCGCTTGGGCGCACTATCCGCAACAAGGACGGCGCGTTCACCGACCTTGTTCAGACTGACGCGGCAATCAACCCTGGCAACAGCGGCGGCCCGCTGCTGAACATCGAGGGTGTGCTCATAGGCATCAATACTGCTGTGGACGCGCGCGCCGAGGGCATTGGCTTTGCCATCCCCATCAACAAGGCTCGCCGCGTCATGCACGACCTCATGAGTGCAGGCCGCGTGGCCCCGCTCTGGCTGGGGCTTGATTTGCAGGATGTGGACGGGCGCACTGCCATGGCCCTGGGCCTCAAGGATGCTGGCGGCGTGCTGGTAACGGCGGTGTTTCCCGGTTCTCCGGCCGCCAAGGCGGGCATAGCGCCCGGCGACATCCTTGAAACCATAAATTCTTCGCCTGTGCGCGACAGGCGCGATTATCTGGATATTCTGCGCAACCAGACAGCCGGAACCCCCTTGCGGCTGCACTTGCTGCGGGAGGGCGGGGCGTTGAAGATCGAGGCCACCCCCGAACCCTTTGGCGATGCGGAGGCCCGCGCCCTGCTGGAGCGCCGCTGGGGATTCAGCGCAGCGCAAACCGCGCAGGGCGTGGTGGTGCGTCAGGCCAGGGCAGACGGCCCCGCCTCTTTTTTGCGCCAGGGCGACCACATAACGGCGGTGGGCGCTGCCGAAACCAGTACCATGGAAGAATTTTTGCAGGCTTTCAGAAGAGAGCGCATGTCCGGGCAGATTTTGTTGCAGGTTGTGCGCAACGGCAAAGGCTATTACGCGCGTCTTGTGCCATAAGGCCCATAGACGTTTTGTAACCAGTTGTTGAGGCAAAATATTTTTAAAAAAACTTTTCCGCCTGTGCTGGGGCGGGGCGTCATATTCCTGTAGTTGTTGCACGGTTGGCTATTTTCCAGCCGACACTTGACAGGGTGGATGCCTAAAGCTATCCATTGCACAAGCGGAATTTAGCCGCTTGAAAAATCAAGCAAGTCAATGCAAATTTGGAGGACACCATGGGTTATAATGTTAATGTTGACGTTGACAAGTGCGTGGGCTGTGGCGAATGCGTGGACGTGTGCCCCGTTGAAGTTTACGAAATCAAGGACGGCAAGTCCGAAGCCGTGAACGCCGAAGAATGCCTGGGCTGTGAATCCTGTGTGGAAGTTTGCGAAGTCAGCGCTATCACCGTTGAAGAAAACTAAGAATTGCAGGGGTGCCCAAGCGGCATTCCCTTGCTGATTCTGCCGAGTTTTCATTGTGCCGCCCGGCGCGCACGCGCCAGGCGGCATTTTCATAAGGTACAGGCCGCTTTGCCGCCAGAGCATCCTGACTTTGAGAATGTGCATTCTTAAAGTTTCAAGACGCCCGCTAAGGCGCTTACCAGCGCATACAAACCGCGCTCACGCCTCTGTGGCGGGCGTCTGCTCACGCAGCCGCCAGGGCGATTTCTGTATGAAATTGCCTGTTCTCCCTCATGTCTTCCGCACTACCGCAGGATAACCATGATCCCTGATCTGAGCTCTATTTTTACCCGCTATGAATCATTGCGGGCCGAAGTTGACGACCTTTTCGGCAGGGTGCGCGGGGCCTTTCCCCAGTGCGTAGTCTGCAAGGAAGGCTGCAGCGATTGTTGCCACGCGCTTTTTGACCTTTCCCTTGTTGAAGCCATGTACATCAACAAGGCCTTTGAAGCCGCCTTTGGTTACGGGCCGCAGCGCTCTGCCATTATTGAGCGCGCTTCTGATCTGGACCGCCAGGCCACGCGCATCAAGCGCGAGCTGTACCGGGCGGAAAAAGACGGCGAAAGCCCCGAGGCCATCATGGAGCGCGCGGCCCAGATCAAGCTGCGCTGCCCCCTGCTGGACGATAATAACGAATGCCTGCTGTACCACGCCCGGCCCATTACCTGCCGCGTGTACGGCGTGCCTACGGCCATTGCCGGGCAGGGGCATGTGTGCGGTTTTTCCGCCTTTGAAAAGGGCAAGCCATACCCCACCATCCATATGGACAAGATCCAGAACAGGCTTGAAGACCTGAGCAGGGATGTGGCCACAACAGTGCAGAGTCGCTTTAAAGAACTGCATGACGTGTATGTGCCTTTATCCATGGCTCTGCTAACCCGCTACGATGAGGCCTATCTGGGTATCGGCCCTGCCAAGAAAGAAGAGGCCTGATCGGGCGTGAAAGGAGTTTGAGATGTACGGCAGCATTCCCGCCACCGTCTTTCGCGATGGAACGCCGCAGCAGCTTTCGGATGAGCAGGAAGGTCTCAAGCGCGAAATTTATGAGCGCATGAATCCGCGCCGCCGCAAATTTGTGGACCGCATCGGCTATGAAAACTGGGATCCTTTCCAGAAGCCCAACGAACCGCTTGATATGCGGACAGATGTGTCCAAGCGCACCACGCAGCAGCTGGTTAACGAATTTCTGAAAGACGCGGCCCAAAAAGGGCCGTATGGCAAGGCCTACAGCAAGGGCGCTACCGAATGCGCCCTTGGCGTGGTCAATAAGGACGAAAAGTACATGGGCATTTTTGACTTTTGCCGATGGTACTATGATCTTTTGAAAAAAGAGGGGCACATAGCATGAAAGCTCGCTACGATGACCTGGATGAATACATTGCCGATCTGAAGGCGGAAATCGCCCAGAACGAGCAGTGCGCTACCCATTACTACAATCTTGGTCTGGCCCTGCTGACCAAGCGCGACTTTGTGGCTGCTGAAGAAGCCCTGCTGAACGCGGTGCGCAATTCGCCGCATCTGGCGGAGGCCTATGTGCAGCTTGGCGGCATCTGTCTTGAACGCGGCGACCTTGACGGCTGCCTGCGCTACAACGAAGAAGCCGCCAACTGCCGCGCCAAGTTCCCCGTGCCGTGGGGCAATATTGCCTTTGTGCACCTGCAGCGCGGCGAGCCGGACAAGGCCATCACGGCTCTGAACAAGGCCCTCAAGTGGGATCCCAACTTTGTTCAGGCCCGGAATGCGCTTTCCACCGCCTTTTATATGAAGGGCGACTTTGCGGCTTGCGAAACAGCCTGCAAGGAAGTGATCAAGCAGCAGCCCGGTTTTGCCCCGGCCTGGAATAACCTGGCGCTGGCGCAGTTTGAAATGGAACAGTACGCCGATGCTGCGGAATCTGCCAAAAAGGCGCAGGCTCTGGGCTTTGAAGTGCCGGAAGGCTTTCTCGAAGAACTTAAGGCCAAGGGCGTCTAAGCCGCACCCCGTGCAATGAATATCCGTCAGGGCCGCTGGAGAAATCCGGCGGCCCTGACTGTTTTTTGGGGGGCGGGTATGGTTCAAAGGCCGTACTGCAAAACAAAAAAGCCCACCGGCATATGCCAGCGGGCCTTTGAACGCACAAAAAAATAAGTATCAGGCGGTGTCGCCATCCGTAAGCTCGCTGCACAGGGCCGCGCCATTGCTCACGCCAGCCAGCGCGATCTGAAAGGCCTCCACGTGTTCGGCGGGCAATCGCAGTTGCAATCTGGCCTCAGCCTGATAGTCTTCACTTTCAAGACGGGCTTCGTAGGTTGGCAACATGCGGTGCAGGGCATCAAGGTGCGCGTAGGCAACGGTAAGCTGCAAACTGGTTTCCGGCACACGCTGCCTCACTGGCAGGTCGGCCAGATTTTCGCGTACACTGTCCTGATAGGCCCGCACAAGGCCGCCTGTGCCAAGCTTGACGCCGCCAAACCAGCGGCTCACCACCACGCACAATTCGCCAATGCCGCTGTGCAGCACAATTTGCAGCATGGGCCTGCCAGCAGTGCCGTGGGGTTCTCCATCGTCGGACGAGCCGATCTGCGCCGTATTTCCCGGCGCGCCAGCGGCATATGCCCAGCAGTTGTGCGTTGCATCGGCGTGCTGGCGGCGTACCTGTTCCACAAAGGCCCGCGCTGTTGCCGCATCCGGCGTATGGGCGCACTGGGCCAGAAAACGGCTGCGGCGGATAACGATTTCTGTGCAGTGCGGGTGTTGCGGCGCAACATCAGGCACGGCATAGCGCGTCATTCGTCGTCACCGCATCTTCTACAGGCGGCGCGCTGGGCGTCGTTCAAAGGTGGGCAGAATTCGCGTATGCAGTCTTTTGCATTGGGGTAGCGCAGGGTCAGCTCTTCCGGCTGGCCCAGGCGCAGGTCTTCCATGTCAAAGCCCGGTGAAACCGTGCAGCCCACAAGCGCAAACTCGCTGCCTGGCGCAGGCGTTGCGCCAAACCAGCAGCCGCCGGGAATGGTAAACTGCACGTGTTGCCCCGCCATAATATTCGGGCCAAGAATCACTTCGCGCGGTTGGCCGTGGGTATCAATACAGGCCAAGCGCAAGGGGCCGCCAAGGTGAAAATGCCACAGTTCATCCTGCCTGATGCGGTGCAGACGCGAATAGTGTCCCTGTTCAAGCAGAAAAAGAATCGCTGTAGATACGGGTCTTGGCCCCATAAAACCACAGGGCATTTCATCCGCCGTAAGAATTTGCGGGGCTTCGTATGTGCGGTGATAGAACCCCCCTTCGGGGTGGGGCCGCATGCCGAAATGGGATATGATTTCTTGGGCGTTCATAGGTTCCTTTTAGCTTGTCATAGCGTTCTGCGCAACGGTATCAAGGGCTAAAGGCCGGGCCTGCAAAAATAATTTTTTGTAAAAAAATGCTTTACAAGGCAGTGAGAATTCTTTAATTAGGAATTGTTCCTGATAAAAACAATAACTTCATCGAGGAGAATACCCATGAGCACCACACAAGAAAATTTGATGGCGGCCTTTGCCGGTGAATCCCAGGCCAACCGCAAGTACCTTGCCTTTGCTGTAGCTGCCGACAAGGAAGGCATGCCTCAGGTTGCCAAGCTGTTCCGCGCTGCTGCGGCTGCTGAAACCGTTCACGCCCATGCCCACCTCAAGAATGCTGGCAAGATCGGCGACACCATGGCCAACCTCAAGTCGGCCATCGAAGGTGAAACCTACGAATTCACCACCATGTATCCCGACATGATCAAGCAGGCTCAGGCTGAAGGCCAGAGCGCCGTTGCCAAATATTTTGACTTTGCCAACCAGGTGGAAGAAATCCACGCCAAGCTCTACAAAAAAGCTCTGGAAAATCCCGCCGCTCTGCCTGCCACCGATTATTACGTGTGCAAGGTTTGCGGCTATACCCATGAAGGCCCTTGCGACGCGTGTCCTGTGTGCGGCGGCGGCGCGGCTGCTTTCTTCAAGGTTGAAGACTAGTTCGGCATTTGCGGCGCATGCGGCATATTGCGGATAAAATCCGCATGGCCGGGCTTGCCGAAGACTGGCAATAGCCATCCGGTCTGAAGGCCTGGCATGCCTTGATGCGCTCGATATGCGCCGGAGGAAACTGATATGTTGATACAGCAGTTTCTCCGGCGCATGTTGCATGGAGAGTGGGGCAGTGCTTCGGCGCTTGCGTAAAGGTGCGCGTCCGCACCTTGGCGGAGTGGCCTGCAAGGCGCAGCACGCGCCTTTTTGATTTGCAATTTAGCTTGAAAAGGGGCACTATCCGGCTGGTGCGCGGCCCCTCCATTGGCTGGCGTTGCAGCACCCCCTGCGTTGCGGCTTTTTGGGCTAGCGGCGCTGTGTTCGTTCATTACGTCCGCGTGGAGATCGTTGTTATGCGTCTTCTTGTCCGTCTTAGCCTTCTTGTGCTTCTGCTTGCCGTGGGCGGCATGGTCGCCCTGCCGGGCGCTCCCCAGTGCGCCGAAAAAAAGGAAACGTCCAAGGAAGCCCCCAGTAAGTTTGATGCGCTCAAGCGCTTCAGTCAGGTTCTTGATCTGGTGGAGCGTTATTATGTGCGTGATGTGACGCAGGGCGACCTTATCAATGGCGCTGTCAAGGGCATGCTTCAGGGCCTTGACCCGCACTCCACCTTTATGAACGCCGAAGAATACAAAGAAATGCAGGAGACCACCTCCGGCGAATTCTTTGGTATTGGCATAGAAATTTCCATGGAGAACGGCCAGGTTACGGTGGTGACTCCCATTGAGGACACCCCCGCCTATCGGGCCGGTCTCAAGTCTGGCGATATTATTCTGTCCATCAACGGGCAGCCCGCGCAGGAACTCTCGTTGCAGGAAGTTGTTTCCCGCATCCGTGGCCCCAAGGGCTCGGAGGTGGAGCTTGCCATCCTGCACAGCGATGCCAAGTCCCCGCAGACTGTCCGCCTTGTGCGCGATGCCATTCCGCTTATCAGCGTGAAGTCCAAGAAGCTTGAGGACGGCTATTACTGGATTCGTCTCACGCGTTTTTCTGAGCGCACCACCGAAGAACTGCGCGACGCTCTTAAGGCGGCAGAAAAGGAAACCAAGAATTCCGGCGGCATCAAGGGCATTGTGCTTGACCTGCGCAATAACCCCGGCGGACTGCTTGATCAGGCTGTGAGTGTTTCTGACACGTTCCTCGACAAGGGCGTCATCGTTTCCATCAAGGGACGGCGTGACAATACTGACCGCGTGTACGAAGCCAAAAAGCAGGGCGATGACATTCATGCGCCTATGGTGGTGCTGATCAACGCTGGTTCCGCCTCCGCTTCTGAAATTGTGGCTGGCGCCCTGCGCGACCAGAAGCGCGCCCTCACTGTGGGCGAGCGTTCTTTCGGCAAGGGATCCGTGCAGAACATTATTCCGCTTTCTGACGGCTCCGGCCTCAAGCTCACGGTTGCCCTGTACTACACGCCCAACGGCAGCTCCATTCAGGCCGAAGGCGTTGTGCCTGATGTGGAAGTGCCGTTTGAAGCCCCCCGCACGGACGACAAGGATAACTCCCGCCTTATGGTGCGCGAGCAGGATCTGAACCGTCACATTGAAAACGGCAAGGACAAAAAATCTTCCAAGGCCAAGAACGGCAAGGAAGATGCCGCCGAGCAGCTCGCGCGCGACAACCAGTTGCGCATGGCCCTGCAAATGGTCAAGAGCCTCCCCAAAATGCGGGAAATCAGGAATTAACCCCGTAACCGCGTAAGGCGGGCGGGCAGGAATAAACAGGGTGTTGCCTTTGCGCGACACAAAGTTATCAGACAGCCTTCTGGCCGGGCCCTTGCGGTTCGCCGGGGGGCTGTCTGCTTCTGCACAGCTTGCCGTGGGCGGCCTGCTGTGGCTTTTATGCAGCTTGGCCGTATCCTGCTGGGTATATTGGCAACTGGAAGCCCCGGCCCAGAAGCAGGCTGCTGCCTCGGGCGCGGCTTTGCCCTTTGCCGTTGCCCACAAATCCGCAGGCGCGCTTGCCAGTGGGGCTGGCTTTGACAAGGCGCTGGCTCTGGAAAGCATGGACGCGCTGCTTGCGCGTACACTCCCGCTGGCCTTACCTCAGGCGCAGTGGCAGCAGCTTCCTTTGCAAAAAAGTCTGCTTGCCGAAACATCGCAATTGCCCGCCGGGGCAAGCATTCCTCCCAATCCCACCGCTCCCGCAGGGCAGGCGGCAGATGTCGCCACATATGCTAGTGCGGCGGATCTGCGGCAGTTCACTGTCAGCGGCCCATGCGCGCCACTGCGCCTTGGGCTGGCTCTGCTTCAGGGGCTGCGCGATCAAAATTCTGTTCTGGAAAGGGCAAGCGCGCGCGTCGAGGTGCGCTGGACGTCGCAAGGAACCCTTGAAGTCCTCCTCAATCATCTGGTATACTATGTTGTTAGCTTTCCTGGTCGGGAGGGGCAGCTTTCAGATTTGGCCCAACCTTTGCCGCAGGAGCCCCTGGCTATTGTCATCGATGACATGGGCCAGAAGCTCGAATCCGCAGAAGTTCTTGCCTCGCTGCCGTTTCCTGTGACTCTGGCCATCTGGCCGAGGTCTCCCCATGCGCAGGAAACAGCCGAGATTGCGGCATCCCGGCGGCTTGATTGCCTGTTACATCAGCCCATGGAGGCCCTGCCTCGGGCCTTGCATGGCAGGCCGGACCCTGGCCCGGGCGCGCTGCTCACCAGTATGAGCGCGCAGGAAGTGCAGACCGTGCTTGAGGACAATCTGCGGATTTTGCCCTCGGTCATTGGCTTCAACAACCACATGGGGTCAGCTTTTACTGGTGATATTTCGCTGTGCAGAACACTGTGCAGCATGCTTGGCGGGCGAGGGCTCGCCGTGCTCGACAGTGTGACGCGCCCAGACCCCCAGCTGGCACTTGCTGCCAGAGAGGCGGGGCTGGTCAGCCTTGCACGCGATGTTTTTCTGGATACGCGCCGCGACACTGCGGCCATTCTGTCTACGCTGGACGCGGCGGCAGCCCGCGCCCGCGCTCAAGGCATGGCTGTGGCCATTGGCCATCCTTATCCTGAAACCCTGCGCGCTCTGCGCGACTGGCAGGACAAGGACGGCGTGGCGGTGGTGCCCTTGCGGCGCATACTCTGGAAACTGGCCCAGGACGGAGCCGCCGTTGCGGCGCGTTCTTATCCTGCTAACAACAACATGGAAAAGGAGTAAGCATGCAATCCACTTTCGCCATTATCAAGCCTGACGCAGTTTCGCGCAATCTGACCGGGGAAATTCTGGCTGCCATGGAAGCTTCCGGCCTCAAAATAGTGGCACTCAAGCGTTTGCGCCTTTCCAAGGCCCAGGCTGCGGGCTTTTATGCCGTCCACAGCGAGCGCCCCTTTTTTGATAGCCTGACCGACTACATGTCTTCCGGCCCGGTGGTTTGCGTTGTATTGCGCGGCGAAGACGCGGTGCCCCGCTGGCGCGCCCTCATGGGGGCCACCAATCCGGCTCAGGCGGAGCCCGGCACCCTGCGTCACAGGTATGGCCAAAGCCTGGAAGCCAATGCTGTTCACGGCTCGGATGCCGCTGAAACCGCGGCTTTTGAAATAGGCTACTTCTTCAGCGGCCTGGAAATCACGGAGTAATATTATGGCGCTCAAAATCGGCTGTGTCGGATGCGGCAACATGGGCGGGGCCATCATGGCCGGGCTTGCCCGCAAGGGCGGCTACGAATTGTGCGGTTACAACAGAACCGCTGCACGCATGCGCCCGCTTGAAGAGCTTGGCGTGCGTGTGATGGAAAGCCCCCAGGCCGTGGCGAAGGCCGCCGACGTGCTGGTGCTGGGCGTTAAACCTTATCAGGCGGCAGAGGTGCTTGCGCAGATGCGCCCAGAGCTGACAGCTGGGAAAACCCTGGTTTCCGTAGCAGCTGGCGTGAGCCTCCAGCGTCTCACCGAGGCAGTTGAAGGGCGTTGCCCAGTAGTGCGCTGCATGCCGAATACCCCGGCCCTTGTGGGCATGGGCGTGTTCGCCCTCTGCTTTGATGATCCTGACCTGCCCGATGCCAGCAAGGCCGACATTCAGGCTTTGTTCGGCGCGTTGGGAGTGTGCGTGGAATTGCCGGAAAGCAAGTTCACGGCGTTCACAGCCCTTATCGGGGCCGGGCCTGCCTATGTGTTTGCCATGATGCAGGGGCTTGTGCAGGCTGGTGTTACCCTTGGTTTTCAGCACAAGGAATCGCGCGAGATGGTCACGGCCCTTTTTGGCGGATGCGCCAAAATGGTCGAGCAGAGCACCTCGCCGATCATGCAGTTGCGTGACGATGTCTGCTCGCCCGGCGGGGTGACTATAGCGGGCGTGAACGTGCTTGACCGCGCGGGCCTTGCTGGCCTGTTGGTGGATTCCGTGCTGGCCGCCAATGCGCGCGGCAAGGAAATGGAAAACTAAGGCCAGCCGCCTAACTGCTGTTGGTCCGATGCTTACGGTTGCTCCTGACAGGGAATAAAAATAAAAACCGGCTGTTGTTCAACAACAGCCGGTTTCTCTGTCTGCGGAGATGTCTGATGATACCGGAGCGGCGTTGGCCGCTTTGTCATGCCCTAGTGATCCAGACGGATGTCCAGGGTGTGACCATCTTTTGAAAGCGTGAACTTGGGCTGAATCTTGCCCGTCAGGTCAATGACAATGCGCGTTTTGTCATCGCCCTTGCCAATGCGCACGTTGGTCACCGCAGGGTTCTTGGGCACGCCGGGCGCCTTAACCTGCCACTTGCCGTCCAGATCAATGACCAGACGTTCAGGGCCGCTGAGCTGCATATTTTTGTAGGCAATGGGCGCGGCACCCACGAGGCGCACGGTAGCGCCCTTATCGCGTGCAAGAACCACAAACTTGGTGATGTTCTTGCGCTGCGGCGCGGCCTTGGCGGGTTCTGCCGTTGGCGCTGTTTTTTCTGTAACCGGGGTCGCAGGTTTGGGCTGCACGACGGGCTTGGCTACGGCTGGCTGGGGTTCGGCGGCGGCTACATTGCTTGTCGGGGCGCTCTTTTCCTCCGGCTTCAGGCTGGGGATGGGCGCACGGGCCGGGGCCTCGCCGCTGGCGTTGAGGTCAGGAATGCCGCCCTGGGTCTGCGGGGGCAGATGCAGGGAAGGAGATGTAGCGGATTGGTTGCCAGCGTCGGCGGGCGGGGCCTCATCCGGGGAGGTGACAGGCGCGATAATGCCTGCGGGATTTGCTGGTTCAGGCTTGCGCATGCGTTCATTGAGCATGATAAGCGCCATGCCCAGAACGCACACTGCCACAAGAAGACCGAGAATTACTTTGTTCATGCCAAAAGGCTCCTGCCAATGACTTGGGTTGGAACAGCGGTTCAGCGCTGGGGCGTGGGCTTGCCAGCGCCGCGCGTGCGTTTGAGTTCGCGGATGTGTTCCAACAGCTTGAAGTAGAGAGGCTCTCCGCTGGACATGCTCAAAGCCGTGCCGATGTGGGTGGCGGCTTCGTCATACAGGCCAAGCGAACAGAGAATGCGCGCCAGGTTGAAGTGGGCGTGATCGTCCTCGGGGGCCAGTTCCACTGCCTTGCGTGAAAAAAGCAGGGCGAGGTCGGGCTGGGAATTCTGGCGCAGACGTACGCCAAAATCACGGAACATATGCTTGTGGGCGGGTATGATGCCGTCCTTGGTCTGCGCCAGTTGCTCAAGGGCGAGCAGTGCTGCCTTGCGCTCGCGCGGGCGTTTGAGGCGCAGCAATGTCTGGCGAAAAGTCTCCCGCAGCTTTGATTCCACGACCTTGGCCTTGCGGGCGGCTTCAAGGTCGTAGGCCCTCTTGGGCGCGGCAGCGGCCGCGCCAGCAACGCCAGCAGTAGCAGCAGGCGCTGGGCCTTCGTCATAGTGAACAGCGGTGACGCCGGTGGCGGTGCGGGAAGGAAAGGGAATAAGCCCCATATCGGGCTGCTCGGGGGCCACTTCCACGGAATCTGGCAGTTTGGCCTTTGAAAGCGTCTGGAGCGGCACGCTCCCTGTTTTGGCCTTGGGTGCGCTCGCTTTGCGGGCAGGCTGGTCTGCCGCAGCATCCGTTTGTTTGGGCGCTGGTGCGGGCGGGGCGGATTCAAAATGGCTGAGATCCGGCGTGATCACAGGCATAGCCAAAATATTGTGCTCTGCCTTGAATGACTGGGAAAAGGTTTTTGCGTTTATGCGCTCCACCTCTGCCACAGGCTGGAACGCGGCGTTGAGTTCCTGCACCGCAAAGGCTCCGTCTGGAAGCTCCCAGACGAAGTAGTGCGTTTTGCTGCGGCTCTCTGTCCAGTCGGCAGAGAATGAGAAGACGCCAGAAAATTTTGAGCGACGCATGCGTAAAATGTACATTATTTGCGTCGAATAGCAAGATTCGCTTCTGGCCTTTACGGGGCCGGGTGTTTGGGCTAGCATGACCCCATGCACGAAATGTCCATAGCACAAAGCCTGTTGCAGATGGCTGAGGATGAAATAGCCCGTCAGGGCTGCACTCGTCTGGAAGTTGTGAACGTCACGTACGGTTCGCTTTCTGGTGTTGTGCCCGAGTCGCTGCAATTTTGTTTTGAAGTCATGGTGCAGGGTACCCAGCACGAAGGCGCGCGCCTGGAGCTTACCGAGCTTCCGCTACGGCTGCGCTGCTCCGCCTGTGGTAAAGTTTTTGGCGGGGAGGGGCAGGATGCCCTCTGGCTGCCGTGCCCCGATTGCGGCGAGCAGTTCGGGCATGTGGTTGAGCAGGGCAGGGAACTGTATCTCAACCGTCTGGAAGCCAGCTAACCCCTTTTCCCCTCTGATTCTTCAGGGGGGCTGGTTCGCTCCTTTCACTGCCGTCTTCGCCTTTGTCTTATCTTTCTGGCTCATGACCACGCCGCACCGACGGCAAGCAAGGAGAATTGAATGCAAATTCCTGTGGTTCGCAATGTATTGGAAGCCAACGAAAAAATGGCCGATAACGTGCGTCGGCTGCTTACAGAAAAGGGAATATTGTCGCTGAATCTCATCAGCTCCCCCGGCGCGGGCAAAACCACCCTGCTGGAACGCACCCTGAGCGATCTGGCCGGAGAATTCCGCATGGCGGTGGTGGAAGGCGACCTTCAGACAGATAACGATGCCCGCCGCGTTGCCGCCACAGGCGCGCAGGCCGTGCAGATCAATACAGACGGCGGCTGCCACCTCGACAGCAACATGATTTTGACCTCGCTGGAAAGTCTTGATCTTACTGGCGTGGATATTCTTTTTATTGAAAACGTAGGCAATCTGGTGTGCCCTGTGGAATTTGACTGCGGCGAAGACGCCAAGGTCGCCCTGCTGAGCGTTGCCGAAGGTGACGACAAGCCGGAAAAATACCCCCTGCTGTTCAACCTTGCCAAGGCAATGGTGCTCAACAAGGTCGATCTGCTGCCCTACGTGGATTTTGACCTTGCACGCGCCCGTAATTTTGCCACAAAGCTCAATAAGGATCTGGATATTTTTGAGGTTTCCTGCCGCAAAGGCGACGGCCTTGAGGGCTGGTACAACTGGCTGCGGAGCATGCGCGCCGCCAAGAAGGAAGGCAGGCTTTAAACAGCCCTAGCCTGACACTGAAAATTCAAAAAGGCATCCCCGGCTTTTGGCTGAGGATGCCTTTTTACGTTCAGGCCGTCCAGCGGACAGGCTCTGGAATATTTCATCGACGATTTATCTTGATTCTTCGCTTTCCTGATAGGCGGCAACATCCACCACAATATTTTTTGAAGCCGGGCGCAGGGTGATGGTGAATAGCTGCACATCGCTGCTCGGGGCATCGGCATCCGCAAGCTTGGGCAGCATTTCTGTGGGCGCGAGCATGATGGTGGCTTCACCCTTGCTGGCAGCCATGAAATACTCCAGCACCTGCCGCAGCATGTCCTTCTGCTTGTTCAGATCCATGGACGGCATTTGGGTAAAATTGATATCCAGCCCCGGCAATTCGGCCTGCCACGGGCTGTATTTTTGCTCGTAAAGGGAGTTCAGCAGTTTATCCAGGGTTTCCTGATCCAGCTTGCGGCGCAGTTCCATGTGGTCAAGCACAATGGGAGTCTTGCTTGAAGGCTTTTCTCCACGCTGGGCAGGCTCAAGGCGCGCGGCCCAGACCATGCCCGCAAAGCCAAGGCTGGCAAGCACGGCATCGTTGTCGTCACGTTGCGGCGTGGCGCTCAGCAGGGTGCAAACGTCCTTCATGGGCATACCGGGGCGAAAACGGTCAAGCGCGCAGACCGGCCCGGCATCCGGCCCCGGCAGCAGGCTTTGCGCTTCGCCGGTCAGGCGTTGCTGCTCTCCCTTGGAAAAAGCGAGTTCCAGCATTGGCTTTTCGCCCATACGCAGGGTCACGCTTTGCGCCTTGGCCAGCGGCACATCTTTGAAAATCCACAGGGCAAGGCCTGTGTCCACCCGCAGGTTGGCGACCGCGCCGGGGTTTTCAATGTCGTCCCGACCAGCGGGGGGCATGTCGAACCGCACAAAATGCATACTGCGGCCAGTCTGAAAGCCCATGCTCAGAATATCCTCGCCTGTGGCGTTGACGATGGTGAGGATTTGCGGTTCAGGGCCGGGTTTTGCTATATGGGCGGCAGAGGCCGCGCCAGCAATGATCGCTCCGGCCAGCACAAGACAGATGGCCGCGTATATGCGAAGAAACCATACATCCTTGGTCATGGCGTACTCCATGTTTGCAACTTGTGTCTGCATGATAGCAGAGCGCAGGGCAAGCCCGCAAGCGGCCACGGAAGCTCTGGTTGTAAAAGGCTATATAGGGCAGTATTTGCGGTGAGCTGTCGTGCGGATTACTGGCGTACTTTACGCCAGCGCCGTGCATTGATATGGTTGCCCGCGCCGACGTTCTTTCTGTTCCTCCCTGCGCACGATTATCGCAGCAAACCCCAACATCCGGAGATTCCATGCCTCCTGCTACCCGTCAGCCTTCATCCGATCAGGCAAATGATAAAAAATGCCTGTGCCTGCGCCCTTCATCCTTGCTGGCGGCGGGCTTTCTGGTGGTGGCGGCAGTGGTGCTGGCATACCTTGGCGGGGTTATGAGTGGCAGAGCCTACTGGAAGGCCCACCCGCAACCCATTGCGGTCAGGTCGGGCACGTCTGCGGCAAGCGCGCCTTCATCCGCAACCACACCGGACGATGACCCGCATGCCTCGGGCGGCGATCAGGACGCCGGTGCAGATGCGGGAGCAAGCGAACCCAAGCAAAAAGTGCTGACCGCCGAGGAACTGCGTTTTGCCAGAGTGCTGCGCAACGATGCCGCCACGGGCGATGCCCCGCTCAAACCCTTGCCGCCCATGACGCCGGTGCAGCCCAAACCCGCCGGTGTAGCTCAGGCCGGGGTTGCGCCAGCACAGCAAGGGGGCGCGCAGGGCGGCGCGGCAGGGCAGCAGGCTGCCCCGGTCGGTATTGCAAGGCCGCAGACATCCGGAATGTACGATTACGTGTTCCAGGTGGGCGCATTCAAGGATGCCGACGCTGTGGACTCTTTGCGCCAGCGTCTGGAGGGCAGGGGAATGCGCACAAAGATGGAGCGTTCGGGCAAACTCTATGTGGTGCTGGTGTTGTTACGCGGCGATGAGGCCAGGGCCGCGGAGGTGCTGCGCTCCACAGAAGGCATGGGACTGGGCAAGCCCATTCAGCGCAGCCGCAAGCCAGTGCTGCAACAGTAATCTTTTGTTTTTTCCCCCCGCCTGTCCGTTGCCGTTTATTGTGCAGCGGGCAGAAAACGGGGTTCAATACTGCCGCGTACGGCATGCCGCAGGGGCAGCATGGCGGGGTTTAATCCTCCGCGCAGCGCGGCCAGCAGCTCTTCTGCGCGGTCAACGTCGCCACTGCACAGCACGGCCATGTATATGCCCGCCTGCGGATCCGCGCCCACAATGCAGGCCGTGTCCACTCCCATTGCGTCTTTTCCTCTAAAAACATACTGGGCATCAGTCCTGCGCACAGGTTCCCGCACCCCGGCGGCGGCGCGCAGCAATCCTGCCACGTCCGCCGCATCCGGCGGTCCTGCGGTTTTGCCCACCATGATGCGCACGTGGACGGCTTCTTCCGGCCCGGTGAGCGCAAGAACCCAGGCTCCGGCCAGGGTTGACGGGGCCTCGGCCTGCCAACCCTGGGGTGCTTCCAGTGAAAACCAGCCGTAGTTCTCGGCCCTTGCGGTCTGCGCTGCTGCCATCAGGGCCAGCCAGATGGCAGCATGCACGACCACCCAGATTGCAGGGCGCACTGAGAAATGAAAGGTCATATGATCCTTTTGCGCTGCGTGCTTAGTCGTTCAATTCCACCTTGGGGGGCTGCCAGGTTCCCTTGCCCAGCGGCAGCACTGAGAGCCCCTCGGTTTCGGGCCAGTACAGGCGCATCACAAGAAAAATCGGGCCGTCCGGCGCGGGCAGCCAGTTGCTTTCGTGCCCTTTGCCTGGAGAATCGCGCTGAATCAGGATGGTAAGAGAGCCATCGGGATTCTTTTTCATGTCCGGCAGCATGGGCGAATTGATCAGGTAGCGGTCAATGGGATTTTTTATGAGCAGCTGGGTATTGCCGTCGTACATGGTCACAGACCAGAAAGCCTTGGCCGGTGGGTATTGCCCTGCGGGAATGGTCATGCGGTACTTGTGCTTGCTTCCGTCAAGAGGGCTGCCGTCCGCAAGGGTTTTGGTCATGGGATACACGGCTTCTTCGGCGTCGTTGCCGTAAATGCCCGCCTTGGCCCCGGCTGCCCGCAACAGCCAGTCCCCGTTAAAGAACTCCCTGTTGCCAAAGGGTGAACTCATCTTCCAACCGTTCACGCGAAGCCCCGGCCTTGTGACGGAGGCATCGACCATGCCTGCGCCCTTTTGCAGGCCGCGCAGCACGGCTGCCTGCGTATCCTTGGGCAGGGCATCAAATGCAAAGTGCTTGCCCGCGACCACGCCGATGCTGGCAAGCTGGGCGCGGATGGAGACTTCTTCCGGCCCGGCCGGGGCAAATTGCAGCGCAAAGGCCAGATAATCAAAAAATTCCGGCTTTACAAAATCCTGCTCGATATTGGGGAAGGGCGGCATGGGGAGCGCCGGGGGCGGCGTCTGCCCCAAAAAGGCCGAGAGGGGTTTTACAGCGTAGCCTGTCTGGAATTTCAGCACATTATCAATATCTGCGGGGTTGAACAGCTGGGTGCGGAACAGGGCCATGGCAAACTGCGCATTGGAGCGGAACACTCGCATGCCCGCGGGCGCTGCGCCCTTCCATTCCGGCCCCGCCACAAGATAGCTGCCCCCGCCGTTACCTGTTGTTCTGCTGCCGATGTAGCCAAAGTTGAAAGTATTGGCGTCCACAAGCTGCACGCTGAAATACCGCCCGTCCGTATCCTTCGGCACGGTAATGACCACCGGTTCGGCCCGCAAATCAAGGCAGGCAAAGGAGTAGGGCGTGTCGCTGTTGGGCGTGATGACCACGGTATCCTTGTAGGTGAACACCCGTGCCCCGTTGCGCAGGGCGTTGAAGGGCGCTTTGTACTGAGGGGACTTGGTGTCAACGGAGTATTCATAGGTGACGGCGTAGTGCATCACTATGGGCAGGCCGTAAACAAAACCTTGCGCGGCAATGTTTTCCACCGTAGCGGCATCGGGAAATTCCTTCGGCTGTTGCGCGGCGTGGATGACCGGAGCGCAAAGGATCAAGGTAAGTGCGAGCGCCGCCGTAACCCTAGTAACATTGGCGATGCCGAAAACAGGCGAATGGTTTGTCATGATGTCCCCGGTATAGTTAAAGGCCTGAGCGCCGTATTGCAATTCC
Source organism: Desulfovibrio sp. (assembly GCF_019422935.1). Classification (NCBI taxonomy): domain Bacteria; kingdom Pseudomonadati; phylum Thermodesulfobacteriota; class Desulfovibrionia; order Desulfovibrionales; family Desulfovibrionaceae; genus Desulfovibrio; species Desulfovibrio sp. The sequence goes on along the minus strand of NZ_JAHZCJ010000012.1, from coordinate 111,450 downwards.
GCTCTTTTTGCTTGCCCCACAAAGCTGCCGAAATCAACTATTCTATTGCATGTGATGCGCAGCATGGACAAGGCCCCCTCCACTAGCTATTCTGACAGGCAGCGGGGCGCAAGGCCCCGGCATAAAACTGTCTGGCGCGGCAAACGCTTGCGGCGGTTGCACGCAGGGAGGAATATGACTGTCCCCCGTAAGGTTTTGGGCCTTGGCGCGGCTTTGGCTGTGCTGCTGGCTGTTTTTCTGTTGTGGCAGTGGCTCCGGCACGATGGCGACCAGCTTGTGCTGTACGGTAATGTGGACATACGGCAGGTTGACCTGAGTTTTCGCGTTAACGGGCGCATTGCAAGCGTGCTTGTTGACGAGGGCGATGCCGTTGCCCCCGGTCAGGCGTTGGCCCGCATTGATGATGATCTGCTGACCCAGCAGCGTGATCAGGCCGCCGCAGAACTTGAAAAACAGCAGGCCTCCCTGTTGCGTCTTGAGCGCGGCTACCGCGTGGAAGAAATCGCTCAGGCCCGCGCGGCGGTGAGCGGCTCTGCCGCTCTGGCAGAAAACGCGCAGATCAACCTGAACCGCGTGGCGGCCATGCGCGTTTCCAACGCTATTTCGCAAAAAGATCTGGACAACGCCCGCGCTCAGTACAGTGAGGCCAGCGCCAAGCTGCGTTCCAATCAGGATCAGCTGGACATGCTGCTCTCCGGCTACCGGGAAGAGGAAGTGCTGGCGCAGAAGGCGGCTGTTGCCGCTGCCGCCGCAGCCCTCAATCATGCGGAAATCCAGCTGCGCGACGTCGTGCTTGTTGCGCCGCAAAAGGGCATTGTACTCACCCGCGCCCGCGAGGCCGGGGCCATAGTGCAGGCCGGGCAGACCGTGTACACCCTCACCCTCACTGACCCCCTGTGGCTGCGGGCCTACGTGGACGAACCCAATCTGGGGCGCGTCAAACCCGGCATGCCCGTGAAGATTCTGGTGGACGCGGCGCCGGGCAAGAGCTTTTCCGGCACTGTGGGTTTTATTTCGCCCACGGCGGAGTTTACCCCCAAGACCGTTGAAACGCGCGAGGTGCGCACAGCTCTGGTCTACCGGCTGCGTGTACAGGCGCAAGACCCGGAAAACGTCATGCGGCAGGGCATGCCCGTGACCATCATTTTGCAGGATACGCCAGCGCCATGAGCGACAGCGCCGCCAATCAGGCTGTCTGTCTGGAAGGGCTGGTCATGCGTTTTGGCAAGGGGCGCGAGGCCGTCACCGCTCTGGACGGCGTGAATGCGGTCATCCCCGCCGGGCGCATTACCGGGCTGGTGGGGCCTGACGCAGCGGGCAAAACCACGCTCATGCGCATAATGGCGGGCCTTATGCCGCCAAGTGAGGGGCGCGCAAACCTCTTTGGGCAAAGTCCTGCAGAGCTTATGCGCAGCCAGCCCAACAGCATTGGCTACATGCCGCAGCGCTTTGGCCTGTACGAGGATATTTCCGTCATGGCCAACATGCGCCTGCATGCCAGCCTGCGCGGCCTTGAAGGGGTGGATCGCGACCGTGTGTTTGAAAAGCTGCTGGGATTCACCAGTCTTGCCCCTTTTACCGAGCGCCTTGCAGGCAGATTGTCTGGCGGCATGAAGCAGAAGCTGGGCATTGCCTGCGCCTTGCTGGGTTCGCCACGCCTGCTGCTGCTTGACGAACCCGGCGTGGGCGTTGACCCGCAGTCGCGCCGTGAACTCTGGCGCATGGTGCAGGATTTGAGTCAGGACGGCATGACGGTTGTGTGGTCCACCGCCTATCTGGATGAAGCTGAGCGCTGCCCCGGCGTGATCATGCTGGACAGTGGACGCGTACTGTTTGCCGGGCCGCCGGAGGAACTCACCGCGCGGGCCGAAGGGCGGGTTTTTCTGCTGCGGGCCGATGCGGGGACGCATAAAAAGGAGCTGGCCCTGTGGACCATGCGACCCGGCATTGAAGACGCCCTCATTCAGGGCAGCCGCATCCGGCTGGTGCTGGCGGCAAATGCTCCTGACGATCTGCGGCGCGAGGTGCTGGCCCGTGGCGGGGAGGCTGTGTCCCCACGGCTGGAGGACGCCTACATGAGCGCCGTGGGCGGCATCAACCAGAGTCCTTCGCCCTATGGCAAACTGCATGTGGGCCACAACGGCGGCAACCACTCCGGCATTCAGGGCAGCGGCGGTGGCAGCATTGTTCTGGCGCATGAGGGTGCGTCAGGAGCGCCCCCCTCTGTTGCCACTCCGTCAGACGTAGTTTTGTCCGCTGCTCACGCTGATTCCGGCCCGACTTTTTCCATCTCGGCCCGCAACCTCACCAAACGCTTTGGCGCATTTGTGGCGGCACGCGATATTTCCTTTGATGTGCGCCCCGGCGAGATTTTTGGTCTGCTCGGGCCCAACGGGGCGGGCAAGTCCACCACCTTCCGCATGCTCTGCGGGCTTTCGCGCCCCACATCCGGCAGTTGCGCCGTGGACGGGGTAGACCTGCTGAGCGCGGGCAGCGAGGCCCGCTCGCGGCTGGGCTACATGGCGCAGAAGTTTTCGCTGTATCCGGATATTCCCGTGCGCGAAAACATCACCATTTTTGCGGAGTTGTATGGTCTTTCCAGGGAGCGGCGCAACGCCCTTTTGCCAGAACTGGCAGAGGCCTTGGAATTGCAGCCCTATCTGCGCAGCCGCACAGGCTCATTGCCGCTGGGGCAAAAGCAGCGCTTGGCCTTGCTGTGCGCCACCCTGCACGAACCGCCCGTGCTGTTTCTTGACGAGCCGACCTCTGGCGTTGACGCGCGTACCCGCCGGGATTTCTGGAAGCACATTTCCGCCATGACCACAGCCGGGGCCGCCGTGCTGGTGACGACCCACTTCATGGAAGAAGCCGAATACTGCGACCGCATCGCGCTGATCTATCGCGGGGCCACGATCAGCATGGGAACGCCGGACGAACTCAAGGCGTCCTGCACCGGGGTGGAAGACCCCACGCTGGAAGAAGCCTTTATCGCCAGCATTGAAAAATACGACAGGGAGCATCCGCAGTAGCCGCCTTGCGCGAGTTTTTTGCAAGCCGCTGCTCCGGGACATACAACCCAAAATCAGGCTCTATGCTACGCAACATCTGGTTACGACAGCTATTTGCCCTCGTGGGCAAGGAATTTCAGCAGATCGTGCGCGATCCTTCGTCCTATCTGGTGGCCGGGGTATTGCCGTTCATTTTTCTGCTGCTCTTTGGCTACGGCATCACGCTGGATGCGGGCGTGCTGCGGCTGGGCGTGCTGAATCAGAGCGGCGGGCGGCATTCGCTGAGCCTTGCGGCGGATTTTGCCCACTCCCCGTGGTTTGCCACGCGGCCTGTGGGCACCATGACCGATGCAGGGCGTATGATGCGCGATTCTGTGGTGCAGGGCATTCTGGTGATCCAGCAGGATTTTGACGAGCAGCTTGAGCGGGGCAGCGCCGGGGCCGTGCAGGTGCTTGTGGACGGCTCAGAACCCAATACCGCACAGTATATCCAGAACTACAGCCAGGGGCTGATTATGTCCTGGCAGCGCACGGCCTTGCCAGATGGCGTTGCAGCAGCGCTGCCCATCAATATTCAGCCGCGCTTCTGGTACAATCCTGCCGCCAAGAGCGTGCAGTTTCTTGTGCCGGGGGCCATCACGGTAATTATGACCCTGATAGGCACCTTGCTGACCTCTCTGGTATTTGCCCGCGAGTGGGAGCGCGGCACCATGGAGGCCATGTTCGCCACGCCCGTGAGCCGCATGCAATTGCTGCTGGGCAAGCTGATTCCATATTTCTGCATGGGCATGTTCAGCATGGCCCTGTGCGCGGTGGCGGCGGTGACGCTCTTTGCCGTGCCCTTTCGCGGCTCCCTGTGGGTGCTTGTGTTATTGTCGTCCGTATTCATGCTGAGCGCGCTGGGGCAGGGGCTGCTGATTTCCGTAACCCTGCGCGGGCAACTGGTGGCTGCTGAAGCGGGATTGTTCTCCGGCTTTTTGCCCGCATTGCTGCTCTCGGGCTTCGTATTTGACATCAACAGCATGCCGCCCGTGCTTCAGGCGCTGACGCGGCTTTTGCCCGCCAGCTACTTCAATACCTGTTTGCGTACCATCTTTCTGACCGGGGATGTGTGGGGCGTGTTTGGCCCCAGCCTTCTGTTCATGGGGCTGCTGGCCTCGGTATTGCTGGGGCTGGTGTACCGCAACCTTGTCAAAAGGCTGGACGCGTGATGGCAAGAATAACGCTGCCCCGTCTGAACCTGCGGCGCATGGCGACCATTGTGCGCAAAGAGCTGCTGGTGCTGCTGTGCAACAAGGTTTCGCGCATGCTTATTATCGTGCCACCGCTCATGCAGATTGTGGTATTTGGCTGGGCGGCCACCATGGAAGTGCGCAATGTGGACGTGGCCGTGCTTAATCAGGACAGCGGCAACTGGAGCCGCGAGATCGTGCGCAGGCTACAGGGGTCGCACACCTTCCGCAGCGTGACATTTCTGAATGGCGAGGCGGATATCCGCCCGACCATCGAGCGGCAAAATGCCCTGTTTGTCATGGTGTTTGATGATGAATTTTCCCGCAGGATCGATGCGGGTACGCCAGCGCAGATGCAGGTGATACTCGACGGCAGGCGCTCCAATGCGGCGCAGATTGCCTCCTACTATCTTGAAACCATTGTGCGCGGCATTGGGGAATCCACGCCACGGGGGCAATTGGCGCTCGGCGCAGCAACCAGCGCGGCAGGCGGCGCACCCAAGCTGGATGTGCGCGTGCGCTGCTGGTTCAACCCCAATCTGGAATTTCAGTGGTTCTTTTTGCCCAACCTTATAGGCATGCTGGGCTTTATGCTGGGGCTGGTGGTGACGGGCCTTTCCGTAGCGCGGGAGCGCGAGGTGGGCACCTTTGACCAGTTGCTGGTTTCCCCGGCCACGCCTACGGAGATCGCCCTTGCCAAGCTGGTGCCGGGTTGTCTGGTGGGGCTGGTGCACGGCACCATTTTTCTGCTCATCTCCGTATTCGGTTTCGGGGTGCCGTTTAGCGGTTCGCTGGTGTTGCTCTACATGGCCATGCTGGTTTTTGCCATGGCTTCGGGCGGGGTGGGGCTGATGGTATCGTCGTTATCGGCCACGCAGCAGCAAGCCTTTCTGGGGGCTTTTACCGTAGGGGTGCCGTGCATCCTTATTTCCGGCGCGGTTACGCCCGTCATCAACATGCCGCCGTTTTTGCAATACGCCAGCCAGTTGAACCCCATGCGGCATTTCACCACCATTGTGCAGGGTGTTTTTCTCAAGGATATTACCGTGGCTGCGGCAGCGGTGAGCCTAGGCAAGATTGCCTGCATCAGCGCGGTGGCTGTGAGCGTTGCCGTGTGGATGTTCAAACGCAAGGCCTGAGCGGACGTTTTGCGCGCCCCTCATAGGGGTACGAATCAGGCAGGCCGTGTGCTGCTGACTGCTGGAGTGAAGCGGTGCAGAATCAGGATGTGGGTCAGGCTTCCGGCGGTTTCTTGGCGGAAGATGATTGCGGAGAGCGCGCAGGCAGCGGGGCTGGTTTTTTTGTGGGGGCAACGGCGCTGCGCGGCATGCGGTGGGCCCTGCCCACAATAAGCGCAATAACGACAATGGAATAGAGGTAGCCTGTAAAGCCCACCAGCACCGTGGCGTTTTTGGCGATCCATGTCTTTGGCGTGATGTCGCCGTAGCCGATGGTGAGGATGGTCACGTAGCTGAAGTAGAACAGATCGTTGACCGCTTGATCGCCCGGCCCCAGACCTATGAAAGAACCCGGTTGATGGAACTCGATGGCCAGAAACAGAAAATACCCGCAATAGCCAATGAGCAGCAGGCCGCACACCGCAGCGTAAACAATCTTGGTCGTAAACATCTGAGCGTGGGCTATCTGCCGGAATACTTCAAACATGATGCTGCCGAAAAAACACAGATAGAGCAGCAGCATTTCCTCTTTCATAGTCCTGATAAAAAATAGATCCATGGCCCGGCCCACGAGCAGTAGCGCGCCGAAAATCAGGACTAGCCGCAGAATGCGGGGTTTGAATTCAAAAAGTACAAGAGCCGCGAGCAACTGGATGGGCAGATATATTGCCTGCGCGGTGCCCCTGTAGATATTTTCTGGAAATATGATGTTCAGGATGAACACGCACCACAGCGAGAGCATGAGCAGTTCAAAACGATTTTCATAAAGCCGGGCGCGTAGTGCTCGTAGTTTCAGCATACTATCCTCATTGCGCGCATACTACAGGTATGAATCTTCCCCGGCAAGAGGGTGCGCGCCCTTATACCCGCCCATGTATCCGCAGCATGGCGTGTGGACAGGCGGGAAGGAGAGCCGTACACTCCGGCATCCTTGGAATGTAATGGAGATTGCCATGCCCCAGAAATTTATCCGGCTTGTTATGCGGGGCTTGCCCCTGCTTGTGCTGATGGTTCTGCTTGCAGCGCAGGCGCAGGCCGCGCCCCTGACCACAAAATATTACAGCCTTGATCTGCCCGCAGACTGGGTGGTGGTGAACGGCCCTACCAAGGTGCAGGAAGCCGTACAGGTTGTGATGGGGCAGAAGGATCACAAAAGTTCTGCGCTCATTATTGTGGGGCCTGCCAATGCGGGCGAGGCCGAGCAGGCCGCCAAGGGCAATGCCAAACGCTTGCAGGGCTCGACGCCTGTACTTCGCAGCAATGGCCAGTGGGAATTTACCTTTGAGCAAAAGGGCGTGAAGGGCTACGGCATTGTGCGTGAGGATGCGCAATCCAAACTTTTGCTCATGCTTGTGGTCAGCGGTGATGCGCGCATGGCAAACTTTGTGTACAGCATGCGCGGCCCCTACCGGGCCTTGATGCCGCAACCGCCGCAGCTTCCCTGATGTGCAATTTTTATGATTTTGGGCCGTCCGTATGGGCGGCTTTTTTTTATCTGAAATTCCAGTCAGGCGGGGATACAAAAAAAGGACTTTCGGATTTCTCCGTAAGTCCTTTGATTCTTTGTGGAGCCCTTGAGCAGGATTGAACTGCTGACCTCATCCTTACCAAGGATGCACTCTACCGACTGAGCTACAAGGGCGTAGCAACGAAGAAAGCTTCTATCCTAACCGTAGGTGATCGTCAAGCATTCCTGCGCATTTTTTTTATTTTTATGAAAAAGCACAGGGTTGGGAGATAAAAATCGCCGGGATTACGCTTTCAGCATGCCGTGGATGGCGCGAAAAAGCGCGCGCCGGGCCTGCGGGGAGGTGTTCTCCGCAGCTTCCTTGCGGGCGGCGAGGGTCATGGTCAGGAGTTCATCCTGACCTGGCAGAGCGCCCTTGCCCGATGTCTGCGCTTCTTCTGCGTTCTGTTCCGGCAGTGCCCTTGCGGTCAGCAGGGTTTCCACCAGGCCCGCAAGTTCGTCCTGGTCAGCTGTCAGCAGGCGGTCGCGCCACTGCTCTGCCTGATGAAGGGCTGCGGTGGCTGCCGCTGAAACCTCGCGTCGGGCATCCAGCATGGCGCGGATGGGCGCGGGGTCGATCTCGCGCATGACGCGGCCAATAAACTGCATCTGGCGGCGGCGGCCTTCGTGGTCGCCTATGCGGGCGTATAGTTGCAGCGCTTCCCTGAGGTCTGCGGGCAGGTCAAGGTTTTTGACTTCCTGCGGGCCAAGGCGCGTCAGTTCTTCGCCCATGTTTTGCAGGGCAAGGCTCTGGCGTTTTTTTTCAGAGCGGCTGGGCGGCAAGTCAAAGCCTTCTGCCTCATCGCTGGATTTCCATTGGTACTGTTTTTTGCGCGGCATTGCCTCTCCGTCAGATATAGATGCCCAGCAACACGCCAGCCAGCACGACCGGCGAAATGATGCCGTTGATGGTAAAAAAGGCTGTGTTCACATGGCGCAGATCCTGCGGCTTCATGAGCCTGTGCTCCACAAGCAGCATGATGCTGATGCCGAACCACACCACGTACCAGGGCCAGGAAAGCCCGGCGGCAAAACCCGCCAGCAACAAGAAGATGGACGTCATGGCATGCGAGAACGCGGCCAGCGTCAGGGCTGTATCCGGCCCAAAAGAAGCAGGCACGGAATGCAGCTCAAAGGCCACGTCAAAATCCATGTCCTGAAACGCATAATAGATGTCAAACGCCGCTACCCAGAATGTGACAGCCCAGAACAGCAGCACGGGCGCAAGGCCAAGGCTTGCGGGATTGACCGAGAGCCAGCCAGCAAGCGGGGCAAGACCCAGGGTCGCGCCCAGCCAGAAGTGGCACAGGGCCGTAAAGCGCTTGAGCATGCTGTAGATGGCCGCAAACAGCAACGCAGGCACGGAAAGCCACAGGCAGACGGTATTCAGCGCCGCGCAGGAGGCAATAAAGATAACTGCCATGAGCGCGCAGAAGGCCCATGTCTGCCCCTTGCTGATAACGCCCGTGACCAGGGGGCGGCCCTGTGTGCGCGGGTTGTCGCGGTCAAAGGGCAGATCGGCCAGCCGGTTGAAGGCCATGGCGAATGAGCGCGCCGCGATCATGCCGATGGTCAGAAAAATCAGGCTGCGCGCAGAGGGCAAGCCGCGTGCTGCCAGTACCGCTCCTGCCCAGGCGTAGGGCAGCGCAAAAATGGAATGCTCAATCTTGATCATCCGGCAAATGTCGCCAAACTGGCCAAAAGGCGTGGAAAGCCTCATGCCGGAATGCGGAAAAAAGCCCATGTGTTCTCCTTAACCGCCGCAGTCGGCGGGGTCGCCTTGCAATTTGGCAAGGGCGTGGGGCAGGGCGGGCAGTACGGCGGCAAGGTTTTCCACAACGGCCTTGCGGCTGCCCGGCAGGTTGATGATGATGCTTTGCCCCAGCGCGCCCGCAGCCGCGCGCGAAATAACCGCGTGGGGCGTTTTGGCAAGGCTGGCGGCCAGCATGGCCTGAGTAAAGCCCGGCAAGGGCGTGTCGAGCAGGGCGGCAGTGGTTTGCGGCGTAATATCTCGCGCCGAAAGCCCGGTGCCGCCGGTGGTGCATATAAGGTCAAAACCCTGGCTCAGGGCAAGCTCCGTCAGCAGGGCGCGCAGTCGCACGGCTTCATCCGGTAGCAAAAATCCCTGGCTGTGGCTCAGCGGCATGGCGGAGCCGACCATTTCGGCAATGGCGGGGCCGCTCAAATCCAGCCGCTGGCCGCGTGCGCCTTTGTCCGAAAGGGTTACCCAGGCAAGGCTGTACCCGGTTTTTCTGGCGGTTACTTCCAGCGGGCCTTCGGGCAGATCCGTCAGGGCAGTCAAAAACAGGCATTGCACCGCGTGGCTTGCCTGCCACGGTTCCTCTCCGTTGCCGCCCGGGTTTGCCACGTTTGGCGGCAAGGGCATCCAGGCGCGCCCCGTAACCTTGAGCAGGGCTGTGCCACAGGCCCCGCAAAAGCATGTGCCCACCCGCAGGTGGGGCATTGCCCACGGCTCGGGCGTCATGAGGCCGTGACTGCGGCAAAAATCGGTATCCGTGGCGGCAACAGGCAGCAGGGGCAGACATTGGCCCCGCTTGCAGGCGTGTACGTGCAGCAGGATGTTCATACGTTGCTCCGGGGAACTGGCCGATGGATGGTATCGGATTGGAGTGGGCAATAGATTATTGTAGCCGCAAGCGCAATGGGTTACAAGTCCGATACGCGCCTGCGTTTGCGCAGCCAGTGAGGCCTTTCGCCTGCGCATGCCGCGTCCGCCGCTCAGGCGGCCCCCCAACGCTGCCTAGTAGCGTCATTTCCGTGTATTTTAAGGAGTATCCCCATGAGTACCCGCAGCCAGGATCAGACCCAGGACCTGAAGGTTCTAGGCACAGGCCGCCTTCAGTCCCCGGAGGGCGGCCCCAGCGTAGCCCTGCTGGAGGCCTTTCCCAACTGCTTTCCCCAGCGCCCGTATGTGATCAGCATCAGCTTTCCCGAATTTACCTCGCTCTGCCCCGTGACCGGCCAGCCCGACTGCGGCACCATCACGGTGGAGTACATTCCCGATGAGCTGTGCGTGGAATCCAAGAGCTTCAAGCTCTATATGTTCGCCTTTCGCAATCACCAGTCGTTTATGGAAACCATCACCAACAATGTGCTGGAAGACCTGCGCACTCTGCTCAATCCCTGCTGGTGCCGGGTCAAGGGCCTGTTTGCGCCACGCGGCGGCACGCGTATCCACGTGTTTGCCGAAACTTTCAAGGATACCATGCCCGAAGAGCAGAATCGCCTTGTGCGCGAAGCCGTGGCCGCGTGGAAGTCCGAACCCGATCCGCACCGCCCGTAGTTGCGACTCGTTTGCTCCCGGCGGCACCAAGGGCTGTTAAAAGCCCAGTGCCGCCGGGAGCGGAAATGTTTGTTGCAGGCAGCTTGCTTTCACGTGTTTTGACAAGCGCCCCCAGAACTGCCCAGCGGTGCGCTGCCCTGATTTTTTGCAAGGCTGAAACGAGGAATAATGAGCGCTTCTGAAAGCGGCTGCGCGCACGGCAAAGGTGGTGAATCCCCCTCGTCTTGCGCTGCTGGCCCTGCCGAGCACGGCCCCGGGTATTCTGGCGGCATTGCACGCACGGCGGCTCTTTTGGGCGGCTTTGCCCTTGTTTCGCGTGTGCTCGGCCTTTTGCGCGATATGAGCATGGCCTGGCTTGTGGGCGGCGGCGCTGCCGCCGATGCGCTGGTGGCTGCCATGCGGCTGCCCCATGTGCTGCGCCGCATGCTGGGCGAAGGCTCGCTTTCCATGACCCTGACGGCAAGCCTTGTGCATCTGGAGCGTATGGGCGCATCACCCGGTCATGCCGTGGAGGGGGAGCGCAGCCGCAGCATGCGCCTGCTGGCCCGCGCGCTGGCCGTGAGGCTTGGCCTTGTGCTGACCCTGCTCACAGTGCTTGGGCTGGTGGGCACCCCCTGGCTGACTGATATTCTGGCTCCCGGTTTTTATGGGCCGGAACGGCAGGAGGCCATATACCTGCTGCGCATCTGTCTGCCCTATACCCTGGCGGCGGGCATGGCGGCTCTGGGCATGGCCCTTTTGCACAGCCTTGGCGTGTTCTGGCTGCCCGCTGTTTCTCCTGCCCTGTTCAATATTGTCATTCTGTGTTTTGCAGGGGCGGCTGCTCTGGGCCTGCTGCCTGCGGCTCCGGCTTTGGCTGTGGGCATGCTTTGCGGCGGTATTGCGCAATGGCTGGCGCAGTGGCTGGCCGTGCGGCGTTTGTTGCCGCTGCATAATGCCGGGCCTGGCGATAGGCCGGATGCAGCGCAGGGCAGCGCGGGCGCGGATGAATCCTCGCTGCAAAGGCGCGCGGCATCCCTCGCCTGGAACTGCCTTGGCCGTCTGCCTGCGGGCCTGCTTGGGGCATCCGCCCCGCAGCTTGCCATGCTGGCTGCCATGTCCCTGGCATCCAGTATGGGCCGGGGGCAGGTGGCTGCCCTCTACTATGCCGAACGGCTGCTTGAACTGCCCCTTGGGCTGGTGGGCGTGTGCCTTGGCATGGCAAGCCTGCCCACTTTGAGCCGCCTTGCCGCTGCCAGAGAATTTTCGCTTTTTTCGGATCAGCTGCGCACAGCCCTGCGTTTGACCCTGCTGTTGAGCCTGCCAGCCGCCACAGGATTGTGGGCCGTGGGGCCGCGTCTGGTGGAAGGCCTGCTGCGCCACGGAGCTTTTGGCGACAATGCGGCTTACGAGACAGGTCTCGCCCTGTGGGCTTATTTGCCGGGCCTGCCCGCCTTTGCCGTCAACCGCTCCCTGCTGGCGGCCTGTAATGCGCTGGGCGAGGTGCGACGCACAGCGGTCAGCGCTGTATGGGCTGTGGTTGCTACGCTTGCGGTCGGGGCCGCACTGGTCCATAGTCTTTCGGGCAGTCTTGGTGTCATGGCTCCGGCACTGGCCGTAAGCTTTGGCTTGTGGCTGCAATGCGGCTTTTTGCTGTCTATTCTGGGCAGGGCGCTGAAAAAAAGTTCCGCTGGCGCGGCATCCGCCAGCGCATGTCTGCCTTCGGCGGGTGCTGTACTGCGCCAATGTGCCGCTGCTGCGGCCACGGCCCTTGCCGCATGGCAATTGCTGGAACTGCTGCACGGGCGCGGCATATGGCTGGGGCTTGCCCTTGCCATCATTGGCGGCGCAACGGCCTGGGCTGTTTGTCTGTTTGTTCTGCGCGATGCTGATGCCCTTGCGGCTGCCCGCGCACTGGCGCACCGTCTGCATGGCAGGCCACACCAACAGTAAGGAGCGCGGGAGCGTGTTTCTCGCGGCAAAGCATATGCCCAATATCTCACACGTTCTGCGCCGCAGGCTTGCCCTGACTGTTTGGGTGGCGGCACTGCTGCTGTTCCTGCTGCTTGGCGTCTGGAACGTCAACGAGGACAGGCAGGAGGCGGAAAACCGCCTTGGCAGCGAGGCCGGACGTACCGCAGCGCAACTGGCGGCCCTGCTTTCCCTGCCAGCCTGGGAGCTGGACGAACTGACCGCCCGCACAATCGTTATGGCGGCCATGACCGATGAATCCATTTACGCCATCAAGGTGCAGACGCCGCGTGGCATGCTGGAAGGGCAGCGGCGCAACTACCAGTGGGAACCCATCCCCTGGGACGATGAAATTGCGGAAAACAGCGTGCAGGGCATGAATCCGCTCAAGATGGAAGGCCGCCCCGTGGGGTCGGTGGAAGTGTACCTCTCACCCCGCATTACTGACGAGGATTTGGCCCAGAAGGCCCGCCGGGAAGTGGCGCGGTTTTGCCTTTCCGCCCTTTTTTCAACCCTGGTTTTGCTGGCCCTGCTTTGGCACTGGGGCGATCTGGCCCGGCTGAGAGCCTTGCTACTGGAGCGTACCGCACCCCGCGGCACTGCGGCATCCGGCACTGAATCTGTTGCTGATTCGGCTCCTGCAGCATCAATGGAACCCGGCCTTGCAGATATTTTTGAATCTGGTTCGGCAGGAGACAGCGCCGCGCGCAGTCATGAGGCCTCACCGCAGCCAACCGCAGAGGCGCAGGGCGGGAGCGCCGCGCCCCTGAGCGCAGATATCGCAGCCGGGGCTGTTGTGAGCGCCGAGCTTGGGCGGGCCTTTTTGCTGCGCCGCCCGGAAGCCTGGCGCGTTACGGCTGGCATGTTCGGCAGAACGTTTGCCCCTGCCCCTGATCTGCTGCTGCGCCTCTACTCGCTGGAAGACGCGGACAACCTCTGCCGCCTGGGGCGGATTCTTGAAAAGGCAGCGCCCTGCGTGGGCGCGGAGCGGCTGGCCTCTGCCGCGCATGCAATGCAATGGGCCGTGAATGATTCGAACGCCGCTTCTGCGGCTCAGGCCGTGGAAGAATGCGTGCTGGCGCTGCGCGAAGTGCTGGGCGCGCTGGAAGGGCAAACGGCCCGCAAGGAAAGCAAGCCCTCGGTGCAAGAGGGCGGAAGATAAGGAGATCATATGGGTTTTTTCTCTGCCATAAAAAAAATGTTCGGCGGCGCGGAAGATGCGGCCAATGCGGCGCAGGAAGCGCCCGCAGAAATTGGCGCAGAAGCTGGTGCAGCCGCACCTGAATCCCTTGCAGAACCTGCCGCGAGACCAGCGTCAGAAGCCACTGCCCAGCCTTTTGCGGCATCTGCCGCTGATGAGGCTCTTACTCTGCGGCTGCGCGAGGCCGAGCCACGGCTTTCCGTATGGCTTGGCATTGTGCTTGAGGGTGTGGATGAAGCGGGCGACCTGCTGTGGCAGCGTCTGTTCTTCTTGCTGCGCGCCCTTGATGCCCCGGAGGCCGAAGCGCAGAACTTTGTGCGCGATTTTCAGGAATGGCTTACCCGCATGGATTATCGGCAGGTGGAGGAATTCCGCTCTGAATTGCAGTACCGTCTGGCTCTCGCCCTTGATATGGAAGACGAAGAGGACGAGCGCAACCGCCTGTTTCTCAAGATCAGCCAGGGCCTTTCGCGCACCCGCGAACAGTTTTCCAAGGGGCTGGATGCTCTCTTTGCCGGGCATGGCGAACTGGACGACGCCTTCTGGGAAGAGCTGGAAGAGCTTTTTATCATGGCCGATCTTGGCTACGAACCGTCCATTGAACTGGTGGAACGTCTGAAAGAGCGCGCCCGCAAGGAAAAGGTTACGGAATCCAGCAAGGTACGCCAGTTGCTCATGGCTGAAGTGGAAGAAATCTTTCGCGCGCCGCGCCGTATTGCAGCCGTTAACCAGCCCGAAGTTGTGCTGATGATCGGCGTCAACGGCGTGGGCAAAACCACCACCATTGCCAAGCTGGCCCACCGCGACCGCATGCAGGGCAAAAAGGTCATGATTGCCGCCGCCGACACCTTCCGCGCTGCCGCCATCGAGCAGTTGCAGGTTTGGGCTGGGCGCGTGGGCGCGCTGTTTCATGCGCGCACCGCCGGTTCCGACCCTGCCGCCGTGGCTTACGAGGCTATGGATCGCGCGCTTCAGGAAGGCGTGGACGTGCTCTATGTGGACACGGCTGGCCGCTTGCAGACCAAGGTCAATCTGATGGAAGAACTGAGCAAGATCCGTCAGGTTCTGGGCAAAAAGCATGCGGGCGCGCCGCATCGCACCATTCTGGTGATTGACGCCACCACCGGGCAGAACGCCCTTTCGCAAACCAAACTGTTCAAGGAAGCTGCGGGCATTGATGAACTCATCATCACCAAGCTCGACGGCACGGCCAAGGGCGGCGTAGCCATAGCCGTTGCCATGCAGCATCACCTGCCCATCACCTATGTGGGCCTTGGCGAAAAAATGGAAGACCTGCGTCCCTTCAGCGGCGAGGATTATGCCCGCGCCCTGCTGGGCGTGAAGGAAGACGCGTAGGCCCGGTCAGGATTCAAACCTGCAATGCCGGCGCAATTGCCGGAAGCGGAGCATGCCATGAGAAGAGCGTTTATCTGTCCGTCCAAGTATGTGCAGGGCGAGAACGAACTGCTCAACCTTGGGTATTTTGTGCGGCAGTACGGCACAAAAGCCCTGCTGGTGGCCACGGAAAGCAGCGTGAACAGGGTGCGCCAGACGCTGGACGCCACAGCGGCCAAGTTTGGCGTGACCTTTGTGGAAACAGAATTTCAGGGCGAATGTTCGCGCGTTGAAATCGCCCGCCTTGGCGAGCTGGCGCGCCAGCATTCCTGCAACTGCACCGTGGGGCTTGGCGGCGGCAAGGCGCTGGATACGGCGCGCTGCGTGGCGGCGGGGCAGGGGGTCATTGTGGTGCCCACCACAGCGGCTACGGATGCACCCACGAGCCACTCTGCGGTGATCTACACGCCAGACGGCGAAATGGAAGACTACGCCTACTTTCCCCGCAATCCCGATGTAGTGCTGATGGACGTTTCCATCATTGCCGCCTCGCCGGTGCGCTATCTGGTGTCGGGTATGGGCGATGCCCTTTCCACCTATTTTGAGGCGCGGGCCAACGTGCGTTCATGCGCTCCCGTCAACGCGGGCCTGCCCTGCGGCGCACGCACGGGCGACTGCCCTCCGGCCAGAGGCACCCTTGCAGCGCAAGCCCTTGCAGCCACCTGCTACCGCACCCTGCTGGATGACGGCTACAAGGCCGTGCTGGCCTGTCAGGCCAAGATGGCGACGCCAGCGCTGGAAAACATCATTGAGGCCAATTCCCTGCTTTCCGGCCTGGGCTTTGAGAGCGGCGGTCTGGCGGCAGCCCATGCCGTCCACGATGGCCTGACCGCGCTGGAAGAAACCCACACCTATCTGCACGGCGAAAAGGTCGCCTTTGGCACGCTGGTGCAACTGGTGCTGGAAAACGCTCCCACGGAAGAACTGGACGAAGTGTTGGGCTTCTGCACCTCAGTGGGCCTGCCTGTGTGCCTGAGCGATATCGGTATTACGGATATCAGCCCGGAAGCCCTGCGCAAGGTGGCCCGCAAGGCCTGCCTGCCCGAAGAATCCATCCACGCCATGCCCTTTCCCATCACGGAAGAGAGCGTCGCTGCGGCCATTATGGCGGCAGACGCTCTGGGCAACGCATTCAGAAGCTAAAAGCATCCTGCGGCGCAAGCCGTCAGGGCTGAAATTGTCAGCAATAGAAAGGGGATTCCTGCACGGGAATCCCCTTTCTGCGTATTTGCAGGGCAACACTGAGAAGTCTGATCTCCTGTTATTCCCGGTTGGGGCGCATTTTGCCGTTTTGCGGTTTGCGAGTGGGGGTTCCTTCACTGCTTAACAAGATATGAAAACCCCCATTGACTTTCCCCTGTACTGGAAGGTTACGCTGGCCTGAAATAATCATTTGAGCATCTATCTGGTGCTGAGAATACATCTGAAAGGGTTTGTGGGCCGATATGTATTTTGTGGGGATTGTTTACGTTTAACGCTTGGAGTCGTGTGATGAAAAAAATTTGCCTTGCATTGTTTGTCAGTTGCTTTGTCATTGCATTCACGCTCAGCCAGTCGGCCAACGCCGCTACAGAGCTGAAGCACTGGCCCGCCCCTGTGAAAGAACAGCTCGACAAGGTGATTGAAAAAAATGCCAATCAGGGCAACTTTGCCGTTTTTGACATGGACAACACGAGCTACCGCTATGATCTGGAAGAATCCCTGCTGGCCTACATGGAAATGAAGGGCGCGCTCTCACGCGAAAAGCTGCCCCAGGAACTGCGTCTCATTCCCTTCAAGGATACCAAGGACTTCAAGGAAGGTCTGGTCAGCTACTACTACCGCCTGTGCGAGACCGAAGACCTCATCTGCTACCCCTGGGTTGCGCAGGTTTTTGCTGGCGTTACGCTTAAGGAACTCAAGGGCCATGTGGACGGCCTCATGGAATACAAAAAACCCCTCAAGGCCAAGTATTACAGCGGCGACACCGTGAAAGAAGCCAGCATCAACCCGCCCAAGCCCTTTACCGGCATGCAGGAACTGTACGCCAAGCTGATGGAAAACGGCATCAACGTGTATGTTATGACAGCCGCCAGTGAAGAACTGGTGCGCATGGTGGCCAGCGACCCCAAGTACGGCTACAACGTAAAGCCTGAAAACGTCATTGGCGTCACCATGCTGCTCAAGGATCCCGCCAGCGGCGCCCTGACCACCTCGCGCCTCCAGATCGAAAAGGGCCAGTACGACCAGAAAAAGAACCTCGACATGCTGCTCACCACCCACCTCATGAATCCCATGACCTGGTACGAAGGCAAGATGGGCACTATCCTCGGCTACATCGACCAGTGGAAAAAGCCCATCATCGTGGGCGGCGACACGCCCATTTCTGACGGCTACATGCTGCTGAACGGCGTGGATGTGGAAAAGGGCGGCGCGCGCGTGTGGATCAACCGCAAAGACAGCGCCATGAAGAAGATGGAAGACATGTGGACCAAGGCCGCTGCCCGCCAGAAGGAACTGGGCCAGCCAGTCACCGCCGATAAAAACTGGCTTGTGGTCAAGCCCGAAGAAATTCAGTAGCCCGAACGCGCTGGCGGTCCCGCCGCCTGACGCAGTGATCTGACATTCAGCGGGATATTCCGCCAGATATTCCGCGCAACCTGTCCCGCATCCCTACCCCCCAAAAAGTGAGGCCCACACGAAATGGTTCGTGTGGGCCTCATGATTTTGCCTGCTAAGCTGTGATCCGTATGCGCTTACTCGGCCCGGAAGGTCAGCTTGTCGTCTGTGGCGTTCACAGTGACGCACTGACCATCGCGGATTTTGCCGCCCACCAGCTCCTTGGCAAGCGGGGTTTCCACAGCCTGCTGCACGTAGCGCTTGAGGGGCCGCGCGCCGTACACAGGGTCGTAACCTGCATCGCCAATAAACTTGCGGGCCGCATCCGTAAGCTCAAGCCTGATCTTGCGGTCTTCAAGCCGCTTGCGCAGCCGGTTGACCTGAAGATCCACAATGCGGGCAATCTGGTCGCGCCGCAGGGGCAGAAAGACCACGGTTTCGTCCACGCGGTTGAGGAATTCGGGGCGGAAGTGCGCCCGCAAATCCTCCATGACCCTTTCCCTCGCGCCTTCCTTCAGCGAGCCGTCGGCGGAGATGCCGTCCAGCAGGTGCATGGAGCCGATGTTGGAGGTCATGATGACTATGCAGTTGCGAAAGTCCACCGTGCGTCCCTGGCTATCCGTAAGGCGTCCATCGTCCAGCAGTTGCAGCAGGGTGTTGAACACGTCGGGGTGCGCCTTTTCAATCTCGTCAAACAGGATGACGGAGTAGGGCTTGCGGCGCACTGCCTCGGTAAGCTGACCGCCTTCGTCATAGCCCACGTATCCTGGAGGCGCGCCGATGAGCCGCGACACGGAGTGCTTCTCCATGTATTCGCTCATGTCGAGCCGCACCATGTTGTCTTCCGTATCAAAGAGCGCCTCGGCCAAAGCCTTGGAAAGCTCGGTCTTGCCTACACCCGTGGGGCCAAGGAAGATGAACGAGCCTGTGGGCCGCGCCGGGTCGGAAAGCCCCGCGCGGGCGCGCAGCACGGCATCGGCCACTGCTGTAACGGCCTCGTCCTGACCCACCACGCGCTCGTGCAGCTGGTCGCCCAGGCGCAGAAGTTTTTCGCGTTCGGATTCAAGCAGGCGCGTTACCGGAATGCCCGTCCACTTGCCCACAATTTCGGCCACATCGTCGGGGCGCACTTCTTCCTTGAGCAGACGCGGGCCTTCGTGTTCCGAACCAGCGCCGGAAGCGGAGGCCAGCTTCTTTTCCAGCTCAAGCAGTTTGGAGTACTTGAGCTCGGCGGCCTTGTTGAGGTCGTAGGCGCGCTCGGCCTGCTCAATGGCAAGCTTGGTCTGCTCGATCTGCTCTTTGATTTCGCGCACATGGTCGATGGAGCCTTTTTCGCTCTCCCACTGTTTGCGCATGTTGGCCTGCTGGGCGCGCAGGTCAGCCAGTTCGTTCTCAAGCTTTTCAAGGCGCTCGCGCGAGGCGGCATCTGTTTCGCGGCGCAGGGCTTCGCGCTCGATTTCGAGCTGCATGACCTTACGGTTCACTTCGTCCAGATCAGCGGGCAACGAGTCGATCTCTGTGCGGATCATGGCTGCGGCCTCGTCAATGAGGTCAATGGCCTTGTCCGGCAACTGGCGGTCGGTGATATAGCGGTGCGAAAGCACCACCGCTTCAACAATTGCCGAGTCGCTGATGCGCACGCCGTGGTGCACCTCGAAGCGTTCCTTCAACCCGCGCAGGATGGAGATGGCGTCCTCCACCGTGGGTTCTTCAACCATGACGGGCTGGAAGCGGCGTTCCAGAGCCGGGTCTTTTTCAATATATTTGCGGTACTCGTCCACCGTGGTTGCGCCGATGCAGTGCAGCTCGCCGCGGGCCAGCATGGGCTTGAGCAGATTGCCCGCGTCCATGGCACCTTCGGTCTTGCCCGCGCCCACGATGGTGTGCAGTTCGTCGATGAACAGAATGATCTGCCCCTCGCTCTTTTCCACCTCGTTGAGCACGGCCTTGAGGCGTTCCTCGAACTCGCCACGGTATTTTGCGCCTGCAATGAGCGCGCCCATATCAAGAGCAAAGAGCTTGCGGCCCTTGAGGCCCTCCGGCACGTCTCCCTTGACGATGCGGAAGGCCAGACCTTCCACGATGGCGGTTTTGCCAACGCCCGCCTCGCCTATGAGCACCGGGTTGTTTTTGGTGCGGCGCGAGAGAATGCGGATAACGCGGCGGATTTCGGAATCGCGGCCAATGACCGGGTCCATCTTGCCCTGACGGGCTGCCTCCACAAGATCGCGGGCATACTTGGTCAGCGCTTCAAATGTGTCTTCTGGGGTGGCGCTGGTCACGCGCGCGCCGCCGCGCAGCTCTTCCATGGCTGCCACAAAACGGGCGCGGGCGATCTTGTATTCCTTGAAAACTTCGCCAAGGGGCGAGGAGGGCGCAACATCGGTAAGCGCGGCAAACAGATGGTCAACGCTTACGTATTCGTCCTTCATGCGGTTGGCTTCGTTCTGCGCATCGCCCAGAATTTTTGCCAGCCGTTGGGTAATCATGATCTTGTTGGGGTCCATGCCGCCGCCGGAAACAGAAGGCCGCTTGCGCAACGCGCCCTCGATGGCAACGCTGAGGGCCTTGGGCTGCACGCCCATCTGTTCCAGAATGCGGGGCACAATGCCGTTTTCCTGCTGCACGAGGGCCAGGGCCAGATGCTCGGCATCCGTCTCCTGATGGCCCATGCCCGCGGCAATGCTCTGGGCCTGACCCACAGCCTCGCGGGCTTTATCCGTAAATTTGTTGATGTCCATAAGCTTCCTCCACACGCGCCCGCGCTGCGGCGGGCAAAATTTTGTTATTTCTGGCCGGGAGGCTGCATGCTCTCAAACCGGCTATTCGTCTTCAAAATGCTGCAGGCGTTGCACCCTGCGTTCCAGAGAATCTATGCGCTCCAGAAGATCCACAATAATAGTGCCGCCGAGCACGGGCAGCTCAAAGTCGCAACAGATGCGCTCAAGCTTGCGTACACGGTAGATGTCTACATCGCGAAAAAGGAAATCCTGCGCCGCGCTGGTGCGGGCTTCAATCCAGCCAAGGCCCATCAGTTCCTGAAGCCGCTCCGGCGCAATGCCTGTGGCTTCAATGAATTCCTGCCAGACCATGACCGTTGAAGGCACGGGCAGTGAAGGTTTTTTCGGGGTCATGCTCATTTGTGTCCTCCACCAGTAACCGTATCGGTTGCCGCCTGCGGCGGCGCCGCTGGAATATGCATGCAAACCCTGCGCAGCCCCGGGGGTGTCCGCTGGCGGCTGCCTGATTGTTCCCTACGCGCGGGCCTTGAATGTTGATGTCTCGGCCAGCTTGTTCCACAGATCGCGTTCTTCGTCCGTGATCTGGGCGGGAACCCGAATCATGATCTTTGCCAGCAGGTCGCCCCGCTTGTCGCCAGCGCCCAGGCCCTTGCCGCGCAGGCGGAACTTGCGCCCGGAGCTGGAGCCTGCGGGAATCTGCATTTCTACGCTGCCTTCAAGGGTAGGCACTTCAACCCGCGCGCCCAGGGCTGCTTCCCACGGGGCCAGGGTCAGATCGCATTGCAGGTTGTCTCCGTCCACCTTGAAAACATGGTGGGGCAGATAGCGCACCCGCAAAAAGAGGTCGCCCGGCGTGCCGCCCGGCGCAGGGTCGCCCTGCCCGGCGAGGCGCAGTTTTGCCCCCTCGCGGATGCCGGCGGGCACATTGACCTCAAGGGTCTTTGAACCTGCGGGCATGTTGATGGACACGGAGCGCGGGCCGCCGCGCAGCACTTCTTCAAGGCTCAGGGCCAGCTCCGCTTCCACATCGCGACCACGCCGCTGACGGGACGAAAATCCGCCAAAGGGATCAGGGCCGAAATTGGCCCCGCGCCCGCCACCTTGTCCGCCCATCTGGCCGCCAAAGGGGCCGCCAAACTGAGCGCCGCCACCATACTGGCCACCGCCGCCAAACAGGGTTTCAAAAAAGTCTGAAAAGCCCGAACCGTCAAAATTTTTGCCGTTGAACGTGAAATGCACATTCTCAAAGCCCGGTTCGCCCTGAAACTGCTGGCCGTGCTGCCAGTTGGGGCCAAGCTGGTCGTACAGTTTGCGCTTTTCCGGGTCTTTGAGCACTTCATAGGCTTCGTTGATTTCCTTAAACTTCTCCTCTGCCTGCTTGTCGCCGGGATTGAGGTCAGGGTGGTATTTGCGGGCCAGCTTTTTGTAAGCCTTGGAGACCTCCTCGGCTTTCGCTGCGCGTTCTACTCCCAGAAGTTTGTAATAATCCTTGTACGATACTGCCATGATGCGTGCTCCCCGTCGGGTCGTTTCCTTGACGTGCGTCCAGAATACACCTGTTCGCAACGCCTGCCCATAAAAAGTAATATCGGGCCGCGCATCGTCAATAGGCAAATGCCGTGTTTTTGTCTGGCATTACGCGGGGCTTTCCATAAATAACAACAAAAGTCCCCTGCCGCCCGAAAGGGGACGGCAGGAGCTTATAGGCATGGCAGTGATAGGTGCCCTACGGCAGCAGCGGGCCGCGTGAACCGATAGTGTAAAAGTTGCGGCCCACGCGGGAGGCTCCGTTGAGCAGGGTGCTGCTCAGCCCCAGATAGTCCGTTTCGGCGCGCGAGCCAGCAAAGTCGGCCTTGGATGCAGATTCCGCCGCCTGGTTGCGCAGGCTCCAGGCCTGCATGTCTTGGGCGTGTGCTCTGCTTTGTCCCTGCTGCTCGGCAGAGAGGGCGTCCAGTTCGCCTCTTTCTGCGGTGTCGAGGGTTTTATCCAGCGTGGAGCCTGCATCGGTCTGCGCTCCTGATGCCCCGGCCTGAGCGCGTTGCGCGCCGATGATGCGGGCCGCCTCCTGCCGTTTGGCCTGCGCCGCTTCGTAGCCTGCGCGGCGTTCCTGCCGGGCGGCCTCGTCTGCCGCCTGTGCGCTCAGTTCCGCCTGCTGGGCGTTGCGGGCCGCAAGGTCGGACTGGTATTCCGTCTGCTGGCGGCGGGTTTCTGCCTGCTGCACGGCGCTCACGGTTCCGGCTGCTGCCCCGGCGAGGGCCACGGCGGCGCTGATCATGGCGGCGGTGCTGGTTGCTATGGCCATTAGCTGTCCTCCTCGATAGTTCCTGCGGCCTTGGCTGGCGCTGTCGGCAGGGGTTTGTGCCAGATGGTCTCCGTGGGCTGCGCCCCAAGGCGGCGGTAGAGCGCATGGCAGGGGCGGGATACCGGCGAACTGTACTGCACAAGGCTCACGCCGCGCGCGGCAAGGGCCGACTCCGCGTGGCGCAGCAGGCGCAGGGCAAACAGGCCGCCACGTGCCTCAGGGGCAAGATACAGCCCGTCCAGAGCCGCCAGCATGGTTTGCGGGCAATGTGGGCAGGCCACCAGGGTAAAGGCGGCGTAGCCCGCCAGTGGAGCGCTGGAAGTATCGGAGGGCGCGCCTTGGTCGGCCTCGGGCAAACCGCGTGCGGCGCTGATGTGCAGCATGCCCAGCCGTTCAAGACTGGCATAGCGCTCATGGTCAAGGCGGTAATGCTGTGCGCCGTGCAGGGAGGCTTCCACCTCATCCCAGTGGGCGGCAGCGAGTTGTTCCGCTTCTGCGGATAGTTGCGAAAATGTTTCTGTTGCTATGGTCAGCATGGATTGCTCCTGCCGTGTCAGGCAAAGGTTATGTCCAGCGTGAGCGCAAGAAGGCGAAAGGGCAGGGGACGCCGCTGCACCAGCCAGATGCTCGTTTGGTTGTCCCAACCGCCGCTGGGAGCGCACGTGATATCGCCAGAAAAGGGCTGCACGGCCTCGCCCCAGTGCTCCGGCATGAAGGGCAGGTCGTACAGTTCGTTGCGGCTGGGGCCGTATTGCCCTCCCACGCTGCGATACAGGCGCAGCGAGCAGGAACCGTAAGCCCGCCCTTGCGCCAGGGTCGTGCCGGAATTGAAGTCGCCCTCCACCGGCAGGGGGGAGAGCACGGATGCATACGGCAAGCCCGCCTGCACTACCGAGGCCGCGTAGGGCAGCTCTATGCGGCCATTACGCACCACGCAGCCCTCCACAGGGCTGCCGTCCGCCAGTACGGAAAGCGCGCAGCCTTCCAGATGGTCCAGACCTTCCACGGTTGAAGCTGGCGTATCAGTGCGGATGGCAAGGCCGCAATCCACAAAATAGGCTTCGGCAATGGGCTGGCTGTCGCTCCAGAGCGGGGCCAGCCGCTCGAGAAAATAGCGCGTCCGGCCTGCAATGGTGCGGCGCACCACAAGGGCCAGCGCGTCGCCGTCCTGATCCGCCACTGTTGCGGCAGAAATAACCTCGCCGTCTGTCACATGGCGCGACCAACCCCAGATGTCGTGCTCCTTCATGTAGGTAAAAGCCAGCAGCAGGCCATCATCGCGCACGCACCAGATGGTTGAGCCGGGGGTCTGCTGATAGGCCCACTGTTTGATGGTGTGCCCCTCAAACAGGTGCGGCGCAAGAATGGATAAGTCGTTGCCAGAATAGCCGTCTTTTTCCAGCGAATAGAAAAGATCGCGCACTCGCGAGCCGTGGCGCTGCACATGCAGCACTGAGTTGCCGATGATGATGGGCGCAAGCCCCGCGCTGCCCCAGTATGATTGGGCAGTGATACTGACCTTCTGGGGCGTGATGGCTGATCCATCGCCGCCGCTGGCCTTGTATTCGCTGCCGGAGGTGCCCACCAGAAGATCACCGAAGCTGGCAACCCAGGTTACGGAGTCTATGGAACCGGAGGCGATGAGGTATTCCACCGGGTCGTCATCCTGCAAGGGGCGCGACTTGCGGAAGGATTCAAAATCGCCCGTGCGCGACATGTAAAACGCCTGCGGCGTGCCGGGGGTGGCGGCAAGCACCATACGCTGCTGGTGAAAGGCCACCACGCCGGGATTGTTGTTGTCCGCAAATGGATTCCAGTCTTCGCGAGGCGTGTCAGTGGTGTCGGCCTTGTAGTTCTGGTCGCTGAAGCTGGTGCCGGAGGCTACGCCAATAAAGCCGAAGTAGCCCGCTTCCTCGCGGTAAACGTTGTATTCCGCAGCGTCCTGAATGGCAGGCCAGCTTATGGTTGTGCTGTTGCCCACCACCCAGTCGGAGGGGTGCCGCGCTCCGGTGCACTCCCCGGCAGGAGAAGCTAGGGACTGCCTGCCGTTGGCATCCACCGCCGCCACCTTGTAGCGCAGGGTGTAGGAACCGCTGCTGCCAGTAAAGGCCAGCGTGGGTGCGGCGGGGGCGGGCAGGGATGTGTTCAGCTTCACCTGTTCCAGGCTCCAGGTATAGTTTCCATCCGCCGCGTCGCGTCGCACTATTTTGTGCAGCGGATATTTCTGGTGGGCCAGATAGACCACATCGCCAACCTGCGCGTGGCAGACAGAAAGCAGGTCTTCCGCCGCATAGGGGGTCGCCATGGCAGGTGCCGTGGTGAATCCGGCAACTGTAGCAACGCGCAGGGTTTTTTCGCCAAAAACCAGAAGGAAATTCTGGCTCGGATGCGCGCTGAAGGTGAATGGGAGCAACACGGAATACGCCCCAAGCTCAGCCAGAAAGCGGGTGCCGGGCCGCCGGGCCACATCGCCGTGCAGGCCGGGGAGCATGTTTTCCATGCAGGCAACGCAGTTGCGGTAACGGGAAAGGTCATACCGGGCCGAGAGCGTGGGCGATATTTCGCCGCCGGTAAAGTTTTGCAGGGCTATGCGCATGACTGGCCCGTCTGCAAAATCCCAGGAGCATCGGGCCAGGGGGTAGCTTCTCCGCCACCATCCCACGGCGCGTCGGGCTGTTCGGGCAGGGCGCGCAGGGCGGCCCGGTATGCCTTGATCTGTGCCAGATCATCCTCGTTGATGGGGTAGTCGGCCAACAGATACTTGTCCGTAGCGGCAAGCCGCATATCACGGGAGGCACGCAAGGCTTCAAAGATTGCTTTCGCAGGCCGTGGCGGTTCTTCCCCGGCCTTATACGGCCTGCCGTCCCAGCCGCGCACCACCTCATAATCCACCCGGGTACTGCCGGGGAATGGCTGCGCGTCCCACATCTCAATATCGCCAGCGGTATTGCACAGTATATGGCAAGGCATCAGTTGCCTCCTTCTGTAATAACAAAGTGCATATACATTGCGCTTAGTGAGCTATAACTGGCCCACACTACGTCCCCCTTGCGTACTGGTACCATTATCCCCAGTGATTGCCCCGGCCCAGAAGACCAGTCGAGGATATCTACCACATAGTTAGCTGTGGACAAGCGTATGTACTGTCCTGCGGCTGTGGATACACCAGCAAGCTTGAACCAACCTGCGGATGGTGCTGGTACTGTGTACCCCCCAGAAGCGGGAACGGCCACCGCCACCACCCTTTGGCTGGGCATGGCGTAGTCCGCCACCTTGGCGGAGCCTGCTGGCGTCAGGTTATCCATATCCAGGTTGGCCTTGCCCGCCAGACCTGCCATGTAATTTGACCAGTCGAACACGCTGGCACGGTTCTGCGCAGATGCCAGAACCACAAAATGCCGCAGGCGTACCTGTTCATCGGTGACTGTGGTGGAGTTGCCGTAGATAGCACTACTTCGTGACAAGTCCACGGACACTACAGAGGCCTCCCCACCCCCACCTGCAAATCTGGTAGTTTCGCTTACCTGCGCAAAAATTCCAGAATGAACACTATAGTTCGTGCCGGAATCACGCCCAAAGATATAACCCAAGGTACCCGTTGCGTTAGGCAACCCGGCTTTGACGCTCTTACCCAGCTCTGTGGAACTGGCGGCATGCGTGATGGAATCGCCGTTTTTCAGCAGCGGCACCTTGAACTTTTGGGCTGTGGTGTCCACTGCGAATTTGGCGCAGTTGCCCGTCAATGCCACCTGGGCGGCGAAGGCGGCGTATGTGCAGGTGAGCAGTTTGCCGCCAGCAAGATACGTGTCGTAAAACTCCCTGAACTGCTCCCGCGTGTATTCCGCGCCGTCAGCGGGAACAGTGCCGTTGGGCACGTAGCCCTCTGCCGCCATCACACTCATAACGCTACCGATCAGGGTAGTGCTGATGGCGGTGATACCTTGCTCCGCAGCATCCATCCGCGCATCCTGCCGGGTGTTTTTTGCTTCCGCATCTGCCATGCGGCTGAGCAAGTTGTCCGGCACGGCCTGTTGCGCCGCATATGCGGCAGTTTGGGCAGTATAGGCGCTTGCCGCTGCAATATCAGCCTGTGCAGTGGCGGCGCTCACGCTTGCTTCTGCCGCTTCGGCCACCGTTTGAGCGGCTGTGGCTGCGCTCGCCACTGCGGCAGCGGCAGAATGCTCGGCGGCGGTGGCATTTTGGGCTGCTGCGTCACGGCTGGCATAGATGGATGCAACCACTTCTTCCGGCGATTTATCGCTGGTGGCAGGCATAATGACGGCGCGCGCGAGTTTTTCGTTCAGTTGCTGAAGTTCCGCAGTGGCCTGATCCAGCCCGTCTTCTATGACCTGCGGATCAAAGCGTGAGGCAGATATGAGGTCTATGCCCTGCGCAAAGGGCATGTTGCGTACTATGGCAAGCCGCCAGCCTGCGGGCAGGGGCGCTCCATTGTGCAGATAGGTCACGGTGCCGCCGCTTTCGCCGATGCTGGCTGTCCAGCCCTGAGCAGGAGAGGTCTCTCCCTTGGGTGATGTGATGCTGATGTTAAGCTGGTCTGTGCTCCAGACCTTGAAGGCAAAGGGAAAGGCCGTTGCTGCGCCATTTCCTTCATACACGGCGCGGCTGGGGCTGTAGGGCAGGGTCATGCCTCGCTCCTTGCTGGTTTTACAGTGATTGCGGGTGCACTCAGCGCACGGCAAGCCAGGGGTCTTCCACAGGGCGGTCACTGCGTTCAGACGCGGCGGCGCTACGGGCCGGGGGCAGGCTTGCGGCATAGAGCTGCTCCAGCTCGGCTGCCTTCTGGCTGCTGCCTTTAAGCAATGGGGCAGCTATGAGAGCCGCCAGCTTGCGGGCCAGCATATGCGCGAAGAGGTCATCAAAAAGGCGACTGTTGCGCACATCTTCCGTGTACAGGGCAAGGGCACGCGCCGCATCGGTGAGCAGCAGCGAGCCATCGCCCGCAGCATTCTGCGCAAGGCAGAAGGGCCGGGCCGTAATGCCCTCGTGGCGCACCTCGTGCACCTTGAGGCAGTCATCGGGCAGGGCGTAGGCAAAACGGAATTCCGGCGCGTAACCTTCGGGCAGCGGCACAAGGGCCATCCATGTTCTGCGCTGGGCAAAGCTCCAGGGAAAATCGCGCAGCACCTGCCGCCGGGCGGAATCCCAATACAGGCGGCATTGCAGGGCCTCTGGCGTATTTTCCTGCTCCGAGGCAACACTGCGCGTCCCCAGAAAGCCCAGCGCGCGGTTCCACACGCTTATCTGGCTGATGGTCATGGCAGTTCCTGTGATGAAGTGGAGAAAAAGCCTCCGGCCTGCCCCGCAGGGGGCCGGAGGCTGTAGACTGACGGGCTGTGTTTTAGCCAGCCATGATGGCAGGTTCGTAGGGCAGGTCTTCCTCCCGCGTGAGGGCGGCAAAGATGCGACCCTTGCTCACGGTTTTGCCGTCAACAGGCGTGACGGCAAAGGTCAGACGCAGCCAGCTCTTGCGGACGCCCTGGGGCAAAAAGCGCAGGTAGGGGCGTGCACCAAGGCCAAGGCCGGGAGATTCCACCGGGTTGGGCACTGTCACCGAAGCACCAGAAACGGCAGCCCATGGGCCGTCGGCCTGATCCGCCTCTTCCATGCAGATGCTGAGGCTCTGCGTTTCATCCGGGGCAAAGGCCTCGGTAACAGAAAGCCGCAGGGGGATTGGTTCCATGCGCCCCGGAAGCTTCAGGCCGGTAAGGGCCACCGGTTGTCCCGTGGCGTTGGCGGTAAGGGGGCCTTCAAAAAAAACGGAGTTGCGGTCGATGATAGCCATGGAAACTCCTTTGGCATGAGAGTGGAAGAACGGCAAAAATGCGGATTGCGGCGTGGAAGCCCCGGCAAGGGCTTCCACTCGTTTACAAAGGATTGTGATTAGGCCACCACGCCTTCGCTGGAGAGCACGGCATCACACTGACGCACGGGGCGGCCATGCAGCACCGGCACGGCCTTGGAGTCAAAGAACTCGCCGTACTGCAACTGCACGTTGCCCGCATCGGAATTTTGCAACTCAAGGGCCGTGAGCACATCGGCATTGGCGTACCACACGGCCTTCTGGCGCAAGTGCTGGGGCATGAGGTTCTTGGCCTCGATGGTCAACTTTTGCATATCCACAAAGCCGCTCTGCCCCTTGCGCTTGCCGAGAGAGGCCACGGGCAGGTTGGCGATGCGCACGATGCCGCGCCAGTCGCGCACAGCAAGGCCGCAGCGCCAGTTGTATTTGTCGCCCACCACCTGATATTTGCGGCCGTCCGGGTCCTGAGCCATGTAGGTTTTGAGGTCTTCGTGCGAGAGGCCGCCGTTGCTCTCCTTGGGGTAGACGCCATGCACCGACTGCGCGCCCCAAGAGACAAGCCACAGGGAGGTGCAGCCGTTCTCGTCGCGCCCGCCCGCATCGAGCACGTTTTTGGCGTCCAGCGCGGGATAGCGCATGGCAAGGCCGTTGAATTCATCAGGATTCAGATTGCTGTTGCCGTAAAAGAGGGTGGTGGCCACTTTCTGGCGCATGGCTTCGGCAAAGGCCACGCCTTCGCTCATGCGAAAGGCTTTGTCGCGGCTGCCGTAGAGGCGCAGTTCTTCCACGTCCAGTTCCATGATGGCTTCAAGGATACCGCAACCTTCCTTGACCTGGCTCCACTGCGACTTGGAGGGCGGCGTGCCCTGATACAGCCTGCGCCAGTAAACTTCGGGCAGCCCGGTGCGGATGCGGGTGAGGTGGCCGTCGCTCTGGTTGGATTCCATCCAGAGCACATCGTCCATGATGTCGTTGGTTTTGTTCATCAGTTCGATGATCTGCCCGGCCTTGTCGCCACGGTAGAACTGTTCCATCTCGGCCAGGGACACCACCAAACCCATGGAATTAGCCATAATACCCTCGTCTGTTTGCAGGTTGCTCAAGAAATTTTGTTGCTGTGCTGTGCAATTTGCAGGGGCGAGATCAGATACTTCCGCTGCGCGAACTCCAGCCCGCGTACATGCGCTCTTCAAGCGGCGGCATGGAGCCGCCAGCCTGTCCCTGCACCAGCCCGTCCTCCATGAGGGCATCGGCAAGGCGGTTGAAAAAGCGCAGCACGTCAGGGTTGTTGCCGTAGCCGGTCTGTTCCAGCAGTTGGCCGATGCGCTTGCTTTCATCAAACCGGTCAAGGGCAAGCTGGGCGCGGGCAACAGTGGCGGGCAGGTTTGCACCGCCTATCTGCGGGTCTTCCGTGGCCTCCTTGCGCCATTTGTTGACCTGTTCCTGCCACTGGAGGCGCTGGCCTGCCTCATGTTCGCGCAAGCGTTGGGCATAGGGGGCGGCCTGCGGATCTGCCTGCGAATTGACCTGTTCATTCGCTCGAGCGGGATTTTCCGCTCCAGCGGCAGCCTGTGGCGTTGAGGCGGCAGGGGCGGCACCGCCGGTTTCTCCATTGCTCTGATCTGCGCCGGAAAAGCCGGTAGCAGAGGAAAAGGCGTTTTCCGCAGGGGAGGAAGCCTCAGAAGGTGTCGAGATCATGAGCGTCGTTCTCCTTGGTTTGCAGCAACCGGGGCAAATGTCCGGGGTTTGCCTGTTGCATGAGGCGCATAAGGCGCATGCCGATCATGCGTTGGCCTTCGGCGTAGAAAAGGCGAGAGCTTTGGCAGGATTCGGGCGCATTGCCCACATCCTCGGCACTGAAGTTGCGGCACAGATGCAGCAGCCAGCGCAGCAATACGCGCCCGTGAGGTTGAGCCATCAGTCCGTCCACTGCGGCCCGCATGGCCGCATCGAACGTCTGGGCGCGGTTGGCTGTATGCTGCTGCGCCTTTTGTTTTGTTTGGTCCTGCTGCTCCGCCTGTTCGTATGGGGCAAAAACATCCATCAACAATATTCCTCCGGCTTTGCGCCCTTGGGTTCGTTACGTTGCCCCGCCTGTCCTGTTGCCTGTGCCTTTTTCGTATGTTCAGCGCGGGCCAGGCCGCCCGGCAGGGCGTTTCGTAGCAGACGCGCGATGCCGTCCAGCACGCTGCCCTGTTTGCCGTCAGGGCCGGAAAGCGGGCTTTGCGAGAGCTGACGCACCATATCCACCCCCTTGCCAAGGGCCTCTGTGAGAACCTGCGTCTGGGCGGCATCAGCCCTGGCGGCCCTCAACTGCTGGCGTTCCTCCGGCGGGCGCGTGAGGCTCACGGGCAGGCCCAGACTTTCCGCATAATTGTCGAGCAGGTGATCCACATTGAGGGTGTCCAGGGCTTCGGGCCATGCGCTGGAAGCCTTGAGGGTCAGGGCCATGTACTGGTCTGCCGCATTGATGCCCACCAGCTTCTGGGCTTGCGCCAGCAGGGATACAAACTCCACGCGCAGGCGGCGGCCCGCCAGCTCGGGCGGGCAGGGGGGCAGCATGTCCAGCTCGCGCATGCACTCGAAGGTGCGGTCCATGAGCGGGATGAACAGCTCATCGTGCAGGCGTTCCAGCACCGGGCCAACGAGCACCAGTTTTTCCTCCTCCCGCGCCGCGATTTCGCTGGCTGTCACGCCGCTGCGACCATCAAGGATGAGCTTGAACAGATCGTTATACAGCCCCTTGCGGATCTGATCCTGAACCGACTCCATGGCTTTGCGCGCCGTGGCGAGGTCGGGGTTTATCTGCAACAGGGGCGTTGCCGCCTGTGGGCTTTGACCCGGAGCGCTGTCCACGTAGTTGACGCCGCCAGGGGTGAGATCAAGCCCCACGGAGCGCAGGCCCGCAGCCACGCTCATGGGCGGGTCAACCGCCTTGTGGATGGCCTTGAGCGTGGTGACGCCCATCTGTTGCAGCATGCGGCAGTCGGGCAGGGCGTCCATGGCGGGCGAGCGCCCGTACACATCGTTGCCAGCCACATCCCAGCGCGGGCCAAAGCCCGGGAAGGAGCGAAAGCCCGAAACCTTGAGTGCATGGCGGTTGCCGTCGCGCCCTTCCAGCCAGTAGACGGATGCCACGGGCATGCGGCTTGCGTCTGCCAGCCCGTGCTGCGTGTTTTCACGCGGGTATACTGCCTGAATGACGTTGCGCCGCTCCTCGGGATTGCGGCGCGCCGCCTCGCGCAGAGTTTCGGGCAAGGCCGAGGGGCCGAATGCCTGAACGATCTGGCGCAGGGTCATGGCGCTGCGGCGAAACACCGTATCCACCCGCCGCGCTGCATCGCAGTCCAGCGCATATTCCCCCGCGCAAAGGGGGATAAAGCGGAAGCCGTGCTGCGGGTCGGCCAGCTCAAACACAAAGGCCGTGCCAAAGGTGCCCAGTTCGCCATACATGGTGTGCATGGCATTGTAGAAGTTTGACCGCTGAAACACGGTGCGCATCCGGTTGGCGACTTCGTCCAGCCATGCCTGACCGGGACGGCTGCGGGCCAGATCGGCATCGTCAAGGCTCAGCCGAAACCACGGCCGTGCCGGGCTGGTGAGGCCGCCCTGAAGGCCCGCCGCAAGCGTGCGCATGGCCAGAATGCCGGTGGCGTCCACAAGCCCCCGGTTGAGCATGGGGCCTTCTTCCGCCGCGTCCACCTGCGGATTGAGGCGGCAGCGCGTGGGCAGAAAGTGATCCGCCAGGCTTTGCCATGCCGCATCCCACGGTGCGCGGCGGCGCAGCAAGGCATCATGCCGCCGGGAAAGGGCCTGCACGTCCACAGCATATTGCGCAGAGCTCTGCGCGGAACTCAGGGGCGCTGACTGCCCCGCAGGTGCAATGCCGTTCTGGATGTGTGCGGTCACGCTACTGCCCCAGCAGGGTTTTGCGCGTTGCGTCCGCGCGGTTGAGCGGGCTGGTGTACACAGAGCCGTTGATGCCCGCCGCCTTGGCGGCCTTGTCTTTCTGGTTCTGGCGCGCCGCAGTGGCGGCCTCGGTTACGGGTTTTTCCACTTCCTGCTTGGGAACGGGCGCAACTGCGGGTACATCGGGCGTGCCGCCTCCTCCAAATCCCATGACGTGCTCCTTATGTTTAATGATTGCCGTTTGTTGATGCTGTATGATTGCTGACAAGTCCTGCGGTGTGCAGAGCACCAGTACGCCGTCCACCCATGTATTTTTGCGGGTATGCAGGCATGCGCCGGGCAAGCGCCCGAGCACGCGGAATCCGCAGGCTTCGGCCAGTCTCCATGCATGGCGGTTGGGGGCCGGGCAAAGCCCCATGACGGCGGAACAGTCGAGGTTTGCAAAAGCCCAGCTCAAGCCCCCGTGTGCCATGGGCACTGCCAGCCGCGCCCATTGACGAAAGGTGGTGAAATCAAACTCCCACACCCGCCCCCTGCGGGGACTGAACATGGCGCAGGCCAGCAATGGGGCCGGGGTGGACGCGTAAGCAGAGGCGGCTTCCGGCGGCGGGCCGTAACAGCCCAGCAAAACGCCTCTTTCCGGCGCGGTGATTGTCTGCCACTGGGCCAGCGTGGGCTTGAGCAGAGAACTCATGGCGCTGGCTGTGAGGCCTTCGGCTTCCATGTGTTCAAAAACGTCATCGCGGGCGTGTTGATCCACAATGGGGGCGTATGTAAAGCGCATCAGCGTCCTCCAAAAAAATCGTAGTCGGTGCGGGCGCGGCGCGCGCCAGAGGCTGTTTCCTGCTGCGGGCGAAAGCCCGTGACGGCGTAGCGCAGGGCATCTGCCGCGTGGCTTGCCCAGTCGTGCAAGGGGCCTGAGCCTGCCTGCGCGACCTGCGAGCTTTGCCCGGAGCCAGCCTTCCAGCGCCGTCTGTAGGCCCGCAGGGCCTTTACGCCCTGGGCGCAGGCCGCCGCATCAAACCAGAAGCGCGGCAACTGGCGGCGCAGGGCGTCTATGCCGTCAGCCAACGAGAGAGCCGGGGCCAGGGTAAAACGTATGCCCAGTTGGGCGGCGCTTTCCCAGCGGCTCAGCCCGGTGCCCAGTTCGCGCACACGGATGTCATGCGGGGCGATGTGGCTACCATAAACAAATCCACGTCCGGCAATGGTTCCATCTGGGAGATTGGGGGCCGTTGATTCCGCCGTTTCGGCAGGGCGGGCCTTGGCGGCCAGCACCTGCGCATAGTGCGCCAGCCCCTCGCCGGAAGCTTCGTAATAGTCGAGGATGCGCCAGCAGCCTGATGGCTCCACCTGAAAAAACCAGATGGCCGTGGCGTCATCCATGCCCAGATCCCAGGCTGTATGCACGGGAAGCTCCGGCGCGTGGGGCAAGGGGCGGATGCGCCCCTCGCGTTCTGCTGTATCCAGCAGGGGCGCGTAGTAAGCACCGCGCACCGCCGCTGCAAAAGAGCACTCGAATTCCTGAAGATACTCGGCCTCGTCCATACCCCGGCGCGCCGCTGCCAGCTCCTGCTGCGGCAGGTAGCCGGTTTCTGAGGCGGGAAAGCGGAAGCGCGACCAGATGCCTTCTTCATCAGCGCCTGCCTGCTGCCATACGTCATAGAGCAGGTTGTCCGTGCCTTGAGGCGTGCCGCAGAAAAGCGCGCGGCCCTGACGGTCGGCCAGCATGGGGCGCAACACCTGCGTCCACACCTCGCGAGGCATGTCTGCCGGTTCGTCCAGCACCAGATCATCAAGATACAGGCCGCGCAGGGCTTGCGCGTTTTCCGTTCCCAGCAGACGGATGCGGCCCCCGGTGGGCAGCACGCAGACAAGCTCGCTTTCCAGAAATCGCGTACCGGGCACGGCCCCGGCAAACTGCTTGCAGTAGTCCCAGGCCACGGCCTTGGCCTGCCCAAGAAAGGGCGCGGCATAGGCTGCCCGCCAGTCGTGCCTGCCCACGCGCAATGCCTGGCGCACCAGGTCATTGACCGCCGCCACTGTTTTGCCGAAGCGCCTGTGGCAGAGCAGCACGCAGAAGCGGGTTCGCTCCTCGTGAAAGCGCCACTGCAAAGGGCGAGGGCAATAGGGGATGACATGGGGCGCAGGCTGGGACATGGAAAATATCCTTGTTTTTCAGGTAAACGTTAGTTGCTTGAGCCGTATTGCGGCAGAATTTTCTGCGCGGGCGGTTTGCCGGATGTGTCTGACACCTTGGGTGATGTTTGTAACGTTTTGGGCAAATCTGCGGACAGCCTGCCGGATGCGGCGCTTGGGGGGCCGCCCCACACAACCACCATCCTGGGCGGAGCCTCGGGCGAGGCTTCATCGCGCAGGGAGCGCAGGATTGCATGCAGTTCCTTTATTTCTTTGACGATATCGATGCTTTTTTCCGCAATATCAGCTGCGCTGAGGGTGCGGGTGAGCAGGTCGAGCCGTTGTTCCAGGCTGTCGAGCAAGGGGGAGTTGCGGCAAGTGCTTTTGCGTTTTGCAGGGGGCATCAGTTGCAGCCTCCCGCAGCATCGCCGCCTGTGCGGCACGCGAAGGCCGCACTACTTTGAGGCACGAGGCGCAGGCGGTCTTCCTGCCGCTCAAAGCTGTGCTCAAGCCGTTCAAGCAGCCTGTCCAGACCAGAGATGCGCACATTGAGCGCCTGGATTTCACCGCGCAGGGCCGCCAGTTCGTTGTGCAGGCCTGCCATATCAGCGGTATCGGGGGCGAGCCGCGGGTTATCCTCTATGGCGCTGAGCCTGCGGGTGGTTGCGGCTTCACGCCGGGTATCGCGCTGTACGTGCAGCAGGTAGTCCTCCTGCCGCACAAAGGCCCGCCGCAGGCTCCACAAGGCCCAGGCAAACAGCCCCTGCACAAGCAAAACAAGCAGGCTTGCCCCTGTGGAAGAAAAAATGTCCATCATTACAGTATCCTCCAGGCCTGCTGGCCTGCTCTAAAGTGCCTGGCTCTGCTTGCTGCACCATGATTGCGAGCGCGGGATGTCCTAAAATCCAAGCCCCAGCATGCCCAGCAGCAAGGTCATGATCTGGTTCAGGGCCGAGGGCGGCAGATGGTCGCGCAAGGCCGGGAAAAGCAGGGGGATGATGATGAGCCTGCCCGCGACCTCCCAACAAAACAGCAAGGAGAGCATCCAGCCAAGAAAGGAGCGCCACAGCCGCAATATGCTTGCTGGCGCGCCGCCAACTTCGGCCTCGTTGATGTGGCTTTGCGCATCGTTCTGCCTATTGCGGTCGGGCAGTATTTTGCCCACAGCGCCGGTAATGCCCCCCAACAGAGTTCCTAGCAGAGCCCACATGTCAGTTTGCCTCCCGCTCAAGTTCCGCAAGATACTGGGCCAGGGCCTTGACCCTGTTGCGCCAGCCTTCAAGAAACACTTTGAGGGACGGACGGCGGGCAGCCAGATCACGGTAAAAGGCATCGCGCAGGCGCAGTATCTGCCGGGCGGCAAACCACTGAAGGTTGGCTGATTCCAGCGCTTCGGCCAGTTCAGCCGTGCGCGGGCCGGGGATGCCGTCCTCGGCAATGGGCAGATAGTGGTCGAGCTGATCTTCGCCAACGGCGTTCATGCCCTGTTGCAACTGGCGTACGGCTCTGGCTGGCCCCATGTTGACCGCTCCATCGTACAGGGCCACGGACAGAGGCAGGGGCAGAGCGGCGCAGCCAAGAGCATCCCAGAAGTGCTTTTTAAAGAGCGCGGCGGCCTGCTGCCTGGTGCAGGCGCGGATGTCGTCAGCGTCCACATCGCCGTCCATATCCAGATCAAGGCCATTGTATGTGCAATTGGGGGTACACGCAGCGGAACAGCCGTCGCAGCTTCTGTGCTGGCGCAGGCATTCCTGCCGTGCCTGCTGGGCAAGATCCTGCACCCAGCGCAGGGAAACACCGTACTTGGTCAGACCGCCCGGATCAGCGGGATGATCGGTGAGGCCGCCTTCCCATCTGGCGGTAAAAGCATGGGCGGTATCAAACAGGTTGGGCATGATGAGGCTCCTTGGCATAGTGTGGCCGCAATCAGCGGCGTGAGGAGAACATGCCAAAAAGCCGGGCGCGCGTAAGACTGAAAGGATTCAGTAGCGTCAAAGGCGCAGGATGCGTTGTTTTTGCGGTATCTGGGCGGAAAATGAGAAATTGGTGGCAAAAAAAGCCAGCATAAACGCTGGCTTAAATTTTTTAGGGGCAGGGAATCTGCTGCCTTTGGCTTAAGTTACAGCGCATTATCTTGCTTTTGGGCAGAAATTTGCGCGGAATCTCCAAGCATCAGCAGCAGTTTGCCCTGCGGGGGAACGGAGCTCTCTTTTTTCAGAATCTGCCAAACGCGGCGGTCGGATACGCCGTGGCGGCGTGCCAGGCTGGACACCGCAGCCGTACTGCTTGAGCCGCGCCCTGTGCTGCGTGAAAAACCTTTGATGATCTCATGCTGGCGGACGCGGGTCATAAGAGCTGTACAACGGGGTACATAAAGGTTTGTGCCGCCAAAAGTCGCCATGAGCTTGCGCAGGCATTTAAGGCCAAGAGTTTTGCGCAGCGGATGAGTTCTGTCTTTGGGCACTTTGCGGGGGACGCGTATGCATTGCCCGCCAAAGGCGCGCAACACTCCCCAGAATTGTTTCATGTCATTCAGGGCCCGCCATATCTGGCGCGCGTTGTCTGGCAAGTGGTTGATAAGCTCCCTCCATTGTTCTTCAGTTTCAGCCATGCGCAGGGCATGGCCCCATGCGGGATTATTTTTGCGGCGTGCACGTGAATCACCTTCCGGTGCAGAGGTCTTCGCCGAAGATTTGGCGGGTTCTGGTTGGTTGTTATCGGGTTGTACTGGGTTAATGATCCTATTGGTCATAGCGCGTCTCCACTGGTTGGCAGGCGCGCGCGGACATGTTGATTGCGGGCGATTCTGGCGTTGAGGGGGGTGTTTGCGAGTGGATGAGGAACTGCGGGGAAAGTTCCCGATCCAGTTGGCAAGCCAGAAGACGCAGGTGGGCGATGACGAGGCGCAGTATGGGCTGCTGGATGGCGCACTCGCCGGAGTGTAAGAAATCCAGCACAGCGTTCAGGTTACGGATGTCGTCAGGAAATGCGGACATGCTATGCTCCAGAAATAGGAAATTAAATTTATTGGGCCGTAAAATAGAAAAATCACTATTTATGGGGATAGTCAAGGAAAAGTTTTATTTATAAGAAAAGTTTTAATATTATGAATTTATTAACATAAATTAAAAATTATACGCGAAATATGGCATCTTGACATCAATCTTCTAAAAGTTTTCTTTGAATTTTAAGGAAAACTTGAAATTACCTAAAAACAAATATAGATGTGTATAAACAGCTCGTTTTTTTTATAAAAAAATGTGAACTGCCTATGGTCGGCCATCTGATGCCACAGCATCTCAAGACAACAAAAAACAAGGGAAAAACATGAAGAAAGCACAAGCGCCCCTGGTATCAGCTTTTGGCGCGCGCATGCGTCAGCGCAGGGAAAACTTGGGTTTGCACAAGCAGGTGCTAGCAGACACGGTGGGTCTGAGCCTGACGACAATTCAGCAGTATGAGAATGGGCAGATGCCCAAGGGCAGTCACGCCGTGCGGCTCGCCGATGCCCTTGAGTGTTCACTGGACTGGCTGCTGGCCGGGCGTGGTGATTGCGGCAACGGTATGGCGCAGACGCCTGAAGCGCGGCTTATGATGGTTCCCATGGCTGAGGCCCGGCTCTCTGCTGGGACAGAAAGTTTTGAAAGCGGCGGCGAGGTGCTGCGGCACTATGCCTTCAGGTGGGATTTTTTGCGGCGCAAGGGCAACCCTGCGCAGATGGTGCTGTTGCGCGTCTCCGGCGACAGCATGCAGCCCCGTATTGTGAACAATGACGTGGTGCTGATAGACCAGAGCCAGCGTGAACCAGTGCCTGGGCGCATATACGCTGTGGGTGTGGAAGACATGGTCTATCTCAAGGTGCTGGATGCCATGCCGGGCAAGCTCATACTTACCAGCATAAACCCGGATTTTGCCCCTATCGAAGCCGATACCAGCGAGCAACTGGGCGGGCTGGTGCGTATCATTGGCAGGGCCGTATGGGTGGGGCGGGAGCTGGACTGAGCCAATCAACCCGTATGCGGCACGGTTGGCGCACACAGGGGCTCGACCTCGGCTGGAGTGCAGCGTCAGCCATACGCAGCAGATATCTGCCCCACCAGCACGGTCTGGCAAAACAAAGCCTGAGCCTTAGAGGCGGGGCAGCTACTGGGCTGCGCGGGGTCAGCCTGCGGTCAATTCTTGAGGGCTACGCTGGGGGCGGCGATTTTATCCATGTCGTGTTCGCTGGCAAGGTTACGGTTCCATGCGCGGATGGCTGCACCCTGCGACACCGACCATTGCTGAGAGGTTTGCCCGCAAGAACAGACAACGCGCCATACCTCCTGCCTGCGACCAGGGGGGAGCATGGATTCCAGATGGACATTGGTGCCGCCGCATGCAAGGCATGGGCGGATGGTGTGCGGATCAAGCTCTTTCATATAAGCCACCATACCAGTTTTGAAGCGGCATCACAAGGACTGCGTCTGTTAATAAAGGGCACCCGTGTGAAAGACGCAGCAGAGAAATATTTTTTTTACAGGCAGGGAGGGGCATTCTTAACGTTTTGCTGACGTGCATGTTTGCAATGTAAGTCCGCACGCGACATGTGGCGCGTTGCATAAAATTTTTAAGCACGTTTCTGGAGGAAATATGCGTTATCTGCTCGTTATGATCATGTCCCTCATGCTTGCCGCCCCGGCCTTTGCCGCCAGCACCACCGATGCTCCTGCTGCCCCTCATGCTGCCCGCAAGGCCAAGGGCGTGACAAAAGTCGCTCCGGTCGATACGGTAGCCAAGGCTTTGGCCGCTGCCAACAAAACCCCCGTGTCCGTTACCGGCACCATCGTGGAACCTGTGCAGGGCAAGAAAAACCGCTACGTCTTTGAAGACAGCACTGGCCGCATGACCGTGGCCCTTGGCAAAAAGGCCGCCGCTGCCGCGCATATTGAAGCGCAGAGCAAGGTTCACCTGACCGGCGTCATGGTGGTCAAGGCTGGCAAAGAAGGCGTGATGGCCGTGCGTAAGGCTGAAATGCAGCAGTAGACCGCGAAATTGCGGAAATTTCCCGATGTCCGCAGGCTGCGCCACAGTGCGCGGGCATCGGGAACTGCTTTTAAAATATCTTCTGCCTCCTGCCTTCACTCCCCACAGTAAATTAATCCATCCGGCGGCGCAGCCCGGCCTTTCTGGAGAACAGCATGCAAACAGTGCGCCCCGCCCCGTATCTTTTTATTCTGTTCCTTGCGTTCAGTCTTGTGATCTCTATGGAATCAGCTCCGGTCGCAGCGGGTTTTGAAGGGCCTGGCGTTGCCACCACCGTAACGCGGGCTGTTGACGTGCTGGGCGCGCAGGATGACGCGCCATGCGTTCTTGAGGGGCATCTGGTGGAAAAGCTGCCACGCCGCAAGCACCGCTACCTGTTTGAGGATCACAGTGGTCAGGTTGTTGTGGAAATCGACAACAAAATTTTTGAGCAACTGACGATCACGCCCAAGGACAAGGTG
The DNA here is from genome assembly GCF_019422935.1 of Desulfovibrio sp. NCBI lineage: Bacteria > Pseudomonadati > Thermodesulfobacteriota > Desulfovibrionia > Desulfovibrionales > Desulfovibrionaceae > Desulfovibrio > Desulfovibrio sp. The sequence goes on along the minus strand of NZ_JAHZCJ010000012.1, from coordinate 71,682 downwards.
CGCCTGCAAGGGCATGTGGACTGGAACCGCAAGCGGCCCAACGAGGTGGAAGTGGATTCCATATCCGTCATGGGGCCCATAACGCCAAAGGATCTGCCTGAAACAGCGGCTCCGGCGCAAAAAACTGGCCCTGCAAGGCGCTGACAATGGCCGTTGCCCTTTTGCTTGTGGAGGACAACGAGGATATTCTCGCCAACCTCTACGCCTTTCTGGAACCGCTGGGCTATGAGCTTGACTGCGCGCGCAACGGCAGAACGGGTCTTGCCATGGCGCTTGACCAGCACTTTGACTGCATAGTGCTGGACATAATGCTGCCCGGCATTGACGGCATAAGCCTGTGCCGCGAACTGCGCGACAAGCACCACAAACACACTCCCATCATCATGCTTACAGCCAGGGATGCCGTGGCAGACCGGGTGCAGGGGCTTGAAGCCGGGGCTGACGATTACCTCGTCAAACCTTTTGCCCTCAAGGAGCTTGAAGCCCGCATACGTGCCCTGCTGCGGCGTGGGCGCATGTCTTCCGGCAATAGCGCCGATGGCGGGGCTGTGTGGACATATGCGGATCTGACATTTAATTCGGGCGAGCACTGGGCCGAGCGGCAGGGCCGCCGCCTGCGCCTGAGCCCCACGGGTTTTCGCATTCTTGATGAACTGATGCGCGTTGCGCCCGGCCTCGTGCGGCGCGAAGACCTGGAGCACGCCCTCTGGGGGGACGACCCGCCGGAAGGCAGCGCCCTGCGCACCCATATTCATGAGCTGCGGCGCGAACTGGACAAACCCTTTGCCGCCCCCCTGCTGCACACCGTGCCGCATGTAGGCTATCGCCTGAGTACCGACCCCGGAGACAACGACTGATGCCCCGGCCAGAACCACCGCTTGCAGGCAGCTACGCAGCCGCACCCCGCCGCAGAACCAGCATCCGCCGTCGTCTGCTGGCGGCTTTTGTGTTTCTGGCCCTGATCATGAGCGCGGCCCTGGGCATCGTGGGGCGGCTCTCCTTTGATTCGCTGGCAACCTACCTTGTGGGCTGGCACGCAAGACCCGTGATGGAAGCCTTTATTGAGGCAGAAAAACGCGCCTGGGAAGCCGAAGACAACGGCGGCGGCAACCTCTATTACGGCGAAGACCTTGCCGTGGTCATGCACTGGCGTTTTCTTGTGGGCAAGCAGGTACCGCAGCAGTGGCAGGAGATGCCGGACGGCCTGCACTTCATCAACCACATGGAAGAATTTATTCTCATTGAGCGCAGGGATGACGTCATCTATGTGCTTAATGGCGGCACGGGCGCTTTTTTGGCCCTGAAGCAGCGCCTGAACCGTATTTTGTTGCTCTGCGCCGTCAGCGGCCTCGCGCTGGCGGTTGTGCTGGCGGTTGTGCTGAGCCGCCGCCTCACCGGGCCGCTCAGCAGGCTCACCACTGCTGTGGAAAGCCGACCCCCGGAGCGTATGCAGGCCCATGCGCAGGAAACGCCGGATGGCATGGCTCCCATTCCGCTGACAGGTCTTGATGACGAAGTGGGCGTACTGGCGCGGGCTATTGCTGCGCGCGAAGAAGCCCTGCAACGGTTTGTTTTGCGCGAAAGCAACTTCACGGGCGATGTGAGCCATGAGCTGCGTACGCCGCTAACAGTTATGCAGGGCGGCCTTGAAATTCTTGAACTGCAACTGCAAAGGCTGCCGCAGGCTGAAAGTCTCGCCCCGGTGGTGCAGCGCCTGTTGCGCACAACGGCTCGTATGTCCAATACCGTGCGCACCCTGCTGATGCTGGCTCGCCGGCCCGAAGAAATAGAATTTCAAACGCTGGATTGCAGCGCTTTGCTGTGGGGGATAGTGCGGGAAATGGAAGGGGACGGTCTGCTGCATTGCTCTTCTGCTTCCGGCCGCTTGCCCGATCCTGCTCCTGTTAGTAGTACTGACTTGGCCTCTGAATTTGCCTCGGGCCTTGCTGATGCACCGTCTCAATCGTCTTTTTCAGGTAATGATGCCCCCTCCCATGAAACTGCCACGGTGCCCACGCCACGCATCGCTGGCAAAAAAGCGCACGGGCGAGGCCCGGAGCAGCGCCCGCCTGTAGCTTTGCAAGCTGATATCGCCCCCACTGTACTGGCCCGTGGGCAAAAAGAACTGGCGGCGATCGTGTTCAACAATCTGCTGGACAATGCCTGCCAGTATACTGAAAATGGGCGCGCCAGTGTTTCCCTGTGTCAGGGAGAGCTGCTTGTTCGCAATCGCGGGTGTATCCCCCCTGGTGTTGATATTTTTGCCAGGGGTGTGCGCTGTACCCAAAAGGCAGTCAGCGGCAGTGGCCTTGGTCTTTCGCTGGCGCTCAGAGCCTGCGAAAGGCTTGGCTGGCGGCTTGATATGGTTTCAGATCCGGCAGACGGCGAAGCTGTCTTCCGTGTAATATTTTCTCAGACATCTCATGGAGTTGACATATAATGCCCGGTCTTCAATCTCGGCAGAGCATGGCCTCTGCTTTTGGTTTGTTTTCAGGCAAGCGTCGATGGGTGCTGCTTTTGCTGCTGGCAGTGGTTGCGCTGCTGTGCTGGCGTTTATTTTTTAGCGGCAATCAGGCGCGCCGCGGCATGGGTATGGATACGCCGCCCGTGCGGGTTGCCGCCGCTCTTGCTCAGGATGTTCCCCATTTTCTCAATGGCTTGGGCACGGTGCTGCCCTCAAGCGATGTGCTCGTGACCAGTCGTGTGGACGGCCAGTTGCAACGCCTGCATTTCAAGGAAGGCCAGCGGGTCAAGGCTGGCGACTTGCTGGCGGAGATCGACCCTAGACCTTTTCAGGCCACGCTGGATCAGGCGCGCGGGACTCTTGCCAAGGATCAGGCCCAGCTGGACAATGCCCGCAAGGATCTGGCCCGCTATGCCAAGCTTGCAGAGGGCAATTTTATTGCGACACAGCAGTTTGAAACCCAGCGCGCCCTTGTGCGCCAGTACGAGGGCACGGTAGAGGCCGACAAGGCCGCTGTGGATTCCGCCGCTCTCCAGTTGAGCTACAGCCGCATCACGGCCCCCACATCGGGCCGCCTGGGCCTGCGCAATGTGGACGAAGGCAACATGATAAAAGCCTCGGACACATCCGGCATTGTACGCATTACCGAGGTCAGCCCCTGTGATGTCGTGTTCACCCTGCCGGAAAGTCAGGTGCCGCTGGTCGTGCAGGCTCTGCGTGCTCACGAAGATGACGTTGACCGCCGCCCCTTGCCTGTTCAGGCCTGGGACAGAGAGCAGAAACATCTGCTTGATGTGGGCGGGCTGCTCTCGCTGGACAACCAGATTGATCTTTCCACCGGCACGGTAAAGCTCAAGGCGCGTTTTCCCAACACGGAAGGGGCCTTGTACCCCAACCAGTTCGTTAACGCCCGTTTGCAGGTGCGCGTCATTAAAAATGCCGTCACAGTACCCACCTCGGCGGTGCAGCTCGGGTCGCGCGGAGCTTACGTCTATGTGGCGGCCAAGAATGGCAAGGGGCAGGATGCCGTAACGGTGCGACCTGTAACCCCCGGCATTGCCACGGACGCCCTGACCGTTATTGATAAGGGCCTTGAACCAGGCGAACAGGTGGTGGTAGACGGTCTTGACCGCCTGCGCGATGGTATTGAAGTGAAAATTACGGCCACCGCAGAAACGCCCAAGGCACAGCCCGCAGAATAGCAGCCCGGCGTAGCCGGAATGCCCACCGTGTCTTCCACCCCTTCCCGCAAGGGGGAGCACCCGCCATATGAACCTATCGCGCATATTTATTTTACGGCCCATCGCCACCTCGCTGCTCATGGTGGCCCTGTTTCTTTCAGGGCTGCTTGGATACCGCTATTTGCCCGTGGCGGCCCTGCCTCAGATAGATTACCCCACCATTCAGGTCCAGACGCTCTATCCTGGCGCATCGCCTGATGTTATGGCCTCTGTCGTCACGGCCCCCCTTGAGCGCCAGTTTGGCCTCATGCCCGGCCTTGTGCAGATGAGTTCCCTTTCCTCCGCCGGCGCCTCGGTGGTGACCCTGCAATTCGACCTCACGCTTGCGTTGGATGTGGCCGAGCAGGAAGTGCAGGCGGCCATCAACGCCGCAAATAACCTGCTGCCCAGCGATCTGCCTTCGCCGCCCATTTACAACAAGGTTAACCCGGCGGATCCCCCGGTCATCACCCTTGCCGTCACCAGCGACGCCATGCCCCTCACCCGGCTGGAAGACCTGGTAGACACACGCATGGCCCAGAAAATCTCGCAACTGCCTGGTGTGGGCCTTGTGACGCTTTCAGGCGGGCAGCGCCCCGCCGTGCGGGTGCAGGTGAACCCCAAGGCGCTGGCCAATGCGGGCCTTACCTTGGCGGACGTGCGCACGGCCATTTCCAAGGCCAACGTCAACAACGCCAAGGGCAGCTTTGACGGCCCGGAACGGGCCAGCACCATTGACGCCAACGATCAGCTTGCCTCTGCCGATGCCTATGCCGAGGCCATAATCGGCTACAAGGACGGCGGCCCTCTGCGCCTGCGCGACGTGGCCGAAGTGGTGGAGGGTGCGGAAAACGCCCGCCTTGCAGCCTATGTGGCAGGGGAGGGCATGAGCTTTCGGCCTGCAATCGTTCTCTCGGTGCAACGCCAGCCAGGAGCCAACGTCATAGACGTTGCAGACAGGGTTTTGCGGCTTTTGCCCGTGCTCAAGCAAACCTTGCCCGGCAATGTGGACGTGCGCGTGGTTACGGACCGCACCACAACCATCCGCGCCACGGTACACGATGTGCAGCTTGAATTGCTGCTGGCTGTGGCGCTGGTGATCTGGGTTATCTGGCTGTTTTTGCGCAATGCCAGGGCCACCATTATTCCTGCTCTGGCTGTGCCGCTTTCGCTGGTGGGCACCCTTGGCGTCATGCATCTTGCCGGGTACTCGCTGAACAATCTCACGCTCATGGCTCTGGTTATCGCCACCGGCTTTGTGGTGGATGACGCCATTGTGGTGATTGAAAATATCTCGCGCTATCTTGAGCAGGGGCAAAAACCCGTGCAGGCCGCCCTGACCGGGGCAGGGCAGATAGGCTTTACCATTATTTCGCTGACCATTTCGCTGGTGGCGGTGCTTATTCCCCTGCTGTTCATGGGGGATGTGGTGGGGCGGCTGTTCCGCGAATTTGCGGTAACGCTGGCCGTGACCATTCTTATTTCTGCGGTTATTTCACTCACGCTCACGCCCATGCTCTGCGCCATCATGCTGCGCCCCGAGCAGCATGACGGAAGTCATGCGCAGCAGGAAGACGGCAGTTTTTTTACGCGTCTGCTGGCCTGGTATGAAGAAAAACTCGATTGGGTACTGCAACACCAGAGCCTGACTCTGGCTGTGGCGGTGGGAACGCTGGTGCTCACGGTTCTGCTGTACATTGGCGTACCCAAGGGCTTTTTTCCTGTGCAGGATACGGGCGTCATCCAGGGGGTGGCCGAAGCGCCGCAGGATACGTCCTTTGAGGCCATGGCCGGGCGGCAACGCCAGTTGGCCGACCTCATACTGCAAGACCCTGCGGTTGAGAGCGTGGTGTTTTTTGTGGGTGTGGACGGCGTCAACCAGAGCATGGGAACTTCACGCCTTTCGGTGGAACTGAAGCCGCTGGATGACCGTGATGCCCGCGCGCCTGCCATTGCGCGTCGCATTATGGAAAAATCCACTGCTCTGCCCGGTATGACTCTGTATTTGCAGCCTGTACAGGATCTGACCATAGAAGACCGCATTTCACGCACCCAGTACCAGTTTTCAATAGAAGCGCTGGACAGGGATCAGCTGGATCAGTGGCTGCCGCGTATTGTGAACGCCCTTGCCCAGCGGCCAGAGCTTGAAATGGTCACCAGCGACTACCAGAATCCGGGCCGCATGGCATGGCTGAACATTAATCGTGACGCCGCTGGCCGCCTTGGCATAAGCATGTCGACCATTGACAACGCTCTGTACGATGCCCTTGGGCAGCGGCTGATTTCAACCATTTTCACGCAGACCAACCAGTACAAGGTCGTGCTTGAAACCGCCCCCCGTTTCCGCCTGGGGCCGCAGTCCATTGAAAATATCTATGTTACGGGCGGCGACGGCAAACCAGTGCCGCTCACAAGCCTGGCAACGCTTGAGGAGCGCCCCGTGCGGCTCTCCATTGCGCGTCAGGGGCAGTTCCCGGTGGCGACCATTTCTTTCAACGTGGCGCGCGGCTCTTCGCTGGGCGCGGCGGTCAAAGCTGTGGAAGAAACCGAAAAAGAACTGGAGCTGCCCACGGCCCTGCGCACCCAGTTGCAGGGCGCGGCCAAGGCCTTCACCACATCTACGGACAATCAGGTCTGGCTTATTCTGGCGGCCATCATCACCATGTATATCGTGCTGGGCGTGCTGTACGAAAGTTACGTTCACCCCGTCACCATTCTTTCCACCCTGCCGTCTGCGGGCGTGGGGGCGCTGCTGGCCCTGATACTGGCAGATATGGATCTTGGCGTGGTGGGTATCATCGGCATCATCCTGCTCATCGGCATCGTCAAGAAAAACGCCATCATGATGATCGACTTTGCGCTGGATGCAGAACGCAACGAAGGCAAGGAGCCGCTTGCCGCCATTCGTCAGGCTTGCCTGCTGCGTCTGCGGCCCATCCTCATGACCACAATGGCGGCTCTGCTGGGCGCATTGCCCCTTATGGTCGGCTGGGGCATGGGCGCGGAATTGCGGCGTCCTCTGGGCGTGACCATGGTTGGCGGGCTTATTTTCAGCCAGGCGCTCACCCTGTTCACAACGCCTGTTATCTATCTGTGGTTTGACCGCGTGAGCCGCCGCTTCAAGGGCCATGCGGCAGACAGCGGAGCAGGGCAGGGCGGAACCGCAGCCAGGAGCAAGCCTCCGCAAGAGGCCCGGCCATGAGTAAAGAACGGCAAGACGCGGATAATCCGCCTCTGCAAGGCCCTTCTGCTGAACAGGCCGACAATGCCGTCACCTCGGCAAAGCCGGAGGGGCAGGCCAGCCCTGGCCGTGCGAGCAGGCTCAAAGCCCTGCTGGAGCAGGGCCGCAGGCACCGTTTTGGCCCGGAGGCTCTGCCGGCCAATCTTTCTGCTCCGTTCATCCGGCGGCCTGTTGCCACGGCCTTGCTAACCTTTGCCATTGCCCTTGCAGGCATAGTGGCTTTTGGGCTGTTGCCCGTGGCCCCCCTGCCGCAGGTGGATTTTCCCGTGGTGATCGTGCGCGCCAAGCTGCCCGGCGCAGGGCCGGAAACCATGGCCGCCACGGTGGCCACCCCTCTTGAACGTTCGCTTGGGCGCATTGCCGGGGTCACGGAAATGACCTCCAGTAGCACATTGTCCAATACGGAAGTCATCCTTCAGTTCGACCTTGACAGAAACATTGATGGCGCGGCCAGAGACGTGCAGTCCTCCATCAACGCCGCCCGCTCCAATCTGCCCACCATGCCCTCCAACCCCACCTACCGCAAGGTGAACCCGGCGGGCGCGCCCATCATGATTCTGGCCATTACCTCCGACGTGCTGACCCGTACCCAGCTGTACGATGCGGCCTCAACCGTGCTTGCGCAGAAAATTTCGCAATTGCCGGGCGTGGGCGAGGTCATTGTGGGCGGCGGCGCACTGCCCGCCGTGCGGGTGGACGTGATCCCCGATGCGCTCAACCGCGCGGGGCTGACCATGAGTGATGTGCGCACCGCCCTGGCGGCTGCCAATGCCTTCATGCCCAAGGGGCAAGTGGAGAGCGGCGGCCAGTTCTGGCTGATCGGGGCCAGCGACCAGTTGCGCAAGTCTGAAGACTACAAGTCGCTTATTGTTGCCCGCAGGGGGGATAAAACCGTACGGCTTTCCGATGTCGCCGAGGTCAAGGACGGGCCGGAAGACGTGCGCGCCATGGCTGTATCTGACGGCAAACCGGCGGTGCTGCTGATTGTGTTCCGTTCGCCTGGGGCCAACATTATTGAGACAGTTGATCAGGTAAAGGAAATGCTGCCGCAGTTGCGCTCATGGCTGCCGGAGAGTGCTGATCTGGGGCAGAGGCTTGACCGCTCGCTGACCATCCGCGCCTCGCTGCGCGAAGTGGAAAAAAGCCTTGCGCTTTCCATGGCCCTGGTGGTGCTGGTGACGTTTCTGTTTTTACGCAACGGCAGGGCCACGGCCATTCCGGCGGTGGCGGCTCCCGTGTCCTTGCTGGCGACCTTTGGTGTCATGTATCTGTGCGGCTACAGTCTGGACAATCTCTCGCTCATGGCCCTGACTGTTTCCACTGGCTTTGTGGTGGACGACGCCATCGTGGTGCTCGAAAATATCGTGCGGCGGCTGGAAATGGGCGAAACACCCCTGCGCGCCGCCCTGCGCGGCGCTCGCGAGGTGGGTTTTACCGTCGTTTCCATCTCCATTTCGCTGGTGGCGGTATTCACGCCCATTCTGTTCATGGGTGGGTTGGTGGGGCGGCTGTTCCGAGAATTTTCAGTGGTTCTCACCACTGCAGTGCTGGTTTCCATGGTTGTTTCGCTGACCACAACGCCCATGATGAGCGCCCGCCTGCTGCGCTCCAAGACTCATGAAGATGCCGCAGCAGCTCAGGCCGCCGGGATGGGCTCGGGCGGGCTTGTGGGATGGTGGCGGCGTGTGCTTGCCCGCGTGGGGGACTTCTGGGGGCGCATGCTCTCCGGCATGCAGCAGGGGTACGCTGCAACCCTGCCCGTGGTGCTGCGGCACCCGCGCCTGACCATCTGCTCGCTGTTGGTGGTCATTGCCGCCAATGTGTGGATGTATGTGGTTGTGCCAAAAGGATTTTTCCCGCAGCAGGATACAGGCGTTATCATGGGCGGCATACGTGCCGACCAGAGCGCTTCGTTCCAGGCCATGCAGGAAAAGCTGCGCAAGCTCATCGGCGTTATCAAAGCCGATCCAGCCGTGCAGCACGTTTCGGGCCATATCAACGGCGGGCGCGGCGGCGGTGGGGTGTTCATAGCCCTCAAGCCCCTGCCGGAGCGCAAGATAGACGCCATGGGCGTTATCGGGCGGCTGCGTGCCAAACTTGCTGCAGAACCGGGCTTGCAGATTTTTCTGCAACCAGCGCAGGATATCATGATGGGCGGGCGCGGTTCGCGCTCGCAGTATCAGTATACCTTGCAGGCCGATAATCTGGATGATCTGCGCTCATGGGGGCGCAAGTTGCAAAGGGCTATGGCCGCAAACGCCCTGTTCAAGGATGTGGACAGCGATATTGAGGAGCGCGGCCTCGAAACGCTGGTCAAGGTGGATCGCGACGCCCTGGCCCGCTATGGCCTGAGCATGAAGGATGTAGACGCCGCCCTTGGCAATGCCTTTGGGCAAAGTCAGGCATCGACCATCTATCAGGATAAAAACCAGTATCATGTGGTGCTGGAATACGGGCCTGACTGGTTGGCCGGGGCCGATGCTCTTGGCAAGGTGCGCCTGCCGGGCACAAGCGGTCTTGTGCCGCTGCTCAGCGTCGCCACTGTGGTTCCCGCTTTTGCGCCTCTTTCTGTAGCGCATCAGGGGCAGTTTGCCGCAGTGACCATCTCTTTCAACCTTGCGCCCGGTGTATCGCTTTCTCAGGCGCAGGAGGCGCTGGCTGCCATCAAGGCGGAGCTTGCCATGCCGTCTTCTGTGGTGAGCGGTTTTCAGGGCACGGCAAAAATGTTCAGCGATACAGCTGGCAATCAGGTTGTGCTGGTGCTGGCGGCATTGGCCGCGCTGTATATTGTGCTGGGTATGCTTTATGAAAGTCTCATTCATCCGCTGACCATTCTTTCAACCCTGCCTTCGGCGGGCGGCGGGGCCTTGCTGGCCTTGATGGCCTGCGGCATGGAGTTCAGCGTCATTGCGCTGATCGGCGTATTGCTGCTCTGCGGCATTGTCAAAAAGAATGCCATCATGATGATCGACTTTGCTCTGGAGGCATCGCGCACGCGTAATCTGCCGCCGGATAAAGCGATTTTTGAGGCCTGCATGCTGCGCTTCCGTCCCATCATGATGACCACGGCAGCGGCCATTCTTGGCGCCGTGCCTCTGGCCCTTGGGCATGGCGATGGCGCGGAAATCCGGCAGCCTCTGGGCGTCACCATCGTGGGCGGGCTGCTTGTCAGCCAGCTGCTGACGCTCTACACAACCCCGGTGGTCTATCTGTGCCTTGACCGTCTGAGCCACCGCTTCAACCTCTGGCGTAAAGCTCGGCGTCGCTCGGTGACGCGGCAGAGTAAGGAAATCGTAGTTAAACCATAAGTTTTCTGCGCAGCCCCATTGCCCTTTGCCTGTATTTGGGAAAGGATATGGTCATTCCCCCCACCTGATGATCCAGCGAGGAATGTCATGTACCACCACACACTGCACATCCTGCTGCTCAGCTCGGATCCATTGCTGGAGGCCTCGTTGGGCGCTGCCGCGCCACGCCCCGGTTTTGCCCATATAATTACTGCCGACCATGATCCGGAGTCTGACGCTCAGGCCCAATGCGCCGGGGCCGATATTGTGCTGCTGGACGCTCCCTGGCTTGAATATCTGCCCGCCATGCGCCAGGCCGTCAGATCAGGCGCCCTTTTCATCTTTGCGGGCGAGGTTCAGCCTGGGGCAGAATATCTGCCTATGCTTGATGATATATGGCTTGGCCCTGCAAACAGCACGTTGTGGGATTTTCACGTGGCGCGCCTGCTCGATGCCGTGCGCCAGCACCGGGATCATGACCTCGCAACACTACACCTGAACACAGTCATTGACCTGACCACAGACCTTGTGTGGTTCAAGGATGCCAAGGGCGCACACGTAAAGGTGAACGAAGCCTTTTGCCGTCTTGTGGGCAAAAAACGTGAGGTTGTTGAGGGGCGCGGGCATTATTTCATATGGGATCTTGAGCCGGAGGAATACGCGCAGGGTGAATTTGTCTGTCTTGAGACGGATCAGATCGTCATGAACTCACGCGAGGTGGGGGTTTTTGATGAGGTGGTTAAAGCCCCGCAGGGCATGCGCCAGTTCAAGACGCGCAAGGCTCCCCTGTTCAATGTCGACGGCAGTGTTATGGGAACTGTGGGTATTGCTCGCGATGTGACCGACATTGCCAACATGACTGCGGAGCTTGACCTTGTTTTGCAAAGTATTCCCTATGCTGTCATGCTTCTGGATGCGGACAGGCGTATTGTCAATTTTAACGAGCGGTTCAGAAAGCTCTTTGGCATCACCGATACGGATTACATCATCGGCGAAAAGCGCGAGGTTTTTCGCAAACGGGCCGTTGAGCGCCTGGGCTTTGCGCGCAACGGCAAGCATGTAAAAATGCGGTCAGCCGTGGATGGACACGAGCGCGTTATTGATATGTATGAAGAGGATATCCTTGACATCTTTAATAATGTGATCGGGATGATCTGTATCTACCGTGATGTTACCCGGCAGCGACAGGTTGAAAAGCGGCTCAAAGAGCGGGCCAATACTGATGAACTGACGGGCCTTTTCAATCGTCATTATTTTTTCAAGCAGATACCCGTTACTTTGCCTCTGGGGGCAGGGCTTGCCTATGTGGATCTGGACAACTTCAAGTATGTCAACGACATATATGGCCACTATACGGGCGACAAAGCCCTGGTGCTGACAGCCCAGTTGTTGCGTAAGCACCTGCGGGGGACGGTGATCGCCCGCTTGGGCGGGGATGAGTTTGCCGCCTACTTCCCCGAAGGGTGTACGGAAGAAAATCTGTGCACCTGCGCCAGCGAACTGCTGGCCGCCATGGTTGAGGCGTATGACGCGCACGAGGCGTATCAGGGGCTTTCGGCCAGTATTGGCGTTGTACTGGTTGAGGATCAGGGCCTTTCGCGCGAAGATCTGGTGCGGCGGGGTGATCTGGCCATGTATACGGCAAAGCGCCTTGGCAAAAGACGTTACTGTTTTTACACAACCAGCCTTGAGTAACGGGCGGGGCATTCCCTGTGGAAGTGCCGCCAGCACAGGGCAGACACGGGCCGGATTGGGCCGAATTCGGGTGCAGACCATGCGTGTTCCAGCATTTGAGCTTGAAGTATTTTTTGGCAAATACGAATTTTCTACGCCGTATCTTCTGGCGCAGTCAGACTGCGAGGCCATGAGTATTGATGCCCTGCTGGGATTGGAGCCGGATGCGGCCTCAGCCCGGCAGGATTTTTTGAACACCAGCCTTGGCTATGGCGAAAACAACGGCAGGCCCGATCTTCGCCGCGCGGTGGCAGGGCTGTACGCGGGTATGGCCGAAGAAAACGTGGTGCTGTTTACCGGTGCGCAGGAAGGTATTTTTGCCTGCATGAACACCCTGCTCGAGCCGGGCGACCATGTGGTATGCATGTTCCCCGCCTATCAGTCCTTGTATGAAGTTGCCCGAAGCATGGGCTGCCATGTGGACTTTTGGCATCTGCGTCAGACGGAGCAGGGCTGGCAGGGAGATATGGATGAACTGGCAGCGTTGCTGCGGCCCGACACCAAGGCCATTGTGCTCAATACGCCGAACAATCCCACGGGCTTTACCCTGAACCCGGAACAGACCGGCAGGTTGTGCGAGCTGGCCCGCCAGCGTGGAGCCTGGATTTTCTGCGATGAAGTCTACCGGGGATTGGGCTGGAACCCGGAAAGTGCAAAGTCAGGGGCCACCGCAGGTGCGCAGCAGGCAGGCGACAACGCACCCTGGATTGCAGACGCGTACGAAAAGGGTATTTCACTCGGCGTGCTCAGCAAGGCCTACGGCTTGCCGGGTTTGCGCGTGGGCTGGCTGGCCTGCCGGGACACCGCACTGATGGAAGACGTGGCGCGCTACAAAAACTATCTGAGCATTTGCGGGGCAACCCCCTCGGAAGCGCTGGCCCTTGTGGCTCTGCGGCATGGGAAACATCTGCTGGCAAAAAATCGGGCTATTATTAGCGAGAACCTCAAGACGGCAGACGCTTTTTTTGCCCGTTATGCCAGTCTGTTTACGTATAACCGCCCACAGGCTGGCCCCATTGGCTTTCCTCGCATACGGCTCAGCGAGCCAGTGGCGGATTTTTGCGAAAGGCTGGCCCATGAAGCCGGAGTTTTGCTGCTGCCGGGTTCGGTATACGGCATCAAGGAACCGTATTTCCGCATAGGCTATGGCCGCAAAAGTTTTGCTGCCCATCTTGCCCGGTTTGAGGAATGGCTGGTGAAAACGGGCCTTGCGTAAAAATAACTTAAAATGTTTGGGGCCTGCCCCGCCATATGCAACAAACCCCGCGAGACGTAGCCCTGCGGGGTTTGTTTTCAGAATTGCGGAATGGCGCTGTCTTTGCCTGCGTTGACGGCATCAAGATACCGCGCCCAGGCTTCGCCAATGGCAAAAAGCTTTTCGCGGGGGATTGCCGCGCTGTCATACGTAATCAGCATGGAGCCGCTGACGCTGTTGCCTTCCACTGCGTGCACGCCGTTGATGGCTTCCATCTTCTCTCGGGCCAGCCGTAACACGCTTTCGTGTCGCAGGGCGGGATGGCGTATGCGGACCCTGCCGTCTACAAAACTGCGCACATACCTAAGCAGATGGATGGCGTTCATAATGGAACTCCTCGCCGGGCAGGCTTTTCGGCAGGTGGGGGCGCATGGCGTTAAGGGCAACGCCAAGAGTGGTCAGGTTATGCAGCAGGGCAGAAACTCCTGGCCCAAGCACCATGAACAGGCCTCCCATCAGGAACAGGCTGTTGAGGGTCATTGTGGCCACAAAGTTCCCGTGAATCCGGCGCAGGGTGTGGTTACCCAGCAGGCGGGCGCTGACCAGCCCCTCAAGGCTGGGATGGGTCAGCAGCACATTGGCCACTTCGCGGGCCAGATCCGTGCCATCGCTCATGGCAACGCCGACATGCGCCGCTGACAGGGCAGGGGCGTCGTTGATGCCGTCGCCCACCATGAGCACCTTGCAGCCTTCTGCCGCCAGTTCCTGCACAATGCGGGCTTTGTCCGTAGGCAGCACCTGCGCGCGAAATTCCGTAATGCCCACCTGCGCCGCCACGGCTCTGGCCGTACGCTCGTCATCGCCCGTCAGCATAAGTACCCGGCGCATGCCAAGGCCGCGCATGGCTTCAACTACACGTGCCGCCTCGGGCCGCAGGGGGTCTTCAATGGATACCAACCCGGCGGCCTGTCCGTCCTCGCTCATGAAAAGCAGGGAGCGGCCAAGCTCGGTCTGCTGGCCGATAGCTTCAGCAAGGGGCGAAAGGTCGACGCCTTCGTCATGCTCAATGTAGTGGCGGCTTCCCACCCGCATTTTTTTACCGTGCAGGGTGGAGGCAACGCCGTGCGCCACCACGTATTCCACGTGGGCGTGTTCCTCCGCGTGTTGCAGGCCTTCTTCCTCAGCCTTACGCACAACGGCGCGGGCCACAGGGTGGGGAAAATGTTCTTCAAGGCAGGCCATGATGCGCAGCACTTCATCACGCTCAAAGCCAGGGGCCGGGATGACCTCCACAACCTTGGGGCTGGCCTGGGTTAGGGTGCCAGTTTTATCAAAGACCAGCGTATCAGCTTCGCTCAGGGCCTCAAGGTAACGGCCGCCCTTGATGGCAATGCCGTGGCGTGCGCCTTCGCGCATGGAGGCCAGCACCGCCAGCGGCGTGGCGAGCTTGAGGGCGCACGAGTAATCCACCAGCAGCACGGAAGATGCGCGGCGGAAATCGCGGGTGATCAGCCACACAAGCCCGGCAAGGCCAAAGGTAAAGGGCACAGCCAGATCAGCCAGCCGTTCAAACTTGCCCTGCACGCCCGCCTTGAGCGATTCAGACTCTTCAATAAATTTTACAACCTGCCGCAGGCGTGTGCCATCGCCCACATGGCGGGCGCGGATCACAAGCCGCCCTTCTTCAAGGGCCGTACCAGCATAAACAGAAGCACCCTCTGTGCGGCGCACGCCAAGGGGTTCGCCGGTCATGGACGACTGGTTCACTAGGCCGCAGCCTTCGGCAACCTCGCCGTCAACCGGGATGGAGCCGCCAGCATGCACAACCACAAGATCACCCTCGCGCACCTGCGCCAGAGGGACGGAAACTTCGGTGCCGTCCACCAAAAGCCAGACATTTTCCACATTCAAGGCAAGGCTTTCGGTCAGCGAAGCCATGGAGCGTCGTCGTGTCCAGTCTTCAAGGGTCTCGCCCAGCCCCAGCAGAAGGGTAAGCATGCTGACCGTGCGGAAGTCGCCCATGATGAGCGACGCGCCAATGGCGGCAGCGTCCAGAACGTCAACGCTCAGGGTGCCGCGCAAAAGCGCGCCCAGACCTTTGAACAAAAAGGGCAGCGCGCCCATAACGCTGTTGAATACGCGCAGGGCCAGCGGCAAAAAGGGGCGCACGAAAACATAGCGCACCAGAGGCAGAAGCCCCTGAGTGGGCGAAAGTGCGCTTTCATAGTGCTGTCCCTGAATATCAAACTGAGCGCCTGCATCAGCCGCGCCCACCAGCAAGGTGAGAGCCGTGACGCGCGTTTCTTCGTTGTCATAAAAAATCAGCAGGCTGCCGATCAGGGCATTGGCGCGCACTTCGGTAATGCCCTCAAGTGACGCCAGGGCACCAGCCAGCGCCTCAATACGGCCTTCACCGAGGCAGCTTGATGCGCGCACGCGCATTCTGCCGGATTCCGGCGTTGTGATGCCACGCAATTCATGAACAATAAAAAAACGCATGCGCGCTCCTTGAAGCGGGGCGGCCTGAGCCGCACTGTCCTGAACGATCCTCTGCATACACTGAGGATGGAGAGTTTGCGTGCCGCCCGAATGCTCGGGCGGCACTGGCAGTTCAGCGCCGAAAAGGCGTTGCCAAAACTGCGGGATTAGGCCTCGGAGGCGTCCTTGGTGGTCTTGCGCTTTTCAGCGGCAAGGCGGGCCTCGGCGGTGAGGTCTTCCACATCTTCCTTGATGGCTTCAACCTTGCTCAGCAGGGCGTCTTTTACGTCCATGCCGCGGCTCAAAAGGTCAGTGGCCAGGGGCTTGAAATCCAGCTTGCCCTTGCTAACGGCCACCGCGCCGAGCACACCAAGGGCAACGCCGCCCAAAAACCACAATCCGCACTTCATGCCTTCGTTCATTTTCCTTCTCCTTGCTCGTGTGTGTCCAGATTCGGTCAGCGATTCCAGCATGCGGCAGATGGCCGAATCGAGATAATAGTCCAGCCTCCGTCCGGTCGCTCTATTGCGACCGGACGGTAAAACTGGCAAATTTTCAGGGCAGGATGCTTAGATAAAAGCTAGCTGGACGCGCCGGAAAGGTCAACTTTGATGAAGTCGGCTTCGCTGTTGCGCAAGGAGATGGTTACGCCTGAAAGGCGCAAGGCGACAGGGTCCTTAAGGGGCGCGCGGCCTACAATGGAGACCGTGGTGCCGGGGATAAGACCCATGTCGCGAATGCGGCGGTTCATTTCGCCGAGGGCTTCAACGGCTGCAATCTTTCCCTGCTGTCCTACTTGCATCTGACGCAGATTGACAATCTGGCTCATGCGTGCACTCTCTATGTTTGATGCTGGTGGCGAATTTGTTCAATGGCTTTTAACCGTTCAGGATGGACAGGCCGGGTGTTCAACCCTTGCTGTAATCCACGAAACAACCTTGCCTTCATTACGGTTCTGTGTCAAGAGAAAAGAAAGTCGTTTTCAAATTTGATGACAGATCAGGGCTTTAGTCTGCAACAAGGAGAGGCCATGTTTCCTCAATATGTAGTGCATAGTATGGAAGGCCGGGCGCGTTTGCGCCATCCTGCTCTGGGTGAGGTTGCCGTGCGCAGCGCTGTGCAGAAAACGCTTGGCAAAGAGAAGGACGTGCTTGATGTGCGCCCCGGCTCTGAATCCATGCTGCTGATTCTCAAACCCGGTGTGGACGTTGCCAGCCTGTGCCAGCGGCTAGAGCAGAGCGTGCCGGTTCTGGCCCGTCCTCAGGCCGAGGTGGCTGCTGAGTTGCGCGCCGCGGCACGCGCCCAACGGTGTGAGCAGTGGCGTAGTAAAGGCAGCCACAAAGGGGCATCTGCAACCACGGGGTTCTCTTTGGGCAGCAGGGGCGACAAAAGAAATATTCTGGGAATTTCGCAGCGCAAGCTGGAGGTTCGGGCCATGCTGGGCGTAGCAGGGGTGTGCCTGGCTTCAGGTCTGTCCGGGCCCAAGCCGCTGCATCTGCTGGCGGGTCTTGCCTGGGCCTTGATGGCCAGCCGTCACGTGTGGGTTCGGCGCAAGGCTGTTTAATGAAAGCTTCCGTTGAACGTGTGCGCGCCGCCTGTGCGCGCTACGCCGCATTTGCAGGCAAGTGGCTGCTGACGATCTTTGTGGCTGTGGCAGCTTTTGCGCTTGCGGCACAGGCTCTGGCTCTGGTGCTGGCGGCTCTTGCCCTCTTGGTGATTGCCTTGTGCCTTGCCTCCATGTGCATGCCTGAAGAAAGCCGGGCTGTATGGGCGTGGATGCGTGATACGCTTGGGCGCTGGAGCGCTGTGGCTGGAACAGATAGGACGGATGGTGCGCAATCGCCTGCTGAATCTGTGCCCGCTGAACCAAGGCCGGGTGAACCGTCGCAGCATGAATCGGCGCAAGATGAATCGGTGCAGGCGGCAGGTACTGTCCCCCATGACCCGCAGAGAGGCGACCCCCGGCGATAAGAAGCAGCAAAGTAGGCGGCATCCCTTTCCAGTCTGGCTTTGCAGTACCGCAGACAGCAGCACACCCCCGCGATGGCACAATCTGCGGGGGTGTGCTGTTTTGCCGGGACGTTGAGGGTGCGCCCCGGTTAGAGTGCAAAGCCGCTCCGGGCAGCCCTGCACCTGAAGTATCAGACCTGCGCGGTTTCGGCAGCGCCTTCGGGGGCGCTTTCCGTTTCGTGCCTGCCTGCAACAAGGTTGCGGTGTCCTTCAATTATTTTGCCGATGACTTCCGGTTCTGCCAGCGAAGTGGTGTCGCCGATGTCTTCATAGCTGTCGCCAGCGATCTTGCGCAGCATGCGGCGGATGATCTTGCCCGAGGTGGTCTTGGGCATGGCGTCCACAAACTGGATGAATTCCGGGCTGGCAAGCGCGCCGATGTCGCGGCGCACGGCATCGCGCAGTTTTACGCGCAGTTGCGCGCTCCACGGCACTTCATCCCGCGTAACAACATAGGCGTAGATGCCTTCGCCCTTGAGGGCGTGAGGCATGGGCACCACTGCGGCTTCGCCCACTTCGGGGCACGCAGCCAGCACGGCTTCGATTTCCGCCGTGGAGAGCCGATGCCCAGACACGTTGATGGAATCGTCCACGCGGCCCAGAATCCAGAAGTAGCCGTCCTGATCAACTTCTGCCGCATCGCCTGATGAATAGCAGCCGAAGCGTGAGAAGTAGGACTGGTACTTTTCTTCATCATTATACACGCCCTGCATCATGCCGGGCCAGGGGCGGCGGATGACCAGATGCCCAGCCTTGCTGCCCGCTTCGGCCTCGTCGCCGTCACGCGAGGCAGTGCCTATAACCGCCGCGTCAATGCCGGGCAGAGGCTTTGAGGCCGACCCAGGCTTGAGCTTGGTGGCATAGGGCATGGGAGCGATCATGGCGCCGCCGGTTTCGGTCTGCCACCATGTGTCCACGATGGGCAGCTCGCCGCCGCCGATGTTCTTGTGGTACCACTGCCACGCTTCGGGGTTGATGGGCTCGCCCACGCTGCCGAGAATGCGCAGGCTGCGCAGGTCGTAGCGCTCTGTCCAGGCCTCGTTCATGCGCATAAGCGAGCGGATGACCGTGGGCGCGGTATAGAAGATGTTGACCCGGAAGTTCTCCACAATACGCCAGTAGCGGTCAGGGTAGGGCCATGTGGGCACGCCCTCAAACATGAGCGTGGTGGCCCCGAGCGAAAGCGGCCCGTACACGCCATAGGTGTGGCCTGTGATCCAGCCTGCATCTGCCGTGCACCAGTACACATCGTCATCGCGCATGTCGAAGCACCACTGCGTTGAGTGCGCCGCGTATGTGAGGTAGCCGCCCGTGGAATGCATGACGCCGGTGGGTTTGCCCGTGCTGCCGCTTGTGTGCAGCAGAAAGAGCGTGTCGTTGGCGTCCATGGGTTCGCAGGGGAAGTCCGGGTTAAGGGTAAAGTCATCAATCAGGTCATGCCACCACACATCGCGGTTGCGCTGCATGTTGACGCCGTCAATGCCAGCATGCTTGACCACAACCACGTGCGCCACCGAGGGGCACTTTTCAAGGATGGGATCAAGATTGGCCTTGAGCGGCTTGAACTTGCCCCCGCGCACCGCCGCGTCTGCCGTGATGACAACGCGGGCTTTGCAACCCTGAATACGGCTGCGCACGCCGCCCTCCGCATAGCCGGAAAAGATGGCTGTGTGGATGGCGCCAATGCGGGCGCAGGCCAGCATGGCGATAAAAAGTTCCGGAATCATGGGCATGTACAAAGCCACATGATCGCCCTTGCGAATGCGCAACGAGCTCAAAGCATGTGCAACGCGGCACACTTCAGTATAAAGCATCTGGTAGGTGTAGCAGCGAACGTCAGTTTCCTTCTCGCCCTGCCAGATAAGCGCGGCCTTGTTGCGCCGCCCAGAGATGAGGTGCCTGTCGATACAGTTAAAGGAGGCATTAAGCTTGCCGCCTGTAAACCACTTGTATTTATGGTTTACCTCATCTGCTTCCAGCACTTTGTCCCAGCGTTTGAACCAATGGATCAACTGCGATGCTCGCGCACCCCAAAAGTCGTTGGGGTCTTCCAGTGCGCGGCTGCAGAGAGCGTCATATTCTTCTGGCCCACATACCCATGCAGAAGTTTTGCCGTGCTCAGGTGGAAGATAGCTGCGGTTCTCATTTAACAGCGTTGTGATCCTTTCCTGGGACATGATTAAATCCTCCCTCCTGTGTGTTGCATAGAATTTTTAGAGGTGAAATAATTCCATGGTACAGCACTAAAAACATTTTAGAGAGGCGTCAAGAGCCCGGAATTGATTGATCTTTCAGTCATGCCTGTGCATATTTTCACAATATGGCATAAAAGGCAACCTAGGATACCAGTCCATGCGGATTGGAACGCCATACCAATTGAAGAAATAATTCACAATTGGCGGCAAACTTTTTTTAATTTTTCTTGACTTTTTTCAGCGCCATTCCAGAAAGGGCAAAAAAGTGCTCCGCCATTCAAATCAGATTGGCCAAGGCAAACAGAAACCATCACCGAACGCTTGCAGTAATCGGGTGCCCAGTGGAAAAAAGGAATATGAACGAGGGCAAGCGCAGCTGAAACACTTTTGGCAGCACGGGCGGATTCAGCGAAAGCAGGGGCGCATGTCTTCCTGAATTTTTTTTGGCAAGGAGACTGGTTGTGGGGCTATTGGGGAAGGAAAGGCAGCCATGACGCAGCCCATAGGGCAGCTGTGTCATGGCGAAAGGGGATAGCTGGTCAGGCGCAGGGCAGCATGAGGCCTCTGTCCAGCATGACCTGGGCAAGCTGGGTAACGGGCAGCCCCACTACCGTGCTCCATGAGCCGTCAACGCGCTCAACCAGCACAGCTCCCTGCCCCTGAATGGCATATGCGCCCGCTTTGTCGTGCGGCTCATCGGTGTCCAGGTAGGCTTGCAGCACTGGCTGAGGCCAGTGGTGGAGGAAAACACGGCTGGTGTCGCTGAATGACAGCATGCGAAACGAGCCGACACAGCATTCGTCCACATTGGGGCCAGTAGTGGCGTCGGCAGGCCCCGCTGCTTGCGCAGTGTCAAAAGCTGCATCGGCAGGCAGCAGCAGGCACACGGCGCTGATAACTTCATGTCCGCGACCATTGAGCCGCTCCAGCATGCGCAAGGCGTGGGCCGGGGTTTCCGGCTTGCCAAGAATATCACCATCCACGGCCACCACGGTATCTGCGGCCAGAATCACAGGCTGCAATCCATGGCTGGCAGCGCCTAGCTGGCAAAAGGCATGGCCTGACGCCAGCGCCTTGGCCGTGGCAGCTCGCCGGGTATAGGCCTCCGGGGATTCGCCCTGTTCCGGTCGCGGTTCGTCAGCATTGGTGAGGGCCAGACGGAAGGGGATTCCCCATTCGTTCAAGAATTGCCGCCTGCGAGGCGAGGCCGAAGCCAGAAGCAGCTCAAGGCCTGAGGCCATGCGGAACAGCGGGCGCAGCTGCGCGGACGTATCGGCAGGGGCCGGGCACGGAGCAATATTGTAGGACATGGTAAAGCCTGATTAGCGCTGTGCGGGAGCGTGGCGCAATATTTCGCCGCCCTGCATGTCCAGCACGCAAAAGACGCCGTTTTCTATAAGGCCGTAGGTGCGGGGCGAGCCGCTCTTGGGCAGGGAAAGGGAGCCGGGGTTCCAGAAGTGCAGGCCATCAATGGTTTCGCCGCGCGGCACATGGGTATGCCCGCGCAAGAGCACAGTTCCAGCTTTGATGCCGGGGCAGGGCGGGCGCTCGGGCAGATGGTGCCCGTGGCTGGCAAAAATGCTCAGGCCGTCTGCTTCAATCCATGTGGATTCTGTGACTGCAAAGGGCAGCAGGCACAGGTCAACCTCGGCATCGCAGTTGCCGCGCACTGCCATCACCGGACAGGGCAAGGCCGAAAGATCGGGCATGGTTTGCAGCACAGAGCGGGTGTCGTAGCCCTGCGGCAGGGGATTGCGCGGGCCGTGGTAAACCAGATCGCCCAGCAGCACCAGTGCGTCAGGGGTCAGCTCTCTCGCTTTTTCCAGCAAAAAAAGCAGGCTTTCAACAGATCCGTGCAGGTCGGAGGCGACAAGCAGACGCATCAGGCGCATTCCTTGGCAGCAGGGTGTTCCTTGTTCCACTCTTCAAGGGGAATGGCTTCTTCAACCAGCATGATGGGAATATTGTCGCGCACTGGATAGACCACGCCGCAGGCCTTGCAGGCAAATGCGGCGACAGAACCGTTGTCTTCCAGCGCCACAAGGTTGCCCAGGCATTTGGGACAAGCCAGAATTTGCAGTAACTCGCGGGTTTCCATAGGCATAAAGTATCCTTCTGTTGATCGTGAGGGAGTATTCTATCGCCAAGCGTCTTCCAGTTCAAGGCTTGCCCCATATTGTCATTTTGCGGTATAACAATTATCCCATGAAAGATAGTATGAAGTTCATCGACCTGCACACTCATTCCACCGCTTCTGACGGTACGGACACTCCCGCCCAGCTTGTGGGCAATGCCCATGCCGCAGGCCTTGCAGCAGTGGCCATTACTGACCACGATACCCTGTCTGGCCTTGACGAGGGGCAGCGGACCGGGCGCGAGCTTGGTATTGAGGTTGTGCGCGGCTGCGAAATTTCGACAGGCACGGAACTGGGCGAACTGCACATTCTTGGCCTGTGGCTACCGGAAAATCCCCAGCCTTTGCTGGAAAAACTGCGCTGGCTGCGCGAAATGCGGGCAGAGCGCAATGTAGGCATAGTAAAAAAGTTGCAGGATCTCGGCTACGACATCAGCATGGAAGAAGTGCTGGCGGCGGCCAAGGGCGAAAGCGTGGGGCGACCGCATATCGCGGCTGTGATGCTGCGTAAGGGATTCGCCAAGGATCCCCGGCAGGTTTTCAAGGAATTTTTGGGCAGCCGGGGCAAGGCATATTTGCCCAAAACCGTGCTGGAACCTGATGAAAGCGTTCGGTTGCTGGCCTCCATGGGGGCAACGGTATGCCTGGCGCATCCGCTGCTCTGGAAGGCCCCCTCAGGATGGCTGGATTCCATGGTGGCCCGCCTCAAGGAATACGGGCTCAGCGCCATCGAGGCCTACCACAGCGAGCATTCCGAAGCCGATGTACGCACCTGCCTGGCTCTGGCCAAGCGTTTTGACCTTGGCGTTTCCGGCGGATCGGACTATCACGGATCAAACAAGCCCACGATCCGGCTGGGGCAAGGCTACGGGGGCTTGCGCGTCAGCTCGGCAGTGCTTGAAGACTTGAAAGACCGCCGCAACTCCGCTGGCCTCCATATCTGACCGTTCCCCCTCCATCGCCCGTTTGCGGCGGCCAGGTCAAACCGCTTGCGCAATCGGGTCACCCGATGTACAGCGGTTTTTCACACTTATCTGGAAGGCATTGCATGCGTATTCTTCATAAACAGCAACATCTTCCCCCTCTTGAGGGGCCACGGCTGGAGCCGCATCCTTTTCGTGGTGCAGGGGTGCCCCCTGACGAACACGATGGCGCGCCGCTTGTTCCTGTTGCCCGACCCGAGCGCGGGTCAGCCGCGCAGGGCACTGCCGCCCCACACAGAGAAGCCCCTTCAGGCAAGGACGTAGGCACGGAAGCCTTTGAACTACGCCAGCTTGGCGAAGACGATTTTGAGGAGTTTGAGGCCCTGCTGCGCTACGCCTTTCAGGTCAGCACATCTGAAATGGCCCGCATCGGCTGGTCTGACATGGAGATGAAGCAGTCCAAAATGCCCATATTTGAGGCATCGCACGTCATGGGCTGGTTCTATAAGGGGCACCTTGCCTCGCAGATCGTCATCTACCCTATGGAAGTGAATATCCAGGGCGAAATCTGCAAAATGGGCGGCATCACAGGTGTGGCCACCTATCCCGAATACACGGGCCGTGGGCTGATCCACTCGCTCATTGGCAAAAGCCTTGAATACATGCGCTCGCAGCAGCAGATTGTTTCCTACCTCTGCCCCTATTCCATCCCTTTGTACCGCAAGCACGGCTGGGAAATTGTCTCGGACAAGATGACCTTTGCCATCAAGGACACCCAGTTGCCCAAGCGTCACCCCGTAGACGGGCAGATAGAGCGCGTGGACATCGAGTGCGAAGACCTGCACCGCGTTTACAAGTATTTTGCGCTTCAGGAACACGGCGCGCTCATTCGCGGTAAACTGGAGTGGGAAGAATACTGGCGCTGGGATTCGGACGACGTCATGGCGGCGGTGTACTACAGCGCCGACGGCAAGCCCTTGGGCTATGTTATCTACTACATTGAGAACGAAGTTTTCAGCATCAAGGAAATGGTCTACCTGAACCAGGAGGCCAAGTACGGCATCTGGAACTATATCAGCGCCCATTTTTCCATGATTACCAAGGTGGAAGGAGCCAACTACACTGGCGAACCCATTGCCTTCCAGTTTGAAGACAGTGAAATTGACGAGAGCATTCAGCCCTACGCCATGGCCCGTATTGTGGATGTGCAGCGCTTTATTGAGCTGTACTCCTTCCAGTTTGAAGACCCCAAGCTGACCCTTGAACTGGAAGTGAGTGATGTCATGGCCCCGTGGAACAACGGCATCTTCCATGTAAGTTGGCGTGACGGCCGCACTTTTTGCGAAAAGGTAAATACCTGGAGCACGGGCCATCGCCTTTCGCTGGATATCAAAACGCTCACAACGATGCTGATGGGCTACAAGCGCCCCACCTATCTGTACAACAATGACCGCATCGACATGGACTATCATCTGCTTAAAACGCTGGAGACGCTGATCCCGCCGGACAAACCGTATTTTTCGGATTATTTCTGATTTTCGGGAGCTGGGTTTTCTGGTTGACACATCTGTGGGCAGATGGCAGTTGTACGCCGTTCCGTGGATGCATTGTTCTGTTCTTTTGGGTTTCCGCAGGTCATGCCTTTTTATCCGAGCCCACGCAAAGGAGTATTGGGTATGGCATGGTTTGCATTGAGTTTGGCTGTGGTGACAGAAATTTTGTGGGCGCTCAGCCTCAAGTGGGCTTCTACGCTGGGCAACTGGCAGGCCGCAGCAGTGCCCATTGTACTGAGCTTTGTGAATATGGGCCTGCTGGCACTAGCCATGCGCGGGCTCCCGGCGGGTATGACCTATGCCCTCTGGACAGGTGCTGGCACTGTGGGCGTGGTTCTGGGCGGGGCGCTCTTTTTCGGCGACAAGGTTTCGCTGCCCCAGTTGTTTTTTATCGCCCTTATTATCATCGGCAGCGTAGGAACAAAGTTCTTTTCATCCCAGACATAGGACGTTTTGCCTGCCGCGCGGCATGATCGGCGCGTGAGCATAGTTGCTGCATAAACACAGGGCATGGAACATAAAAAGGCGGGGTTGTCCCCCGCCTTTTGTGTTTCTCGGTATCGCTTGGTGGTGCAATATAAGCAGTTACTTATCCTGCCCGCAGCACTTTTTGTACTTTTTGCCGCTGCCGCAGGGGCAAAGGTCATTGCGCCCAATACGCGGCGCGGCCTTGGCGGGCTTCTTGGGATCTTCCGAAATGCTGCCGCCGCTGGAGTAGGAGAGCTGGGAGCTGCTTTCCTTATGGCGGTATTCCCGCGAAACGGGGGTGTGTTGCGGCTCATCAACCGGGACTTCCACTTCCTGCTGTTCCTGCTCGGCGGCGATAGGCTCAATCTGTACGCGAATGCGCGTAAGGGCGCGGAACACGCTCTCTCGAATCTGGAACAGCATGCCCTGGAACATTTCAAAGCCTTCGCGCTTGTATTCAAGCTTTGGATCGCGCTGTCCGTAGCCGCGCAGGCCTATGCCGTCGCGCAGGGCGTCCATGTTGCGCAAATGTTCTTTCCAGCAGCGGTCAAGCTCTTCCAGCAGGAAGTAACGAAGAATATCGGCATAGGTGGGGCCGGTTTCTGCCTTGAGCTTGTCAAGAATGCCCTGTGCCATAACTTCGGTTTCTTCGCGCTCGGGCAGGCGCGCTCCTTCTTCAAGTACCCTGTCGAGGTTGAAAACCTCGCGCAGACGCGCCAGGGCTGCGGCGCGGGCTTCGTCCTGGCCGTCCACTGGCAGGGATGCCAGCGGGCTGTACACGTCGTCCAGCACATCGCTCATGAATTCCTGCAAAACAGGCTCGAGGTCTTCCTCGACCATGAGCTCGCGGCGCAGGGTGTAGATAACTTCGCGCTGCTGGTTCATGACGTTGTCATAGTCAAGCAGGGTTTTGCGTATCTCAAAGTGGTGGGCTTCAACACGTTTTTGGGCACCTTCCACCGCGCGGGTAACCATGGCGTTCTCAATGGCTTCGCCATCGCGCAGGCCCAGCTTTTCCATGAGGCCCTTGATGCGGTCAGAGCCAAAGAGGCGCATGAGGTCGTCTTCCAGCGAAAGGTAGAAGCGCGAAGAGCCGGGGTCGCCCTGACGGCCCGAGCGGCCACGCAGCTGGTTGTCGATGCGTCGGCTTTCGTGGCGTTCTGTGCCAAGAATGTGCAGGCCGCCCAGATCCACAACGCCTTCGCCCAGCATAATGTCCGTGCCGCGGCCAGCCATGTTGGTGGCAATGGTGACGCGGCCTTTCTGCCCTGCCAGCGCCACAATCTCGGCTTCTTTCTCATGCTGCTTGGCATTGAGCACGCTGTGCGGGATGCCGAGCTTGCTCAGCCTCTGGGAAAGCATTTCGGACGTTTCAATGGAAATTGTGCCCACGAGCACGGGCTGCTCTTTTTTGTGCAGTTCGGCAATGGCTTCAACAATGGCGTCAAACTTTTCCTGCCGCGAACGGTAGATAAGGTCAGGATAATCCTTGCGAACCATGGGCCTGTTGGGCGGAATGGAGATGACCTCAAGGCTGTAGATCTGATGGAATTCCACAGCTTCGGTATCCGCAGTACCCGTCATGCCCGAGAGTTTTTCGTACAGGCGGAAGTAGTTCTGGAAGGTGATTGAGGCAAGCGTCTGGTTTTCAGCGGCGATGGTGACGTGTTCCTTGGCTTCCAGCGCCTGATGCAGGCCATCTGAATAGCGACGGCCAGCCATGAGGCGGCCAGTGAATTCGTCAACAATAATTACTTGGTCTTCCTGAACAATATAGTCCACATCGCGCTTGAAAATCTGATGCGCCTTGAGCGACTGCATCACATGGTGCTGGGCCGTGATGTTGGCTGGGTCAAAAAGGTTGTCCAGCTTGAGCAGCTCTTCGCACCGGGCCACGCCTTCATCGGTGAGCATGGCGGTGCGGGCTTTTTCGTCAACCGTGTAGTGTTCGGGGGTGAGCTGGCGGACAATGTCGTCCACCGTGCGGTACATGCCCACCGATTCATCGGAAGCTCCGGAAATGATGAGCGGCGTTCTGGCTTCGTCGATGAGGATGGAGTCCACTTCGTCCACAATGGCAAAGTTGTGCCCGCGCTGCACCAGCTGGTTGGCGTAGAACTTCATGTTGTCGCGCAGGTAGTCGAAGCCGAATTCGTTGTTGGTGCCGTAGGTGATATCCTTGGCGTATTCGGCTTTGCGCTCTTCGTCGTCAAGGCCGTGTACGATAACGCCGGTGCTCAGCCCGAGGAATTCATACAGCTGGCCCATCCAGGCCGAGTCGCGCTTGGCAAGGTAGTCGTTGACCGTGACCACATGCACGCCCTTGCCAGACAGGGCGTTGAGCACTACAGGCAGGGTCGCCACAAGGGTTTTGCCTTCACCGGTCTTCATTTCGGCAATCTTGCCCTTGTGCAGCACCATGCCGCCGATGAGCTGCACGTCGTAGTGGCGCATGCCCAGTCTGCGGCTTGAGGCCTCGCGCACCAGGGCAAAAACTTCGGGCAGCAGTGCATCCAGCGTTCTGGTGCCGTCCTGCACTTCCTGACGGTATTGCGCTATGCGTACAGGAAAATCTGCATCGGCCAGCTGCTGCATTTCAGGCTCGAACGCATTGATGCGCTGCACCATGGGGTGAAGTTTGCGCAAGTAGCGGTCGTTGGTGCTGCCGAAGATTTTTTTGAAAAGAAAACCAAACATGAAGTCTCCTTACTAGAGCATTTTCACTTTGAAATGCTCGCTTACCACCTAAGTATCTCTACTGTCTCGTCCGTAACGGAGAAGCAACCATGGCCCGGATTTTTCAGAATCCGCGCCGTGCAGACAAACATTTTCGATCTGATCTGTCTAGCGCAATGGTCGGTCGCTTGCGCTGCGCAAACACCAATGTTGGGTGCGCTGCGGAATGTGCTGCATTCGCCATGCTTTGCCCAATTGGACAATTTACGGCATCTCTTAAAAATAAGACATAATATTGAGGTTGGCAATGTGACGCGGCAAAAATATTATCGGTCAGAGAACAGGTGGGGTGGGGCAAGCGCGCCCATATCTCGCCAGCTGGCAGCCACACAAAATTATTTTCTTGCGCGTTCGAGGCCTTGAAGGGCAAGTTTCATGCCGGGCTTGAGAGCAAGGGCCAACTGAAAGAACTGTACCGACCTGTCACGATCGCCCGACTGAAGAAAGACCGCTCCAAAATTGCAGGCGATGGAGGCGCTGCTCTTGACCATTTCTGGTTCCAGATCAAGGGCCTTTACCAGATTTGCCTTGGCCTGGATAAAATCCGCGCCTTCGGCAAAGGCCATGCCTACATTATAATAGAGCGTTGGGTCGTCAGGAGCGATTTTGATGGCGCGCTTGTATTCCGTGATGGCGTCCTGCCAGCGTCCCTGCCTACGCAGGCTGATTCCCAGCTGGTTGAACAGGGCCAGATCTTCCCGCCCAAGTCGTTTGCCCTTGGCCTCAAGGCTGCTGCGCAGAAATTTTTCTGCCTTTTCAGGGTCGCGCTCGCCATAAATACCGGCAATACGGCTTGAAAGGGCGCTGAGGCCATCGGCAGCTTCCCGGTTCATCTGCACCACAGCTTTTTCAAAGAAGGCTTCGGCCTTTTCCACATCACCGTTTGCGAGGTGGGCCTCGCCAAGGCTGACTTTTCGATTTACGTTGAGGGGCGAGATTGAATCCAGTTTTTCGAGGTAGCGCACCTGCTGAGGCACATCGCCTATTTCCTCGTACATTTCTGCCAGCCGCTGGAGTGGGGCGAGGTAAAGATCAGCAGATTTGGCGGCAGATTCATAGGCAATGCGGGCTTTGTCGTATTGCTGGGTGGCGCGGAAAATATCGCCCATGAGCAGAAATGCCGCAGCGCTGCCCGGCTTGAGCTGCAAAACTTTCTGGCAGGCTGTCAGCGCCATGTCGTATTTTTTTTGCGCCAACAGTTTCTTTGCCACGTCAATGACCTGCCCAAGCTTGCTTTGCGGCCTGAGAGTAAAAGCCATTTTTTCAATGAGCGTATTGGCAGAAACAGGCTTGGCGATAAAGTTGTCCGCCCCGACCTCGTGAAGCAGCATCAGGCGGTCGCGCTGCACATCGCTCGTAAGAACAATAATCTTAAGCGCGTTAAAGGCTTGTTTGATCTGGCCAACCAGGAAGCTCAGATCCTGACCGCCAATACTGCGCTCCATAAAGATAAGAGGGGCAGGGTGTCGGGCCAGAATGTCGCGAAGCTCGCGAAGCATCATGCGTGGGTCCGTAATGGCGGTAAAAATGCTTTGCGCTGTAAGCCCCATCTCTTTGGCGAGGGTAAGGCGCAACTGCGTGCAAAAGGCCTGGTCATCGCTCACTGCCAGAATGTGTCCATTCTCTTTCGTAATGTAATTAATGACAGTGTCTTGGTATGAATTAAGCTTTGCCCTGTTTGCGGCATCAATCATGGACATAGGATCTCCTGAATATATTGACAGCTAAGATGACAAATTAGCGCAAAATGGTGAAGAGCGTGCGACGAAAGGGCGTCATCTTGGCAAATTGCCGGAGGGGTGCGGCTCTTTTAGTTTTTTGCAGGGGCAAGCGTCAAGAAGTAAGATTGGCGCGGCAAAAAACCTGGATGACGTGATAAAAATAATGCAAAAATGGCTTGACGTCCAAGGGGAACTTGGATAGAAAAAATCTCCGCGCGATAAGAAGCGATTTTTATCGGCGTTCCCTGGACGGCAGGGAAGGGTGGGTTGAGCCCATCCTGATGCACCCAAAGCGACCACAGTAAGGTCGCAGAGGGTTTTGACATGTGCAGGCGTTACCGAATGCCGGACAATGTCGAGCCGTTCCAGCCCAAAGACGGATCCCACCGCAGCCCCCAGGCCGCGCGTGACCCGGGGCTGTAAGGTAGGGGGATAGCCCCCATTTGGTGACCCTGCGGGACCGCTTAGCCTCTCTTTCTATGGAGTGGCTTAGCCTGGGCGACGCTGGGGAGCATCACGCGGATGATGCAGGCGCGTTCAGGCGTCCAATCTTCCGAATTCTTCCTGAAATTTCAGGCGTGATGCGCGCATTAGCGCAACCCCTTACGTTGCTCCGTTTTTCCGTTCCTTGCCAGGGTGAGGTCGGCCCTTCGGGCCATGCTTCATGGCCCGCGTATGCTGTGAAGGAGCCCGCGCTCGTAGCCCAAAGGGCCGCGCGGGATGTTTTTGCAAACGGAGTAGGCACAATGACGACAGTTAGCAGCGATCGCATTCGGATCAAGCTCAAAGCCTACGATTACCGCATTCTGGATAAAGCCGTTGCGGAAATCGTGGATACGGCGCGCAATACCGGTGCCGGTGTGGCGGGACCAATTCCCCTGCCCACCAACATTCACAAGTACACCGTGCAGCGTTCCGTGCATGTGGACAAAAAGTCCCGTGAGCAGTTTGAAATGCGCATTCACAAGCGGCTCATGGATATCCTGGAACCCACGCAGCAGACCGTCGACGCGCTGGGCAAGCTTTCGTTGCCCGCCGGTGTGGACGTGGAAATCAAGCTCTAGCGAGAGGCAGTCATGGCTGAGAAAATGGGAATTTTGGGTCGCAAACTTGGTATGACCCGCATATTTGACGGCGCTGGCGCTGCCGTGCCTGTCACGGTGATTGAGGCCGGTCCGTGCCCCGTCACCCAGGTCAAAACTGCGGATACTGACGGCTACAACGCCGTTCAGATCGCGCTGACCCCCGCTAAGGAAAAGCACAGCACCAAGGCTATGCAGGGACACTTCGCCAAGGCTGGCAAGGGTCTTTTCCGCCATCTGCGCGAAATCCGCCTTGCGGGTGCGCCGGAACAGGAGCTGGGTCAGGAACTGACCGTTGAAATTTTCGCCGCAGGCGATACGGTCAAGGTGACCGGCACAAGCATGGGTAAAGGCTACCAGGGGCGCATGCGCCGCTGGAATTTCGCCGGTTCCAAAGATACCCACGGCTGCGAAAAGGTGCACCGCAACAATGGTTCCATTGGTAACAACACCTTTCCTGGCCATGTTTTTAAGGGTCGGAAAATGGCGGGCCATTGGGGCAATGAAACCGTTACGGAAATGGGCCTGACCATCGTTGATGTGCGTCCTGAGGACAACGTCATTCTGGTCAAAGGTTCCGTGCCCGGCCCCAAGAACGGGCTGGTGCTGATCCGCAAGCAGTAGAGGAAGCAGCAATGGCTACCGTGAAAGTATATGACCAGAACAAGCAGGAAAGCGGCGAAATCACGCTGGCTTCCGACGTGTTCGAAATCGAGGTGAGGCCCGAAATCCTCAATCTCGTGGCGCGCGCCCAGATGGCGGCCAAACGCGCCGGCACGCATATGGCAAAGACCCGTGCGCTGGTTTCCGGCGGCGGCGTTAAGCCCTGGAAGCAGAAGGGTACGGGCCGCGCCCGTTCCGGCTCCAACCGTTCGCCCATTTGGCGCGGTGGTGCCGTTATCTTCGGACCCAGCCCCCGCGATTACAGCTTCAAGGTTAACAGCAAGGTGCGCGCCCTGGCCATGAAGATGGCCCTGTCGAGCCGCCTGGCTGCCGCGACCCTGATGGTGGTCAAGGGTATTGAACTGCCCGAAGCCAAGACCAAGCATTTCGCCAAGGTTGCCGACACGCTGGGCCTTTCCAAGGCTCTCATCGTGGCGCCCGCAGAAGACAGCGCGCTGGTTCGTTCCGCTCGCAATATTCCGGGCCTCACCATGACCACTGTCGATCGCCTGAGCGTGCTTGAAATCCTCAAGCACAAGCAGCTCGTTCTGCTTGAAGGCGCTATCGAACCTGTTCAGGCTCGTTTCGCAAAGAAGGGGGCGTAAGATGGAAACCACTTCTGTTCTGCTCAAGCCCCTGCTGACCGAAAAGACGACCTTGATCAAGGACGAAGCCCAGCAGGTGGCCTTTATGGTCCACACCCTGGCCAACAAGCTTGAAATCAAGCAGGCCGTGGAAAAGGCTTTTGATGTTAAAGTGGAAGCCGTCAACGTAGTGCGCCGCGCCCCCATGAACAGGGAGCGCCAGGGTCGCGTTGTTGGCCGTAAGCCCGGCTGGAAGAAAGCGTATGTTACGCTGCGCCAGGGCGATAAAATTGAGTTCTTCGAGGGAGTGTAATCATGGCTGTCCGCAAGCTGAAACCGACCTCCGCGGGGCGTCGCTTCCAGACGGTTTCCGACTTTGAGGAAATCACCCGGACGCGCCCTGAGAAGTCGCTCACTGAAGGCCTCACCAAAAAGGCCGGTCGCAACAATCTGGGTCGAGTCACCAGCCGCCGTCGCGGTGGTGGCGTCAAGCGTCTGTACCGCATCATCGATTTCAAGCGCGATAAGACCGGCATTGAAGCCACTGTTGCGCACATTGAATACGATCCCAACCGTACCGCCCGTATCGCGCTGCTGCACTATTCGGACGGCGAAAAGCGCTACATCCTCGCTCCGGTTGGCTTGAAGCAGGGTGACAAGATCATGTCCGGCATCAACGAGCGCAATGGCGTCGTGGCCGACATCAAACCCGGCAATGCTTTGCAGATGGCCCGCATTCCTGTGGGTACCGTTGTGCACAACATTGAGCTTTACCCCGGCAAGGGCGGCCAGATGTGCCGCGCAGCCGGTACCTACGCCCAGCTGGTCGCCAAAGAAGGCAACTACGCCCTGCTGCGTCTGCCTTCGGGCGAAGTGCGCAAGGTGCTTGCTACCTGCGTGGCTACCGTGGGTCAGGTGGGCAACGTGCATCACGAAACCATCTCTCTGGGCAAAGCTGGCCGCAACCGCTGGCTGGGTCGTCGTCCCAAGGTTCGCGGCGTTGCCATGAACCCCATCGACCACCCCCTGGGCGGTGGCGAAGGCAGAAGCTCTGGTGGCCGTCATCCTGTGTCGCCTTGGGGTATGCCTGCCAAGGGTTACAAGACCCGCGACAAGAAGAAGGCCTCTTCCCGGCTGATCATCAAACGCCGCGGCCAGAAGTAGGAGTAGCTCATGCCGAGATCGTTGAAAAAAGGGCCGTTTGTTGACGGCCATCTGATGAAAAAGGTCGACAGCACCGTGGCGAACAGCGACCGCCGTGTAGTCAAGACCTGGTCGCGCCGCTCGACCATCCTGCCCGAAATGGTGGGACTGACCTTTGCGGTGCACAATGGCAAGAAGTTCGTGCCGGTGTTCGTTACCGAAAACATGGTTGGCCACAAGCTGGGTGAATTCTCGCCCACTCGTACCTTCCATGGGCATGCCGCCGACAAAAAGGCCAAGGCCGGCAAGAAGTAGGGTAGGCATATGGAATCTAAAGCTATTGCAAAATTCCAGCGCGTTTCGCCGCGCAAGACCCGTCTTGTGGCCAAGAACGTGCAGGGTCTTGGAGTGGAGGAGGCTATGAACCTTCTGCGCTTCACGCCCAACAAGCCCGCTGGCGTGCTTTTCGGCGTGCTCAAGAGCGCGTTGGCCAATGCCTCGCAGCTGGGCGGCGTTGATGTGGATGCCATGGTGGTGAAGGAAATCGTGGTGAACGAAGGCCCCACCTGGAAGCGCTTTATGCCCCGGGCTCAGGGCCGGGCGACCAAGATTCACAAGCGCACCAGCCACATCACCGTTATACTCGCAGAAGGGCAGGAATAGGCTATGGGTCAGAAAGTACATCCGTTCGGGTTCCGGCTTGGGTATAACAAGAATTGGCAGTCCCGCTGGTTCAGCAAGAAGGACTACCCTGCCTTTGTCTATGAAGACAGCAAAATCCGCGCGTTCGTGAAGAAGCTCCTGTTTCATGCCGGGGTTTCCAAGATCGAGATCGAACGTGCCGGCGGCAAGGTACGGCTTATCCTTTCCACCGCTCGCCCCGGTATTGTTATCGGCCGCAAGGGTGTGGAAATCGAAAAGCTTCGCAACGATCTTCGTCAGAAGTTCGGCCGCGAGTTCTCTCTTGAAGTGAACGAAATCCGTCGCCCCGAAGTGGACGCCCAGCTGGTGGCCGAGAACATCGCCCAGCAGCTCGAGCGCCGCGTGGCCTTCCGGCGCGCCATGAAGCGTACCGTGTCCATGGCCCGCAAGTTTGGCGGCGAAGGCATCAAGGTAACCTGCGCCGGGCGTCTGGCCGGTGCAGAAATCGCCCGTACCGAATGGTATCGCGATGGCCGAGTGCCCTTGCAGACCCTGCGTGCCGACATTGACTACGGTTTTGCCGAAGCGCACACCACCTACGGCATCATTGGTGTCAAGGTGTGGATCTATAAGGGTGAAATCCTTGACAAAGAGGTTGATCAGTAATGCTTGCGCCCAAAAGAGTTAAATTCCGCAAGTGGCAGAAAGGCCGCCTGCGTGGCCTGGCCACCCGCGGCGCCACCATTGCGTTTGGTGATATCGGCCTTAAAACCGTGCAGCATGGCCAGCTTTCCAGCCAGCAGATTGAAGCTGCTCGTATCGCCATGATGCGTCACATTAAGCGTGGCGGCAAAGTGTGGATCCGTGTGTTCCCCGACCGCCCCGTAACGGCCAAGCCTCTGGAAACCCGTCAGGGTTCCGGTAAGGGTGCACCCGTGGGTTGGTGCGCTCCGGTCAAGCCCGGCCGCGTGCTGTATGAAATCAAGGGCGTGAGCCTTGACCTCGCGCGTGAGGCGCTGACCCGCGCCGCTCACAAGCTGCCCGTTAAGACCATCATTGTGGTGAGGGAGGGCATCTAAATGGCTGCCAAGAAAAAGACCGAAACCGCCGCCCGGCCCGCCGCGCAGGATCTTCGCTCCATGAGCGTGGAACAGCTGCGCACGGCTCTTACCGAGCAGCGCCAGGAACTGATGAACGCCCGCTTCAAGCATGCCGCTGCGCAGCTTGAAAAGACTTCCGAACTGAAAGTCATGCGCAAGCAGGTGGCGCGCATCGAGACCGTATTGAACGAAAAGGAACAGAGGGCCTGAACATGCAAGCTCTGGAAGATCGCAAGGGCAGAATGCTGACCGGCATTGTGGTGAGCGACAAGAACGACAAAACCATTGTCGTGCGCGTCGAGACCCTGGTCAAGCATCCTCTGCTTAAGAAGTATGTGAGGCGCCGCAAGAAGTTCACGGCTCATGATCCCATGAACGAATGCGGTATGGGCGACAAGGTTAAAATTGTGGAGTTCCGTCCGCTTTCGCGCAACAAGCGCTGGCATCTGGTCTCCATCATTGAAAAAGCCGTGTAGGGTAGTACCATGATCCAGGTAGAATCGACGCTTCAGGTGGCCGATAATTCCGGCGCCAAAAAGGTTGCCTGCATCAAGGTGCTGGGCGGTTCACACCGCCGCTACGCCTCGGTGGGCGACATTATCGTGGTTTCCGTTAAGGAAGCAATGCCCCACAGCAAGGTTAAGAAGGGCGATGTTATGAAGGCTGTTATCGTGCGTACCGCTAAAGAAGTGCGTCGCATGGACGGCAGCTACATCAAGTTCGACGGCAACGCCGCTGTGCTGCTCTCCAACCAGGGTGAGCCGGTGGGTACGCGTATCTTTGGCCCCGTGGCCCGTGAGCTGCGCGCCCAGAACTTTATGAAAATTATTTCGCTGGCCCCGGAAGTGCTGTAGGAGACCGTCATGAAAATGTATCGCATCCGCAAGGACGACAAGGTGATGGTAATCGCCGGCAAGGACGCGGGCAAAATCGGCAAGGTGCTGAAGATCCTGCGCAAGAAGGATCGCGTGCTTGTGGAAAAGACCAACATGGTCAAGCGCCACATGCGCCCCAACCCCTATGCCCAGCAGCCTGGCGGTATCGTGGAAAAGGAAATGCCTATCCACGTGTCCAACCTTATGGTTGTCTGCTCTGCCTGCGGCAAGGCCACTCGAGTGGGTTACAAGACCATCGAGTCCGAGGGCAAGGAAAAGAAAGTGCGCTTCTGCAAAAAGTGCAACGAAGTAATGGAATAAGGTGATACGATGACACGCCTTGAAAAGATATATAGAGAGAAGGTGGTTCCGGTACTGCAGAAGGAGTTCAGTTACTCCTCTTCGATGCAACTGCCCGGTATCGAAAAGATCTCTCTGAACATCGGCCTTGGCGCCGCTAGCTCGAACAACAAGCTGATGGAAGAAGCCATGGCGGAACTTACCGCGATTGCTGGCCAGAAGGCTGTGGTTACCCGGGCTAAAAAGTCCATCGCCGCATTTAAGCTGCGCGAAGGCATGCCTATCGGTGTGCGCGTCACCCTGCGTAAGGAACGCATGTGGGACTTTCTGGACAAGCTTATGAACTTTGCCTTGCCCCGAGTGCGTGACTTCCGTGGTATCCCTGACCGCGGTTTCGATGGACGCGGCAATTTCACCCTGGGCATCAAAGAACACACCATCTTCCCCGAACTGGAAGCTGACCGTGTTGAAAATCCCAAGGGCATGAACATCACCATCGTCACCACGGCGGCCACGGACAAAGAAGGCAAGTTCCTTCTCGACCAGCTTGGCATGCCGTTCCGCAAGTAGGAGTTAAGCCATGTCCCGTACTTCTCTGGAAGTAAAGGCCAAGCGCAAGCCTAAGTTCAGCGCCCGCGCCTACAATCGCTGCCCGCTTTGCGGTCGCCCCAGGGCTTTCCTGCGCCAGTTCGGCATCTGCCGTATCTGCTTCCGCAACATGGCCCTTCGTGGTGAACTGCCCGGCGTGCGCAAGTCGAGCTGGTAAAATTTCCGGGCGTGCAAACGCCCGGGAGGCGCGCCCTGCGCGCCAGCGGGAAGTGGCGGCATAGTGCCGTCAACCCCGCCCCCAAACTCTCAGGAGCATTCGATGTTGACAGATCCCATTGCGGATATGCTCACCCGCATCCGCAACGCGCATTTGGCCCTGCACAAGGAAGTAAATGTGCCGAGCTCGAAGATGAAGGAATCTTTAGCCGCCATCCTCAAGCAGGAAGGTTACGTCGAAGACGTGGCCGTGGCCGAAAAAAACATTGTTATTACCCTTAAGTACCAGAAGGGAAAGCCCGTCATCAGCGGGCTGAAGCGTGTGAGCACGCCCGGTCGCCGGGTTTATGTTGGCGCGCATAACATCCCCAGGGTGCAGAACGGCCTCGGCATCTGCATTTTGTCCACGTCCAGCGGCGTGCTGGACGGCATGACCGCCCATGAGAAGAAGGTGGGCGGCGAACTTCTGTGCGAAATCTGGTAGGCGGTGCACCATGTCGAGAATAGGTAGACTGCCCGTTGCCGTTCCCAATGGCGTTGAAGTCAAGATCGGAACGGATGTTGTGGAAGTTAAAGGGCCCAAGGGCTCGCTGAGCACCCCTGTCTGCTCTCTGCTCACTTACGAGCAGGCCGATGGTCACGTGACCCTTGGCCGTATAGAAGATACCCGCCAGAGCCGTTCGCAGCACGGCCTGCGCCGCACCCTTCTTGCCAACTGCATTGAAGGCGTTACCAAGGGCTTCTCCAAGGGCCTGGAAGTTATCGGCGTCGGTTACCGAGTGGCGGTCAAGGGCAACATTATCGAGCTTTCTGTGGGCTATTCCCACCCTGTGCTCGTTGAACTGCCCGACGGCATCAAGGCCGTGGTTGAAGGTCAGGTTCTGACCCTCTCCGGCATCGACAAGGAACTTGTGGGCGAAATGGCCGCCAAGATTCGCCGCATTCGTAAGCCTGAACCCTACAAGGGCAAGGGCATCAAGTACGTTACCGAGACTATCCGCCGCAAGGTTGGTAAGTCCGGCGGCAAGAAGTAGGGGGGCGCGTCATGAAATACAGCAAGAACGAATCCCGGCAGCGCCGCAAGATCCGTATCCGCAAGAAAGTCAACGGCACCTTCGAGCGCCCGCGTCTGGTTGTGTTCAGGTCCAACCTGCACATCTACGCCCAGATCATCAACGATCTGGACGGCGTGACCCTGGCTGCCGCCTCTACCCTTACGCTTTCCAAGACCGAAGCCGGCATGCACTGCAATAAGAGCGGCGCCGAGATGGTGGGCAAGGAAATTGCCCGGATGGCCAAGGAGAAGAATATCAATCAGGTGGTATTCGATCGCAACGGGTACATTTATCACGGTCGCGTCAAGGCCGTAGCCGACGGCGCCCGCGAAGGCGGCTTGGAGTTCTAATATGCGTCAGGAAAATACTGAAACTCAGCAGAACGAGTTGGGCGAAATCGAAAAGATCGTTTCCCTCAACCGCGTGGCCAAGGTCGTCAAGGGCGGTCGCCGTTTCAGCTTCAGCGCCCTCGTTGTCGTGGGCGATGGCAAGGGCGGCGTGGGCTTCGGTCTGGGCAAGGCCCAGGAAGTGCCTGAAGCGCTGCGCAAAGCCACTGAACGCGCTCGCAAGAACCGCGTTCAGGTTGCTCTGGTTGAAGGCACCCTTCCTTATGAAGTGCTCGGTCGTTTCGGCGCCGGTCGCGTCATGCTGAAGCCCGCCTCTGAAGGTACCGGCATCATTGCCGGCGGTGCCGTGCGCGCCGTCATGGAAGCCGTAGGCATCCGCGACGTCCTCGCTAAGGCCATTGGTACCAACAATCCGCACAACGTGCTTCGTGCCACCATGCAGGGCCTCGTTTCCCTGCGCAGCGCCGAAGATGTTTCGGCCCTGCGCGGCAAGAAGCTGGAAGCCCCGAGGAAGTAACCATGGCAGAAATCAAGGTAAAACTCGTGCGTTCGCGCATCGGCTCCACGCCTGCGCAGCGCAAGCTGCTGGACTCCCTTGGCCTCAAGCGCCGCGAGATGGTCAAGACGTTCAAGGATACCCCGGCTATCCGGGGCATTATCGCCAAAGTTCCGCATATGGTTGCCGTTGTTGAGTAACGGCCAAAGGATATACCATGCAACTGCACAATCTGTTTCCTTTTCCGGAAGAGCGTAAGACCCGCCGTCGCGTGGGCCGTGGCTCTGGCTCCGGTCTGGGCTGCACTGCGGGCAAGGGCCACAAAGGGCAGAACGCTCGCGCCGGTGGCGGTGTCCGCCCTGGCTTCGAAGGCGGCCAGATGCCCCTGCAACGCCGTTTGCCCAAGCACGGTTTTAAAAACGCCCCCTTCAAGGTCACTTACGACATCGTCAATCTTGACGCTCTCGTGTCGGCCTTCCCGGGCAAAACCACCATCACCCTTGACGACATGTACGCTCGCGGTATTGTCCGCATGGGCGCGCCCGTGAAAATCCTTTCGCGCGGCGAAGTCTCAGGCGCTCTGTCGGTGGAGGCTCACAAGTTCAGCCAGGCTGCTGCGGAAAAGATCCGCCAGGCCGGTGGTAACGTCACTGAGCTGGAAGCGGTTTCTGCCGCTGAATAATTCAGGTGGCCGCGCGCAAGCGCGGCCTCACGGCTTTCACTGGCGTCATTGCCCGCCTCGCGGCGGGCAATGACGTTGCGCACATACTGCGCCACAGGCGCACAAACGCAACGAGTGTTTCATGGCAGTAGGATCGGCAAACAATATGGCGGGCCAGGCTTCGCTGACCAAACGCATCGGCTGGACCTTCCTGATTTTGTGCTGCTACCGCATTGGCGTTCACGTGCCCATTCCGGGTGTTGACGCTTCTGCGCTGGCGTCGTTTTTTCAAAGCATGTCCGGCACGCTTTTCAGCCTGTTTGATATGTTTTCCGGCGGCGGCCTGTCCAACGTCTCGGTGTTCGCTCTGGGCGTCATGCCTTACATTTCGGCAAGCATTATCATCCAGCTTTTGCAGGTGGTCAGCCCCGACATCAAGCGCATGGCCAAGGAAGAAGGGCAGGCGGGGCGGCGTAAAATTACGCAGTACACCCGTTACCTCACAGTGCTTATCACCCTGGTGCAGGGCCTCGGCATTGCCGTTGGTCTGGAGAATATGACCAGCCCCGCTGGCGCGCCCGTGGTTCTGGCACCCGGCTGGCATTTCCGTCTTGTGACCATGGCTACCTTTACGGCTGGTTCCGTGCTGGTCATGTGGCTTGGCGAGCAGATCACTGAGCGTGGTATCGGCAACGGTATTTCGCTGATTATTTTCTGCGGTATCGTGGTGGGCATACCCCGCGGCATCATCCAGTCTGTGGCTCTTATACAGGCTGGCGACATGAGCATTTTCATGGCAATTGTTATCGTGGTTCTGATGGCCGCGGTTACGGTAGCCATCGTGTTCGTTGAACGCTCGCAGAGAAGAATTCCCATCAGTTACGCTAAGCGTCAAGTTGGACGTAAAATGTACGGTGGTCAGAACTCGCACCTGCCTTTGCGTCTGAACACGGCGGGCGTTATTCCGCCTATTTTCGCATCATCGCTTTTGCTGTTCCCTGCTACAATTGGTCAGTTTTCGACCAACCATTATGTAAAGCAGGCAGCCGATTTCTTCTCGCCGCACGGCGTTGCTTACAACGTCCTGTATGTGGCCTTGATGTTTTTCTTCTGCTATTTTTACACGGCCATCATTTTTGATCCCAAGGATATGGCTGAAAATCTGAAGAAAAACGGCGGGTTCATCCCCGGGATTCGTCCTGGTGAAAAGACCCAGGAATACGTGGACACGGTGCTTTCGCGGCTGACCCTTTCGGGGGCCACCTATATTTCAATAGTCTGCCTGCTGCCCATGCTGCTCATCAGCAACTTCAACGTGCCTTTCTATTTTGGCGGCACGAGCTTGCTGATCCTTGTGGGCGTGGCCATGGACTTCATGAATCAGGTGGAATCACACATGATTTCCAGCCAGTATCAGGGCCTCATGGCCAAGGCGCGGAAGAGCGGCAGGCTCTAGAAAGTCGGGGCAGGCCTCTGGCTTGCCTTCCGCTTTCGCAAGCGCGGATGGTGATTGTATAATGAAAAAGTATCACGGCGCATTCATCAAGAATGAAAGGGAAGTGGCCTGCCTGCGGGAAGCAAACCGCATGGTGGCCAACATACTGGATGCCGTGGGCGATGTGGTGGAGCCGGGCCTGCCTACCATGCGTCTTGAAGAGTTGGCGCGCGACATGTGCTCCGACTATAAGGTAAAGCCAGCGTTTCTGGGCTACTGCGGTTATCCTTTCGCTCTGTGCTGCTCGGTCAACGAGCAGGTGGTGCATGGTTTTCCTTCTGCGCGGCTGCTTAAGGAAGGCGATATCGTCAGCATCGACATGGGCGTTGTGTATGAAGGTTTTGTGGGCGATGCCGCTCGTACCTTTCCGGTTGGCAAGGTCAGCGATGAAGCCCGCAAACTCATGCGGATAACGGAAGAAAGCCTGTACGTTGGCATTGAACAGGCCCGGGCTGGCAATGATGTCTATGATATCGGCGCGGCTGTTCAGGATTATGTTGAGGCCGCCGGTTTCAACGTTGTGCGACGTTTTGTTGGGCATGGCGTGGGCGCGAAAATGCATGAAAAGCCCGAAGTTCCGAACTTCAGACCTGGCATGCGTGGGTTGACCTTGCAAAACGGCATGGTCATTGCCATCGAACCCATGGTAACTGTTGGCACCTACGAAGTGGACATTCTGGACGACCAGTGGACCGCCGTGACTCGCGACGGTTTGTGGGCCGCTCACTTTGAACACAGTGTTGCCATAACCCCAAATGGCCCCCAGATTCTCAGCATTTCGGACCGTGGTTTGAACCGGCACACAATTGAAGGTTGACATCAGCGTTAAAGCTGGATAAAGATTTCCGTTCCCGTCCTTAATTTTGAGGACTGCGGCCTGTTGTTCTATCGTGGCGAAGCCGCAAGCCGGATCTTTATTTGGTCAATGCAATGGTTTCTTATTGGAGATGAGGTATGAAAGTAAGACCTTCCGTCAAGAAAATATGCCCCAAGTGTAAGGTTATCCGGCGCAAGGGAGTGCTTCGAGTTATCTGCGAAAACCCCCGGCACAAGCAGCGCCAGGGCTAGGGCAGGAGACTAATTGTGGCGAGAATAGCAGGTGTTGATTTGCCTCGCGGCAAACGGGTGGACATTGCGCTCACCTACATTTATGGCATTGGCCGTACCACGGCCATGAAAATTCTGGATACCACCGGCGTTAACTGGGAGCGTAGCATCGACGACCTCTCCGCTGACGAAGTTAACGAGATCCGTAAGGAACTCGAACAGAACTACAAGGTGGAAGGCGACCTGCGTCGCGAAATCTCCAGCAACATTAAGCGCCTTATGGACATTGGTTG
The DNA here is from genome assembly GCF_019422935.1 of Desulfovibrio sp. NCBI lineage: Bacteria > Pseudomonadati > Thermodesulfobacteriota > Desulfovibrionia > Desulfovibrionales > Desulfovibrionaceae > Desulfovibrio > Desulfovibrio sp. The sequence goes on along the minus strand of NZ_JAHZCJ010000012.1, from coordinate 29,775 downwards.
TTTCCGTGGTCTGCGTCACCGTCGCGGTTTGCCCGTGCATGGTCAGCGCACCCATACTAATGCCCGCACCCGTAAGGGACCCCGCCGCGGCGCCGTAGGCAAGAAGAAGTAGCGGTGCGGCTGCGCTTGTCGCAGTTTGTAAAGCGGATGCAGCAATAGTGCTGCCGTGAGGACGAACGGATTTTTCCGCCACTGGTGGAAAAGAATCTGACAAGCTTCCAATTCGAGGTTAGTTATGGCCAGACCCAAGAAAGTGGTCAAGAAAAAGGAAAAGAAGAACGTGCCGGTGGGCATTGCCCACATCCAGGCTTCGTTCAACAACACCATCATTACTTTTACGGATACGCGCGGCAATGCTGTCTCTTGGGCCTCCTCGGGCCAGAGCGGCTTTAAGGGTTCGCGTAAGTCCACCCCCTTTGCTGCGCAGGTTGCCGCTGAAACGGCTGCCCGCAAAGCTCAGGACAACGGCATGCGTACCGTGGGCATCTATGTGAAAGGCCCCGGTTCCGGTCGTGAAGCCGCCATGCGCGCTATTTCGGCTATCGGCTTCAAGGTGGCGTTCATCCGCGACGTTACGCCCATTCCGCACAATGGCTGCCGGCCGCCCAAGCGCCGCCGCGTCTAGTTTGCGCCTAGCGTAAACCGCGCCTAAACCGTAAGAGGTAAAGATAGATGGCTAAATATACTGAAGCCAAGTGCCGCATGTGCCGTCGCGAAGGCTGCAAGCTTTTTCTGAAGGGCGACCGTTGCTTCACTGACAAGTGCGCATACGACCGTCGTCCTTATGCCCCCGGCCAGCATGGCCGCGCGCGCAAGAAGGTCAGCGAATACGCAGTGCAGCTGCGTGAGAAGCAGAAGACCCGCCGCGCTTACGGCATTCTCGAACGCCAGTTCCATGGCTACTTCGAGAAGGCCGAAATGCAGAAGGGCGTCACTGGTACCAACCTGCTCGTTATTCTTGAACGCCGCCTCGACAACGTGGTGTACCGCCTTGGTTTTGCCAACTCGCGCAACCAGGCTCGTCAGCTCGTGCGGCACGGCATTTTCACCCTCAACGGCCGCAAGGTGAACATTCCTTCCTTGCAGGTTCGCGTGGGTGACAGCATTGAAGTGCCCGAAAAGAATCGCAAGATTCCCGTGCTTGCAGAAGCTCAGGAAGTCATTGCTCGTCGTGGTTGCCCCGCCTGGCTTGAAGCCGACGGTGCAGCTTTCAAAGGCTCTGTCAAGGCGCTGCCGCAGCGTGACGATATCCAGTTCCCCGTCAACGAGCAGCTGATTGTCGAACTTTACTCGAAATAAGCGGGGGTTCGCATGCTTATAAAACAGGGCGAACGCCTTATAAATGCACGCAACTGGTCAGAGCTTGTAAAGCCCGATCAGATCATGCGCGAAGAAGAAACCGCCAGCATCACGCACGGCAAATTCATTTGCGAACCGCTGGAACGGGGCTACGGCACCACCATCGGCAATGCAATGCGCCGGGTTCTTTTGTCGTCCCTCCAGGGTGCGGCCTTCGTGTCGGTGAAAATCATCGGTGTGCAGCATGAATTCACCACGGTGCATGGTGTTCTTGAAGACATCACGGATGTCATTCTGAATATCAAGCAGGTTCGCCTGCGCATGGACACAGATGAACCGCAGCGCATTACCCTGCGTGTTGACCAGAAAGGCCCGGTGACCGCCGGGAACATTACGGGCAACCAGCATGTTGAAGTGCTCAACCCTGATCAGCATATTGCCACCCTCACTGAGGATGTCGTGCTAGAGATGGAATTTGAGGCTCGCATGGGCAAGGGCTATGTGCCTGCGGATATGCACGAGGGACTGAACGAGGAAATCGGCGTTATCAAGCTGGATTCCAGTTTCTCCCCTGTGCGCAAGGTGGCCTACACCGTGGAACAGGCTCGCGTTGGTCAGATGACCAACTACGACCGCCTGTTGCTGGAAGTATGGACCGACGGCTCCCTCACACCCGAGGATGCCATTGCCTACAGTGCCAAGATCATCAAGGACCAGATTTCAGTGTTCATCAACTTTGATGAGCGCGTGTCTGGCGACATGCGGCACGGCAGCGGCGAGAGCGGCGAAATCAATGAGCATCTGTACAAAAGCATTGACGATCTTGAATTGTCGGTGCGCGCCACCAACTGCCTGCGCGGCGCCAACATTGCCCTGGTGGGCGAGCTGGTGCAGCGTTCGGAAGGCGAGATGCTCAAGACCAAGAATTTTGGTCGCAAGTCGTTGGATGAAATCAAGGGTGTTCTTTTGGACATGGGCCTTGACTTCGGCATGAAGGTCGATTCCTTCGACAAGAAATATCAGGAATGGAAAAGGAAGCAGCAAAATGAGGCATAGCAATTCCGGCAGGAAACTCTCGCGTACGCCTGCGCACCGTAAGGCCCTGTTGCAAAATCTCGCTAAGGCCCTGCTGATCCACGGCAAAATCCGCACCACGGAAATTAAGGCCAAGGAGCTGCGCCGGGTGGTGGAACCCCTGATCACCCTTGCCAAGCGCAACGACCTGCACGCCCGCCGTCAGGCTTACCGTGTGTTGAACGATCACGCTTTGGTTAAGCGCCTTTTTGACGAGATCGGCCCTGTTTTCGCCGGTGTTCCCGGCGGTTACACCCGTATCCTTAAGCTGGCCATGCCCCGTAAGGGCGACAACGCCCCCATGGCCATTATTGAGCTTTCTCGCGCTCTTGAAGCTGCTCCCGCTACGGAAGCCATTGTTGAAGAAGCGCCTGCCAAGCCCAAGCGTACCCGCAAGCCCAAGGCTGAAGAAACCGCCGAAGCGTAAGAGCTTTGCTGGTTTGACGAATACTGACAAAGGGGCGCACTGCGCCCCTTTGTCGTTTTGCTCCGTTCATTCCAAAATTCAAGGAAGCGATTCGTTGCGTTTCCCTCAGTGCTTCCTCCTCAAATACGCCTCATGTTGGATTTGCGCTGAATTGTAACTACGTTTACGAAGAGCAGACCCTTCCCGATCAATACGCCTGCACTAGCTCATCCTCCAATTACAGTGCACGGTACACTGCCATATTCTTTCCCCACACGTAATGTGCTGTAATTCTCACATAAATTTACTTCATCTCCCTCAAAAATTATCAATTTGTCTCGGCCGTTAATTGGGGTGACAATTGACATCATCAGTTGGAAGCGTGTTCAAAGGCAGATCCAACACGAGAATTTCAGCTTGAAGAAGCCAGATCAAAAAATCACGTTTTTGCATACAGCCGAGCGGGCATGATATAAAGATCAATGGAGCGCCCCATACGTGCCCAGATCGCTGCCATCTTGGGCAAGAGGCTCACCAGCAAGCATCATCCATGACTTCACGCAAGAAATTTTGTGCGTTCCAGAAAATTCTTCAGAGGGAAATACTGTCTTGCCCAGCCGAGCTATTTGCAGGTAGGCGCTGAAGCAGAGGTGGTTCTGGCTGGTACAGAACAAGTCGCATCAATAGAGAACAGGAAGCGGAAGAACAGGCAACCCGTCCGCAGTTTGACCCTCCCCCCGAAAGGTATGCCATTGAAAAGTTGGTGTTCCTGACATAGGAGCACAAGAATGAAACGTAGCAGATTCACCGAAGAGCAGATTATTGGGATATTGCGGCAAGCCGAGGCTGGCGTTCGCGTTGTCGATCTGTGCCGTCAGAATGGCATTTCGGATGCGACCATTTACAAATGGCGCAGCAAGTTCGGTGGAATGAACATCTCTGACGCCAAGCGGTTGCGCCAGTTGGAGGAAGAGAACGCCCGTCTGAAACGACTTGTAGGCTAACAGGCACTTGATATCGTCGTCCTGAAGGACGTGATCTCAAAAAACTTTTGAAGCCCGCAGCCAACAGGGAAGCCGTGCATCACATTCAGGCGGTGCATGGCTACTCAGAGCGGCGGGCTTGCCGGAGTGATTCAGTTTAATCGCTTTTCAGCTAGGCGGCCACCATCTGAGGACCGTGATCTTCTTTTGCGGACTCGGATGCTGAAACTGGCAAATGACCGGCGGCGTTTCGGTTCTCCGCGCCTGCATGAGTTATTGCGCCGGGAAGGGTTGGTGCAGAACCACAAGTGGGCAGAAAGGATTTACCAGGAAGAAAACCTTTCGTTGCGTACCCGCAAGCGAGTGAAGCGTCCAAGCCATGCCCGTATTGTCCAGGCTGGCCCCGATGGCCCAGATGAACGATGGCGATGGATTTTGTAAGCGACTCCTTTATGGGTGGGCGACGCATCCGGATTTTGACAATTGCTGATCTGTGGGATCGTTCAAGTCCGGCGCTCGAAGTGGATATGTCGTTGCCTGGAGTTCGAGTTGTGCGCGTTCTTGAAAAACTATGCCTTCAAGGAAGGCTACCGCAACGTATCAATGTTGATAACGGTCCAGAATTTAGCGGCAAGGCCGTGGATGCATGGTTTTTTGAGCATGGAGTACATCCTCAACAGTCTTTGCGGCTTTGCTACAGGGACTTGATCTACTCCCGCATCAGGTGGTCGCGGCACACGGCCATAAAATCCCGCAAGCATGGGGAAAGCCATTTATCTTTGTGCCACAACATAAATACGCCAGTTTCAAAAGGTCCGCCAATCAACGGCAGCCGCCGCAACGCACCCGCTGCGATGTGGTCACGCACAGCCATTTCTGGAAGTATGGTCAAGCCAAGGCCAGCTCGAACCATACTGATGGCTGCGGCGACGCAGTCACATTCCACTGAGGGTTGGGGCAGGTTGGCTGTTTCCGACAAAAAAATTTCAAATGTCCGGCGATAGCTGCAATCCGAAGCCGCCAGCAGGAGGCTATGCTTCAGGATGTCTGCCGGTCCTACCATCTTCATGCCCGCCAAGGGGTGCTCCGGTGCAGCCACGGCCACCAGCTCATCCGTGCCCAAGAATGCCGCATTAATATCCCGTGCGGACGGCTCGTAGGCAAACACAAAGGCCAAATCCGTCACCCCCCGGCGCAAATCTTCGGCCACGTTACCCGCGATACAAGGAAGAATGCGAACTCTGCCTGTTGGGATCTTGCGCCGAAACGCAAGCAGAACGCCGGGCATCCGGTGACATTCCAGAGATTCCGGAACCTTTATGGTCACGTTGCCCGATGCGGCATTGTCACTGACAGAAGCCCTGGCTTCCTCCTCTATTTCGAGCATTTTTCTGGCGTACTGTAACAGCTTGAGTCCAGATTCCGTCAAAACAACCTTGCGCCCCAGCCGCTCAAACAGGCGAACATCAAGTTCGTCTTCAAGCGCCTTAATACGCATGGATACAGTGGATTGCGCTGCATTCAGGACCTTTCCCGTTTGGTTAAAATTGAGCAGTGACGCAAGGGTGACGAATGTTCGCAAGTCGCGCAGTTCCATTTTATACTCTTCATTCAGGCCGATTGTTGTAATAGAAAATTATCATTGGAAACGATTTCATAGATGTGAAATACATTTAATTAATCAGTTCGGCTAGTGAAATGGCCGGGTAATAAACAATCAGCCACATGTGAGGCAAGCGATGCATAAAATGTGCTCGCAAATAACGGTTGGCAGCTCAAACGTCGGTGGCTATCCCAGATCGGGCAGTCTTATCGAAACAGACTGGCTTGAAGTGAACATTGATAATCCGACGTTAAGAATTTTCGATTGCAGCGCATACTTTCACGCTGAACCGGGAACAGGAATAAGCAACTGGCAGAACGGGCATATTCCTGGAAGCGCCTACGTGGATTTGCTGGAGGAACTCTCGGATCCGGATAGCGACCTGCCCCTGATGATGCCAACGCCAGAACGGTTTTCTCAGGTGATGGGGGGATTGGGATTGGGCCGTGGAACAACAGCCGTTCTTTACGATGACACGGACAACATTTGTGCCGCCAGACTGTGGTGGATGCTCCATGCCAACGGCTTTAACGACGCTGTGGTTCTTAACGGTGGTTGGCGGAAATGGAGCATGGAGCACCGCCGGGTCACACGGGAGCAGCCCGGTTGGTGCAAGGCCGAATTCCCCCTGCGACCAGCTCCTACAGTTTTTGTTGACAAACAGGCGGTACTGAAAAACTTGCAAACCAACCGGGCCCTGCTTATCGACGCGTTGGCCCCGGAGATATTTGACGGATCGTTACAACGGTATGCAAGACCAGGGCATATTCCTGGCAGCATTAATGTTCCCGCAAAAGCGTTGGTGGATTCAAAGACCATGGCTTTTCTGCCCGCAGTGGCCCTCAGGAAAATATTCTCGGAGGCGGGGTTGAGCGTGTTAAGGCCTACTATTTCATATTGTGGAGGAGGGCTGGCCGCCTGTAGCGTTGCCTTTGCATTACACCTGCTGGGTGCTGATAACATAACTGTTTACGACGCGTCATTGTTCGAATGGGCCGCAGACCCGACGTTGCCTCTTGAGACAGGGAAAGTTGAGAGGTAACAGCGGGCTGTGGCGGTTTGAAGAAAAAACGCCATCTGGTAGATTTGCCTCCAAGTAGATATCGGACCTTGCAGCCCAGATTAACCAATTAGTCAAAACTGGTAGGAGTTATCGACTATACAGGGCAAAAAATGACGCGCACCCGCGCACCGTTGTCGCAGGCAATCTCAAACCCGTCAGCTTCCCCAACTCCAATTGGGTTTCAGGGTGGAAATTTTGTCCGTGTGCTCTTATCAGTCTGCCCGCCACTAAACCGGGCACTCCCAATTGTGCAATGAACGGATAAACTCACGAGACTAGAGCAATTGCATGGTATTATACCGCTTTCAATTAGAGCTTTCCGTTGGGATCCCGGTTCTGTTCCTTTGGCGCTTGCCAAGGTTAGCTTGCCTAACGAAAAATTATGCCCAGCAAGGTCGGATATCGGTACCACCCTCTTGCAGGGTTGATGACCAGCAACTGCTCACGAATTGCCCATTCATACATGCCTAAGATGGCTTGAACAATTATGTTTACGGTCTTACGAAAATGGTTTCAGCGTGGGGCATTGCAAGAAGCTCTGCAATGCTTTTGTCGCGGAAATTGGACTTTTCTTTCTTGATGGCGGCAATTTGCGTAGGGTGTCGCGAACGTTACGTATCTCTTAGTGAGTGACAGATGCCGCGTCATTGTCCAGCATGAATCGGAGGTAGCCATTCAAACGCCTGCGAATTTCATTCGGCGTCACCAGGCTTTTGGGGGTTCATTGAGAACCCCATCCAGTACCTGTTGGAGTAGCAGCAGGGCTTGTGGCCGACGGCCAGCGCGCAGGCTGACGCGAATTTCTGTGTGCCCCATGTGGGCTATCAGCCAACCAGGGAACCTGTAGCGATAGTAGAAAATTCCATTCTTTAGGTAAAGGAAGCTGGGAGCTTTGCCGGAACGGAGAGGATGGACGAAAGATGCCTGTGCCATAAATCGACTCGCTTGTGACCCCATTTGTGACCCTCGTTGGAGGGAGGTCTGATTTGGGGGGTCAAAAGGCCGGAAAGGCGCGTTTCAAGCCGTGGGTAAACGAAAAAGGGATTACAACAAGCTGTTGTAATCCCTTATCTTCTTATGGTGCGAAGGGGAGACTGTATAATTATAAATAATATTTTGTTTTAATTAAATAAATAAAATATAAATATTGTTAATACCCCCAAAGATACCCCCAAATGTTATTATGCAAAATAATCTCCTGTGGGGGCGATAAAGTTAGGGCACACAAAATCGCTATGCAAACCCTTAGTGATTCAACAGTAAATAAAATTTATCTTTTCCCTTTTTTGTGTGGGAAGTCTTTATCATTTAGTTCAATGAGATAAATAAGCCTGTGATCATTAACTCTGAAAACGTTCTTATTATTTTCATCCTGAGTCCCAAGAAAGAATAAAAATACTGCCCAGTCAGACTTTACTCTGTAATTTTCTCTTTGAATATTGATAAATTTGTCGACCTCACATAAAAATCTCTTTCTACATCCTTCACTCCATTCTCCCATATTAAATTCAACTTTATAGTTGGCTTCAGGTATAATCTTTACATCATCTCTGTGCTCACTAGGCCACACGACTTGGTTCAATTCAACAGTTAATACCTCTTCGCATATCGTCTTTTTAGCAAATCTGATGGGTGCATATAGCACTTTTTTCGGATCATCGACAAAGCCTTGGGTGTTACCAACTCGTTTAAAACAAGTACGATACGTAGTTCCAACACACCCGGGGATACGTAATGGAAGATCACGATCAAGTGGATAGGCGCAAAAAGCTTCGGCAATTCTCCTAAGTGTGGAGGCTGTCGCATGATGGCGGCTAGCATTGGAGGCTTCCGCCCCCTGACCACGATAGGTGTCGATGCAACCTCCATCAGCTTGTTGCTCTGCTGTAGGCCGCTGAGGGCGTTGTGCTGCTAAATACAGTACGGTTGGCAATACCTCTGGAAAGGTCATTTTCGTTTGAATTGGATGCAATCGTCCTTCTTTGACAATGCTGCGTAAGCCATCTGCTTTGCAACCAATCATATGTGGCTCTAGTGCACGGAAATATGGGCTTACCCTGTATTTAGCGTTTCGACATGCAGCCGGAACCATGCGCACGGCACAGTTGGAATCTGGGCAAATCCAATCATCATCAATACCATTTTGGGTTGCCGCAAGCTCTCGCGCATCAAGCACTTGGCCTGTGGTAACGTTTAGTGCCAAATCAGGCATATATCCTCCCCCCGTCACGGGATGTCGTCCTTGGTGGCCTATTTCGCCTCTTGCGGAGGCACTGCATCATTGCTCGATCCGATCCAATCTTTTGTGATTTTTGCCCAATCGATTGGTCGAGGTGCTTCGTTGGTCCAAACCTTCCAGAAGTCCGGGTCGTCGGATTCAGGACGCTGTCCGTCTTCCATCCTTTTCACCTCGACAAGTACTGGTACTTTTGAAGCGATGCCGAGAAGAATACAGTGACGTGTCGGCAGACTCGGCAGTTCACGAAGCAGCCCGCGTGCACTATCTGGCACCAAGCGTGAAATTAAATCTTGATCTCGATCATTTGTAATTCGGTGCAGAAGGAAAGAATTGCACTGAGACAGCACCGTTTCAGATAGTTCAGATGGTCGCTGTGATGACAGTACTAGTCCTAATCCGAACTTGCGCCCCTCCCGTGCAATTCGTTCAAAAATCCCTCGGCACATATCTGCGGGGCTTGGAATGTCATCGCCATGCGGAGTGCATTTTGCCACAAATGTGTGGGCTTCTTCCAGGACTAGTACGGTCGGCAGGTTCTGACTGTTAAGTTTTCTGTATCGTTGTAAAGACTCCAGTATCAGCCGCGATGATACTGCTACAACGAGATGGAGAATCTCGTACGGTACGAGGGATAGATCTATCACGGCAACTGGACCGTTTGAACCACAATCTGCGCCGACATTGCAATTAAGCCAATCCGAAAGATTTGGAATCTTGTCAGGCGTGATAACATCCTTCATTCGGATATCACCAAGCATCGCTTTGATCCTCATGATCATCGTCGCAATGAATTGGTTCGTATTATTTCCTTGCTGGTTTGCTACGATCTCCAAGTAGTCTGCAAGGCTATTTATATCAAAAATAACTGGTGAATCTTCATTCGAACAAAATTGATGCATCTTTGTTTGATATTGCGCCAACACTTTGCTGATTAGATTAACAATTGCTGACAAAGATTCATCTGAAAAATCATGAAAGGTTCTGTCTTTTTTCTGGTTCGCAGTAATGGTATGATTGAGCTGTGTCTCCAGTCCTATCAGCGGTTGTAATAAAGGATCATCATCTTTGAGTTGTGCTTTATAGCTTTGAATATCGTCGCGAAATGCGCTTAGCTGAGAGCCACAGTTATTCGTATGTGGCCACCCGATAGTTCCTTTCCCCTCGAACTGCGATAAAAACACCAACACCATGCGACAGCGTCCCCAGATTTTGGTCCTCAAATCCAGGGAACCGCAACTTCCAGACCTTAGATCTCGTAACGCTGTCTGCAGGATAGGTTTTTGAACTCTTGGGGCCGCTTGAGCAACTGCTGCCCATTCTGAACTATTCCACATCCAAGCCGGTAACGTGAAGCCTTCAGCTTTGGTGTTAGTAATTGGCGGAATCTGAAATACTCGGCAGCCAGATCCCAAATCCTGGAAGCATGTTGCGTACTCGCCATTAGGATCAAAGATAATAAAACGTGTGTTGGGATTGACATGTCCTTTTGGGCGTTCTTCGGCTCCTGCTGGGGTTTCGGGGTGCTTAATGGACTTTTGAGCCGATTCAACCGCAGACCGCACTAAGGACGCTAAGGTGCAAGACTTGCCGCTTCCGGTGTTGCCTAAGACCGCAAGATGGCGACCAAATAGCTTGTCAGGGTCAACTGCGATTGGTGCATCGTGCGCAATAGGACAGGTCCCAAGTGGAACTCGGTTGTCCGTGCCTTGCCCTGTAACGATGGCAATGGTTTGATCCCTTGTTGGCAGAATTACTGGATCGCCAACTGATGGAAAGCTCTGAACACCTCTTTCAAGGTACCATGTCTTTTTTTTCGAAAAAAGTGTTCCAATTGGGCACACGGACATTTTACGGAGTGGGAAAGGCAGGTCGATCAGGCCAAAATCTTTAAGCCCCTGTCGTTTGGGATAGGCCGACCTTTCCACACCAAGCCATACAACAATCCCAACTACCGCCCCAGATTCATTAGGCAAAAGAACGAAGCTGTTTATTCTTGGAAAAGGAGTCGGGACGCCAGTGTTAAGGGCTGTATTTCTGGGGGAATCAATATCAAGCAATACCCCAATTTCGTCTGGAGCAACATTCTCCACAGTCCCAATTGTCAATGAAGAAATCTTGGAAATCGGTGAGGTCATGACTCTTCCTCCCCGCCCCTATGGGAGGTGGTTTCCCACCCTCGGTTCCGAAGCAAATCAGTCTGCCGTATTGTGATGCGATCGATTGCCGGTTTGGGAAGGTAGTTTTCAACCAAGGTTGGCATATCGCCAAAGTGCGGACCGATTAATAGCGATATTTGGGCCTTTCTTCCAACCTGTTTACAGAATGAACTAATCCTCCCCCCTTCATCACCGAAGGAAATAATAACGAGATGCGTTGAGGGAATCGTCAACATATCAGCTATGGTGCGGTTGATATGTTCATCACCAAAACCATAGCCATAAGTAACAAGAACTGAGTTTGGGCGGCAGACTGCAGCGGCATAATCTCGGAATAACTCGACGTAGGGGTATTCAGAGGTTTCTCGGTCCTTGGCTGCGTTCGGGTATATCATCACAGAACTATTTGGCTGGTCGTCAATAGCGGGGTGGCCCTCTTGCGGGCCAAACGGTATCCCAACTTTTCTTACAAAGCCTTTTCGGTAAACCCAATCCAATGATCCGTGCAGCTTGGTAAGCCGAACAACACCCTCCAGGTAGCGAGGTTCACCGCGTATACCTGGTGGATTGTAGTGCATATCAATGTCCAACCGTGAAGATCTAAAAATCGGTTCAAGACATCCGACAAAACGATCAAGCAAGTGAAGGCCAGCAAGGTCTGCACCATATTCGATCAGTCTGTCGTAATTCGTGGTGAAAATATGGAGCCGTTCCCTCGTCGCTGTTCGGCTAGAGAAGCTAAGCAGAAAGGACACAAGCATAACAAGCGAATCGAGTTTTTCCGAGTCATCATTCTCCACGGCCCTATCGCCACCGGGGGAGGTTGTGACCGGCTCTGATGCCACGTCCTTTTCTATTGCTGTCTTTATATTTCTTTCAGTCGTGGAAATGCCGTTCAGAAATTTTTTGAACAAAGAGTCAAGGGCGGACGTGACCGCAACGTGGCTTTTATCGCCCAAGATTTTTAACCCTTGAGCCAAAGCGTTGGCAGCCCGGATCTGATCTTCAATGTTTGCTTCACCGCGCCCCATTGTCTTGGCTGCACTTTGTGCCGCGTCTTTTAGTTTGTCAGCCAAGGGGAAGTCGCTGTAGTCACAAGCCATGTCAGCTGCTGTGGTTCCGGCCTGGTATGCAACTGCCTTTGTGAAACCACTGCCAAGCAAGAGGGCAAGGTGCTCACTCTGAAAAACAGCTGCTAGCCACGGTTCAATCTGTTTTTTCTGGAGCTCAATTTTTTTGCTCTCTTCGGGGGTTTGGACGTCTAGGTTTTCCTCGTTTCCAATGCGATAAACGTGGGTTCCCCATGCTTTCATAAACGCCCCTTTAGATTCGTGCCGTTTATTGACGAGATATCTAATAATTTCGGAGAGGCCTTGTGCTCTTCCGCTATCTTTCTTGGCTGTGCATGGAGCTTGCAGCAGATTCGATTGTGGTTGGTTCAATCTTCCACATCTTTCCCGTCAGCTCCTAGATAAGCTTAATAGAGATCAAAGCATACGTTCAAGGGACGTGTAAAGCGTTTGCCGTGAAATTCCTAAGTTACGCGCAACTTGTGCAATCTTGGCCCCAGCGTTAATTTGTTCGCGGACTTCGGCTATTTGGGCTGCATCTAGTGCTGCCTTACGGCCTTTGTATTTTCCTTCCTTCTTTGCCATGGCGATGCCTTCGCGCTGGCGCTCCCGAATCATGGCCCGTTCAAATTCAGCCACGCTGCCGATGATCTGCAACTGAAGACGCTGGAACGGGCTGTCTTCCCCCGTAAAGATCAAGCCTTCTTTGTGGAACTGCACCGTCACGGCGCGGCTAGTCAAATCCGAAATGAGCGTAAGCAAATCCTGAAGATTGCGGGCAAAGCGGTCAATGCTGTGAACGTGGAGCGTGTCACCGTCACGGAGGTATTCCAAGCAAGCCTCTAGCTGAGGGCGCTGTCTGCTTTTGCCGCTGGCTTTGTCGGTGAAGACTTTATCCAGGGCAATGCCTTCAAGCTGGCGGCCCGTGTTCTGGTCAACGCTGCTGACGCGAACATATCCAATTTGCTTGCTCATGGGGTTTTCTCCTATAAAGTGTCTAATTAGAATCTAAGAATCAAATTTGATTATGTCAATAAATTATTTTTACAACCCTATTTTGACACTTTTTGTGCGGAAGCTTGCTGTCCATTTAGACTATACTCAAAATTGACATTTTGTTTGTATGGACCGGACTTGACGGAATTATTAGTTCCGAATAAGTTCCAATTAAATTCCTTTTAAGTTTTTGGTGGAGCTATGGTTGAAAAAATAAACTGGCCGCACATAGGTATGACCGTCGAAGAGTGCGCGGAGGCTTTGCGCATTGATCGTAAAACCATCTTTCTGGCTCTTCAGGACGGATTGCCCGCAAGAAAAGTTGGGCGGAGTTGGAGAATTGATCCTGATGCGGTCAAAGCATGGCTTGCAACTGGCAATGCAGCACAGGCTCTGGACAATGGCGAGGAATAAGAGACGGCCCAGCAAGGAGCTACGAAATCCTGCTGGGCCTAACCGCAAAGCACAATAGAGGTGCTATTATGGTTGAAACTAGAGTGCATGAAAATATCGAAAAGTACAAGTCTGTTAAATCTGAAGAAGCAGCTACGGTATGTAGAAAATTAGACGAATTTTCAGACTCAATTTATGATATGTTACTCCGTCTACAGCTTATTCAGTCATTCTCAGAGAACGAGTCAGATAAATTGGTGAGCGATGAAATTCAAATACACTCAATTGCATTGGTACTCAAAGATATAACGCATATTTTAAAATATGAGGTAGACAAATTTGATCTATTGAGCATAGAGATTAAAGATTTAATAAAAGAATAATATTTAAAGCATATGACTGAAACGAATATAATGGATACACGAAGAGGGCTGGGGTAACTCCCAGCCCTCTTTGCATCTGCTTGCTTCCGCATGGCAGGCTCAGTATGCTTGCAAAATGCGAAAGCTCTCATTTTGTCTGCTCCTTGCCGTGCTGCTGATCGTTGTAATCCCTGATCTCCATGCGTTTGGGGACGCTTCAGACGCGCGGATTGCAGCCCTAGTTGTCAGCGATGCTGCAACAAAACTTGCCGCCACGGAAATGGACTACAAGAGCGGGGTTTATAGTGAGCTGCGGGATCGAGGCTTTTCAGATTCTGAAATCCGTGAATTCATGCGCCCCATTTTAGAGAAGGCAAGTTTTTCAGGTCAGGACATAATCAAGTACTTCAGCCTGTTTGATCCAAACTACCACAGCGAGGAACTGAAGCGCCTGGACGATCACGGCAAGATAGTTGATAACCTGCTCAACTGATTATTTCCCTTCCGCCCGCTGCTTGAGCCGCTCAATATCCGGCTGCAAAGCTTCAAACACCATGTTGCCAAACTTGGCCACCTCGATGGCGTGAAGGTACAGGCTGTCTATTTGCTGGCGCTTCTCGTCAGGCGTCATGCTCGGAATTTTGTTTATGAGGTCAATGGCCTTTGTAATCTCAGACAAAGCCTTATGCGGCGCGTCCATTGCCTGATAGACGGAATAGGGCAGTAGGTTGGCCACGTCATTGTATTTGAAGTCCCTGCCCAGGGCGTTAATGGTCTTCAGATAGCTGGTGGATTCTTCATAGTGGTCAAAGAACCGCTGAATACTCTCTGCCCCCATACTTGGATGGCGAATCACGAAAGCCCGTACAAAGGGAATATCTGCCAGCGTGGCGGCGGGCTTTACGGGATCATTAACAACCCCAGCTTTGCGGGCCATGGCATCGACCAACTGAAGGGCATACATGCCCATGCCGCCCGTCCAGCCGCGAATATAGTTTTCCGCGCGGGCAGGAGAGAATGTGTTCATTTCTCCCACTGGCGGCAACGCGCCGACAAAGCTTGAAAGAGCCTTTGTCAGTTCCGTAGTGCTGGGGGTGTACTGGTATTCCGGCAGCAAGCCTTCTCTGTTCTTGGGAATGATAGGCCGGTCAAAGGGCAGCGACCTGTTTGCAAAGGCTTCAATCACCGGGGCGAAGGCAGTCGGTACAAGGTTGGGTGCAGAAACATCGAACATAGACTTGCCAAGCCCCCTGAAGGCCTCCTGTCTGGCCTTATCAATACTGCCGTACTTGTCATGTGCCGCGTCGAGAATGAATTCCGTAGCCCGCTCTAGCGTTGAGCCGAACATGACGCCTTGTTCAAAAGGCTTGGGAATGCGCAAGAGAACCTTGTTCTCTCCTTGCCCGATAGGTGTAATCCAGAACATATCCCTTTGGGCGCGCGGAACCTCGGCAACGTTCTTGTCTCCATAGTTGTTAATGGCGTTGAGTATGGACGGAATGCCAATGAACAGAGCCGTGCGCACAAGAAAGCGCCTGGGGTTTTCCACGGCCCCGCGAGCCGTTCTGTCCAGCCCTTGCATGCTGGCATTGAAAAAGGCGGTTATGAGGTTGAACGAGGCCGTCAACTTGCCCCGGCGCGAAAAGTCCATAATATCCCGCGATTCATAGGCGGCCTGCATCAATCCGGCCTTGTCGTTGCCGTGTTTCTCTGTGGCCTTGCCGAACTCGCCCAGGCGGGTCATTTTTTCTGAAAGTTCCGAGCCAAGGCGCAGCAGCTCCAAAGGATTCTTGACCACGTTCCAAACGCGCTCAGTGTAGCCGGTGGCCGTAATGTCTTTGAGCGTTGTTTGAAGTGTTGTTCTGTCCATGCTCACAAGGCTGGCCTGATCTCCGCCAGCCTTCACCCAATCCCAATAGAACTTGTCCTTTGCCACAGCGCGTTTCAACCCTTTGGCCGTGTCCAAGCCGGGGATGAAGCCTGTGCGGGAAAGAACGCCTGTAGAAACGGCATCACGGATGAGGTTACGAACCATAAAGTCCGGCGTAAGCGTGGCGCCAGCTCGCAGCATCTTTGCCGGAATGGAGATTAGTTTTACCAGCAAAGGAATGGTTTCAGTACTCAGGCCGTTCATGACTTCGGCAATCTCTGGGGCCACCTGATACACTTCGCGCTTTCCATCGCGGAAAACGGCGATCTGGCTTTTTTTGTCCAGCGTGGCGGCGTTCTGCCAGAACGTGAGCATTTCGCCCATGTCAGCAGATTCAGCCAAGGCTTTAATTGAATCCTTTATGCTGGGGCTGATTGGGCCAAGGGAATCAATGAAAGCCTTGCTCACGTCTTCAGCCCTGACCTGCACCGCTGCTTTCGGCGTGGGTAATTTTTCCACCAGCCAGCCCGCGCCATCGGTTTTGCTGGCAAGGTCTGTGAGGGCGCGGCCAATGCCGTTCTTTTCCGCCGCTTCAATCATGGCGTAGGTGTTCTTGATGATGGATTCCAGCGGGTCAATAATATCGCGCCCGCTGCCCTTGACGCGTCGGATAGGGTTGCGACCAGTGAGCGACTTCCCGCTTCCGAGGAATCCGCCGGCATTTTCCATGACGCGGAAGAACGGGACATAGTTTTGATTCATTTCCCGCATGGCGGCCGCCGTTTCCGCGCTGAGCATTCCAGAATCCACCAGGTAATTCACAACATGGTTCTGGTATTCATCCAGTTCGCGGGCCAGAGGCTCGTATTTTTCACCCAGCCTCTCAGCGGTTGCGCGCATGGCTTCAGGGCGAATGCCAGACTTGATGCCCCGGCTTTCAAGCTCAAGGCCTCGCCTGGAAACAAGGAAAGCCCTGAATTCGTCCAGATTGTCCACGGCCCGCAGGGTTTCTGCCAGGGGCTTGCCCACGTTCTCCCATGTGCCATAAGTGAACGGGGAACGCTCAATAAAGTGCGTGGCCTTGCCCTTGGCCCCCGCAAACGTGCGGGCCAGGGTGTAGGGGTTCATGTCCGCTGGCAGTTCCTTGCCTTCAGCAAGAATATCTGTGGCTTTTTTCAGAGGATACAGACGGTCAACAAAATTGGTGTAGAGAGTATCCCAAGTGTCCTTAGAAAGGAGGCGCGAAATAAGCCCCTCACTCTCACGACCTTCAATGCTGATATGTGAAAGGACTTCCTGGGCGGCTGGCTGGTCTGCCCAGCGTTTGACCGCTTCACGCGCGTTTAAAAGCGCCGTGCCGAATTCTGGGGCGCGCTCTGAAAGCGTCTTTTCAAAGTGCTCATAGAAGCGGGGAGCAACGGCCTTGGCTTCATCGGGGTTGACCACATATTTTGCCACGAACTCCGCGAAGCCTTCGGGCAATGCAGACTGTCCCGCGCGTGGCTGGGTGGCAATGGGGGCAAGTTCATCACGAAATGCCCGCAACGGGGCGGCTGAAATATCACCAAAAAGCTGCTTTTGGATGTGGTGGCCAGCCTCATGCACAACGGTGGCCACGTCGTTGGCGGTGCGCGTCCTGATCACTTCGGGCGTGACCTTGTAAATGCCCTCGGCGTCCCTGCCAGATGGCCCCATTTTGCCCGTGCGGATTGGCACTTCAAGCGCGTCAGCCAACGATTGCACCACGTCAGAAAGCGGCACAGCAGCGGCCCTGCTCAATTCGCCTTCGGGCATAACGGGCTTGTCTTCAGCAATGGGGATGTGTGTTCCACTGCCTGCGCTCTGAAGTGCGCCTTCATCGCTTGCAGCGGTTGGAGTGGTTGGAGCGCTGCTTTCTGTCTCAGATTCGGGCTTGATGTCTTGCGGGCGCTTGGCGGCGATCTCTTCAGCTATGGCCTGCGGAATATCCCGGTTGATGGAAAGTATATCCTGTCTGACTGTCGGGTCAGTTTCAGCCGCCTGGGCAACGGCAATGGGGTCCTTGCCCGTTTTCGCATAAATGTCCCGCAGCTTGGGAACCACTTCGGGGACGTGGCGGAGGCCTCCCGCAGCGTGTATACCTCCCACAAGAATAGCGGCGTCAACAAATTCGTGAGGCTCTGGCAACCGTCCTTCTATTCCTGCGGCGGTGGTGGGCATGGTAGCTGTTTCTGCTGTCAGGCTTGCCGCAGTCTGCATGCCAGTCGTTGCACCAAGCATTGCGGCCCCACGGCCAGCAACAACGCCCGCGCCGCCCGTAAGCCCACCTATGACTGCGCCTTTGGCCGCAGAGCCGAGAACAGCGCCAGACCGGCGCAAAAATTCCTCTGAAGACCGCACATCGCCGTTCTTGATCTGCTCCATGTAATAGGCGCGCGTTCCCTCTGTGAGCGCCATCGCCGAAGCCGGAACGCTGACGGGCGCAGCTGGGCCGCCAAGCAAGCCCGCAGCAGCGCCAGCGGCCAGGGTAGGCATGTCACCTGCTAGTGTACCCACCTGCATGCCCACGCGCTGCATGGTGGACATCTGGGAAACCTGCTGTGGGGTAAGGCTGTCCGGCAGCTTTTCGCGCGAGGCAAGGCCCGTAACTGACCCCTGGAAGCCGTATTGAATGGCATCCAGCATGGAAACGGGATCATAGCCCTTGAAATAGGAGTTTATTTCTTGGTCAGAGAAGCCGCGATCTGTTAAATGGGGGCGCATGTAGTCCTGAATTTCTTGGTCAGAATATCCACGAGTGCGCAGTTCAAGATAGAAGTCTTGATTTCCCTTTGGCTGCTCAAGTTGCTGGCTCATTCTGCCCCTCCGATAGGATTGCGCTTTAAGTTGTCTGCAATACCCTCTTTGGGCTTTTTCTCTTTGCCAGCCCCACCAGCACTGATAACTCTGTTCACGTTGCTCAAGGCATCGTCAACGGTTATGGCGTTGCTATTCATGATGGACATGGGCGTATCGCTGTTGAACAGCTTTTCCACGGATTCAGGCCCGCCTTTTTTGTATGCCTCGGTAATGACAGTGCTGAGCTGGCTGCGCGCCCGGTCTTCCTTGATGGCTGCTTCTGGTGTGCCTGCGGCAAACTGTGAACGGGCATATGCATTTTTAATGAGATTGTCGGCGCGTTTGAGGTAATCCTTCAGCGGGCCGTCCATATCCTTGCGCATGCCCTTGAGCATTGTCACATCGCCCACGCTGGCCTTGCCCTGGGCAAGCATCATATCAATGGGGGCATCGGAATCTATGGAGCCGTTGACGATCTGCCGGGCCATATCATTCACGGCGGCGGGGTCGCGTGTTTTGCCGATGGTTCCTTCTTCCAGCTTCTTGCCCATTTCAATTTTTGTAATGGCGTCGAGGTTGGAGTTCTGCAAATCCTGGTATGCCTTGGCAGGGGCTGGAGCGATTCCCTTGTCTGGGTCGCCCATGAGCGTGGAGTAAATGCCGTTTACAGTGCTGGTGACATAGTTGTCGTTTTTTTGCTTCTCGACGGTTTTGTTGAAGCTCCACTGCGTTTGCAGCATGCTGCGCACACTGATGGCGGTTTTTGCATCCATGCCGTATTTTGCCATTCCTTCAGGCGTGGATATTTCGGCGATGCCCTTCAGCGGATCATTGGCAAAAGCGCCGACGAAACGCATTTCCGAATCCGCGCGGGAGCGGGCTTCCAGTTCGCGGCCTTTGGCGGCAGCTTTGGCCCGCAATGCATCTACATGCCCGCCAAGCAACGGCGCATAGTCTTTGATAATGCTGTTTGCTTTTCCCAACTGTTCACCAGAAATGCTGTCAGATATGGCTTGGATAAGCGTTTTTTGTCGTATATCCTGCAAGCCTGCCTCTACCCATGCATCATCATAGCCGCTGCGCCGTGCAATGTTTTCAAGTTCGGCCTTAATCACACCGAGCTGCGCGCCGAATGCTGCGGGGTTGGCTGCATCGGCCAAAGCCTGATTTTGGGCAAGGGAAATCTGTGCCTTGCTGGTGGCATTGCCGTAGTTGATTCCCTCGGCATGTACCTTGCCTGTTGCCCATGAATCCAAGGTGGCGTCAGTTTCTGATGCTGCACGGTCAAAAAGGCCAGCGGCCATGCCGCCAAGCCTACCCGCAACTTCTGCCCTGGTCTGCTCCCTCCATGTTTTCATCTGCGCAATGACGCCGTTTTTATCATCTATGGCATCCTTGCCCGACAAAGAGCCAAGTTGGGCTTGCAGCTTTTGTGCGCCTTGCTTGTACTGCAACCAAGCGTCCTTGGCTTGGGTGGTCTGATAATCAGTGTACAGGTCATACCCGGCCTTGGAGGCTTGCTCCAAACCCTGGCCTAACTTTTCCATGCCTTGGGCCTGTTGGGCTGCCCCTTGTTGGTAAATCTGCGCGGCGGTGTCAGAGAGGCGCGCGGAAGTATCCACTCCGGGCGTGGGGTACTGCTGTTGTTGCTGATAGGTGGGCATGCCGCCGCCCGGCTTCATGGGGACGCGAAACGAATTCATATTCATCGCTTGTCCTCACTGTCCCACAATTCTGTCGCATGCTTTTCCCCTTTCTTCATGCCTTCATGGTAAGCGGCCATGGCGGTATCTGGCTCCATTGCCGTGTGCTCAAGGATGGATTCTTTGTTTTCGCCATCGGCAAGGGAGGAAGTTTCGATAGTCGTTTGGGGATTCATGGGGTTCTCCTTCAGCGTTGTTTTGGCGTTTTTCAACAGCATGGTGAAAAGTGGTGTTTTAAAAAGGAAAAAGACTGCATGTACTTGGTGCTTCATTTCTTCTGTATCGCTACATGGCGCTATATGCTCACAGGGGTGCTTCCTATGCGAACAGCGCGTATCTGCTCACCTCGATTTCTTTTTTTGCATATATGTTTTTGAATTATTTCTTGCAGTTATGCTCATGAATTTTTGAATTGCTCGGTGCATTTCTTTTTCAAAAAGAAATGTTTTGCCCTGTGGAAAAGTGGGGGTGTTCAGGGCAGCGCGTAGCTGTGCCTGGCTTCCAACATCTGCATGTTTTTGAAGGCGACTTCAGGGTCAACAGGCAGATACTTTTCAGTGTTCTTCATGTCCGCATGGCCCAGGGCGCGGGCAACCTCGCGCATGGGGTCAATGCGCTCACCAGCCTGAACCCGGTCAATGGCAGCGCAGAAAATTTCTGTGGCAAAAGTCTTGCGCCAACTGTGTGTGGCCAACGTTCCCAAGTCCCGGCGAAGCCCTGCCTTGTTCGCAGCGTCATTGAAAATCTTCCATGCTTCTGCCACTTGCATGGGCCGGTCGCCCAGTTGACTGCGAAATAAAAACTGATCTGGGCCAAGGTGGCCGTACTTGAGCAGCCAATCCAGCTGAAGCCGGATTGCTTCGCGGGTTTGTGCTGGCAGCAGGATAGTGCGGCCCTGCGCCGCCTGCTTCATCTTGCCGCGCTGTACCTGAAGCGCCTGAACCACCTGCCGGTTTTGCAGCACGTCTGAAACCCTGATGGAAAGAGCCTCATGGATGCGGAGGCCTCTTGTAAGGCAGAGCAGGTGCAAGCACTGATTGCGCAATTTGTGGCGGCCAGTATAGGCGCTGTACATTGCGGCACATTCTTCAATCTTCAGCGGTCTGCATGGGGGCATTGTTTTCTTCCTTTTGTTCTGGGGTTTTTTGAGCGTAGTCGGCTATCCATTGCTCATGGATGCGCCAGAGCGGCCTTGTTGCGCATGACGTGTTGTTGGCCCGTAGCCTGCCGGTTGTTATGAGACGGCGTACCGTAGTGGGGGAGACGCGAAGAAACTCCGCCACCTCTGCCAGTGTGAGCCACCCCTGGGTAAAATTGGTTGTCATTGGCTGATACCTTGCATTGAGTTTTTTAGCCCTGCTTCCAGTAATGAAACGATTCCAGTGGAAGAACTTTCAAGGCCGCTTTTTTCAACAGACTCAAGCACAGCAATTGCCTTTTTCTGATTGCCCACCAGCTTGGGCTTGTCTTGGTATTCAGCAAAGCCGTTGGCGGTATTTTGAATTTCACACCTTCCCCCAAGCACGCCGAACACTTTGATGTCTTGCCTTTTGTATGCAGCCCATGTTTTGGCAAAGTTCGTACGAAACCATTTTTCAGATTCTTCAACGCCGCATTTGGCGCACATCTGCACCCATCCGCCATATGCCTGCACGATAACTGCCTGCGTTGTGGGATCGTCGAAAACCACACTGGCATACCCGCCATGCGTTGAAATGGCCTGCAATACTTTGCCTGATTCGACTTCGGCCTGATCTTCAACATTCCCGCCGTTCAAATGGTCAATAAAGTCTGCGGGCGTGGGCATTGTGGTAAACTTGCGTGTGGCCATGATCGCAAGCGCGGCTCTTTCAACTGCGGCATAGTCAAACGGGGTTAGCATCTTGAACCGCAAGGCAATCCCCTGTGCAGTCAGCGTTTGCCCGTAGCAATCGGCTACACCCTGAATAAGCGCGTCAAATCGGTCAAAGTCCTCAGCCCTCATTGCTGGTACTCCCTGACTTCCTGTTCGCCGAAGAGTAGGCGTTTTGCTTCTCTTCCCGCTTGCTGGTTGGCTTCAAACCTGCGCTGTGCCGGTGATTTCCACGGTGTTGCCTGTGGAGAATTTCGCCTTTTTGCAGCCTCTGTTTCCATTTTTGCCGTGAGTTGGTCGAATTTTTCGCGCAGTTTGCCGGGGCTTTGAATGTTTGCCCGCCAGAAGGAATCTGAACAGGCCCATGCTATTACCTGTGTGACAAAGCTCGCGTCCTTCATACGATCATCGTTTCTCATGGCAACATCGAAGCATTGTGCCCACTTTTGCAGGTCTGGTTCTTTGAGCGTTGGTACATTGGCCTTGAGCGTGTTCCGCATGACAACCGCGAGTTGGTAGGCATCTGAAGTTTCGGGGAACTCTGCGGGCTGTTTCTTTGCCTGCTTTTTGCGAAGAGTCCCTTCTTGTGCGGCTTCAGATGGCGACCCCGCCGTCACGTCAGGGACGCTTAGCCCTGACAAAGAGTCTGAACGTAGTGAAGACTCTCTTCCTTCTTCGGCATGGTAGGGAGAGGAAAGGCAAGGAGAGGAAAGGAGCTGGCGCGAGGTCAGCGATGCGCCAGCGGTCGCCGGGGTATCGCTCGGCATTTCTTCGGCGGTCGCTTGGCGGTCGCCAGCACTTCGCCGTGAAGTTAATTTGACGTATTCAGCCTTTGAAATGGCGGTAGTGCCTGAATTTTTAAGGCGTTCAAATGCTTCAGGGCATACCTGCCGCAGGCGTGAAAAGCGTGCCTTGTCCGCGCGGTCTTCAGCTTCTGCCTGCCATGGATTGTGCTCTTGCCAATCGTGCAAGTGGTATGTGGCCTCTGCGAGGTCAAGAAGCCTTAATGCAACAATGGCTCTGATAAATGCGCCAGAGTCCCCAGGCCAGCCGGATACGATTTCAATATCTTCATCGTCCATGCCTGTGAGCGCGCCGCTTGCCCTGTTTTGCACAGCCCACAGCCATAGGCGAAGAAGCGAAACAACGCCCTCTAGCCCTAACTGGCGTTCTAATTTCACCGTCTTGGGGTGGGTGAAGAAATTGACGGAAAGCCGAATGTCAGTGTTCATGACATCGGCCTATTGAGCGGGGCTTTGAACACCAAATTCGTCAATCAGTTTGCGAATGTCTTCAGCGCGGTATACCGTTGTTCTTGGCCCAAGCTTGACGGGCTGAGGAAATCGGCCCGTCTTTATTCCAGAATACCAAGTGCTTTGGCTGATGGGGATAAACTGGAGAACTTGGCTCAGGCGCATGAAGCCAGTGGTAGGGAGAATGGTATTTGTCATGTTACTCTCCATGTAGAAAAAATAAGATTTTCTTAGAGAGTAATGGACGTTATCGGAGCATTCTAGGACTTTAATGCATATGCTGAAACTGTCAGACAGATATTGAAATGGAAAAACTGTCCAAATTTATGCAGTAAAATATCAGCGTGTTAGCACTGGCTCATAGGTAATACTTCACCATTTTTTATGCATTCATTCGTTTGTGAATACATTCTGGAAAAAACTCTATCAGGGGTGTTGTAATAGCCGATAGTTTTTAAAAACGAGCAGTTACGCATTTCTCTTATAGCAGAAAGTACGGAGCATTTATTGTCATTGACGTAATCCCATAACCATATTCCGATAGCTCTTGGTGTATCACTCTTATGCGTATAGGAGATTTCTGTGGATTTTTTTATGAACATAACAGCGTAATCTTTATACATTTTTATGATATTGTTTGCTGCTGGCCCGTCTTTTTTATCTGATTGAGTGAAAATAATTGACGATAGCAAAAGTTGAAACTCTTTAACAATAAGGTCTAAGTCGTTATTAATATTTATATTTAATTCTGAAAGAAGAATTGATCCATCTTCTTGCTTTTTCCATTCAATTCTTTGTCCACTCGCTTTGGGGCGGATGTTGGCTTTAAATTTATTAAATGCAGTGCCGACGTGTAGAAACTGAAAGTTTTGATTGTTGTATATATCATCAATAATGGATTCTGATTTGTTAATTTTCCATGGTGGGGTTTTAAATGTTAAATCACTTATATGTTCCATGAATGCTAATACGTTTTTATATTCTATTTGTACAATATCTTTATTGTTTTTAGAGTTTTCTTCATCGTGCATATTAAGACGACTGATTTTTATTTTGCCATTTTCGTCTTTATTTGTGCTGTATTGACTCATATTGATTTCGCCAACAATATCTTCAAAAGAATATTTTTCTATTACGTCTGAAGGGATATGGTAGCGAACTGAAAAAATATGGATAAAATTTTTAACCATATTTTTAAATTCATCGATTGTATTCGTCAGATAAAACTTTCTAGTGCGATATTCTGAAAGCCAAAAAAAATAATGGTCAGCTTTAATTTCATCTTTATCGGTCAGTTGTGACATTTTTATCCCCTTTGGGGTCGTTCAATCTTGGCCTTTAAATTGTCCAAGTACTCCGCTCATTCCGGTGTTGGCTTTTGGCGTTCCTCGGTGTGTTCCGTCTTGTGAACAGCCATCTATCTTAGCCAATGCATTCAGATGATATGGGGTAAAAAATTGTATGTTCATTCGGCTTCAAGTGAAAATCTGCGAGTTCTTCACCATGAGCAGCGCATAGAATTAGTGGCACCTTTACTGATATGCTGCATTTATATTTAAAAAAATTTAAGTAATCAAAATCAAAAAATTTATAGTCGGTTCGCGTCGCATAGCTGTTTTCACAATGTGGGCAAGTCAATAAAGAGTTTTCTTCAGGTTCAACAAAGAATGTTATTTTTTCTTCGCTCTCATCTATGTCATAGCCGGATACCGTCCACGGTTCTACTAGGCCCAATGCACGGTTGAATAATTCTGTGTTCATTCTACATTCCTGCGCGGCTGGCCTTTAAGCTGTCCAAGTAATCCGCCCATTCCTGCATAAGCTTCCGACGTTCTTCAGTGTACTCCGCCCGGTTGTATGCCAAGCGCACTGCATCAGGCTCCTTGTGGGCCAACTGCGCTTCTATCACGTCCGCGCGGTAGCCCAGCTCATTAAGCCGGGTACTGGCCATGGCCCTGAAGCCATGAAGGCACATTTCGCCAGATTCATACCCCAAGCGCCGAAGTGCAGCCAAAGGGCCAGCGTCTGAAATAATTGCCGTCCTGGCCCGAACGCTGGGGAAAAGATATTGCCCTGATCCAGAAAACGCCTGCAACTCTTCAAGCTTGCCTATGACCTGGAGCGATAAGGGGACAGTGTGCTGTCGGCGCATTTTCATTCTGCTTGCAGGAATACGCCAAAGAGCCTCAGTAAAATTGAACTCGCTCCATTCAGCGCGGCGTAATTCAGATGGTCGCGTGAAGACGTAGGGCAGTATTCGCAAAAAGGCAGTTATAGAAGGGAAGCCCGCATAAGCATCCAAATCCCTCAGCAGTCGGCCAATGTCCCCAGGGTCAGTAACCGCTGCAAGGTTTTCGTGGCGCAGCGGCTGTAATGCTGCGCTTAAGCCTGCTGCCGGGTTGTAACGGATTCTTCCTGTTGGGTGGGCATACTTCATTACCTGCCCACAAAGTTGCATGAGCTTGTGTGCGGTGGTGATATGCCCTTTGTTTTCAGTGGGGCGGATAACCCCCAGAAAGTCGGACGGCTCTAAATCAGTTACGGATTTATTGCCCAGGTAAGGGAATAGGATTGTGTCAAGGTAGCGCTGAAGTTTGGCCGCATGCTTTGGGGTAAGCGCTGGAGAGTATGAGGCGAACCATTCGCGCGCGGCAACTTCAAACGTGTTTTGCCGTTCTCTTTCTACCGCTCGTGCAGTGGCCCTGATTTCTTTTTTTACTTCGCCGGGGTCATTGCCCATGGCAAGCTGTTCTCTGGCTTCGTCCCGCCTTTTGCGGGCCTCTTTTAAACCCACGTCTGGGTACACCCCCAAGGCCAAGAGCTTTTCTTTTCCTTGGAAGCGGTATTTTAGCCGCCACATCTTGCCGCCAGTTGGGGCGATAAAGAGGAAGAGGCCGCCGCCATCGAACAGCTTGGCGGGTTTTTGTTGTGGCTTGGCATTGCGAACGCTGATGTCAGAAAGGGGCATGGGGGTATCGCCTCCGCTTTGTGGGGGTATTCCTCACGGTGGGGGTATCGAACCTGCAATTTGGGGGTATGCGCTTCCCCCGTGGGGGTATCGGTGCGGTCTGCGGAGAGGTGGAAGACGGGAAATGTTGAGAAACAGGCGGCCAGCAAAGCTTTGCGCTCTGGGGGTATTGAAATGGCTTCCAACCACCTCTTTAGGCTTCGTACCCCCAGAACTACCCCCAATACTGGGGTATGTCAAAAGACGTAGCTGGACTTCGCTGGAGCCTTAAAAAGCAGAAAACCCGCCAAGCTGTTAGCTTAGCGGGCTTCTTTGAACTCTCTTGGAGTTCAAGATGGTGCCGAAGGGGAGAATAGGCACCGCGACACCATCGAGTCAAAAACAACCTGATATTGTTGATAAAATTTTTCTGAGATTTTGTCTATGCCCCCGCACTTTGACCCCATGCTTTGACCCCACTTAGGTGAGGTTGCTCCATACTTTACCATCCCCGATTTTCTCTACCCTTGATATTTAGCTCCTAATACTCTCCAGAATCTGAAACGACTGCCTTGTATTCAACTCATATCAAGGCATTTGTTTGGTTTAGCTGCGTGATGCGGCATCTGGTGATGTAAGGAGTGCATGATGATTTCAGACAGTTCTGATTTGCAAAAGCCAGTACTTGGCTTGATGAGTTGCACTTGTGATGTGCCTGTATGGGGAATCCTGCTGATTGGGGTGTTTGTATTGTGCTTGGTTGTCTTTCTATTCATGGCAATAAGGAATTGCAAGCGAGCAATAGCTGATTGTCGCTGGGCGCGTACGCAGGCAGATACGGATGATCTGACCGGGCTTTGGAACCGGCACGCCATAAACCGCAAACTTCAGGAAGGGCAGTGCATTCAAGGTGTAGATGCCCCATTCTGGAGCGTTATATTTATTGATATAAATGGGTTGAAGTCGATTAATGACAACTGTGGGCACCTTGTGGGTGACTGTGTGCTGAAAGTATTTGCGCAAGGTTTGTCACACTCAATCCGGTTCAGCGATTATGCAGGAAGATGGGGCGGGGACGAATTTATAGTATTGGTGTCTGGAATGCGCTCAAATGCTGACATAGAAAATTTTTGCCATAAGCTTCAGCAAGAAACATCAAAAACAATCACTGTAGATGGAAAAGAAATCAAGATAAGTGCCAGTTTAGGACATGCACTCGCAAGGGTTGATGGTGAAAGTGTAAATGATCTGATCAGGGTTGCTGACGCGCGGATGTACAAAAGCAAGAAGTAGTTACTTTCTAGGCTGTTGCTGTGAGACAGGGGGGGGGCATGAAACGAAAGGTATCGTTGGATGCACCGCGGAAGCGGAGATGGATTCGCGAATTAAATGGAAGTGATTTAGTGGGCTGTGAGATTGGAATCCCATACATTCAAATGGGTGATTGTAATGTGTATAGTTTGCTGTATGAGTGGTCAACTTATCAAGTAATAAATCAAAATAAAAAGCGAATTATACATGATTCATCTGTGATGTTGTTCAGAAAAATAGTCAAAAAGTCTGGAAGATGTTGTTGTGTTGTGATAAGTAATAAATTTTATTCAGTGCGGACAAATGGATTTTGTTCTATAGCAGTTTCTGTTGGGGATTGTAGTCATGCAACAACTAGTGGGGAAAGGGGTGTCGTGCTGGCTACAGGAGATAATGGAGAAGCTGAGGCTGCAAGTTTTAACAGTATTGCAATATCTACAGGTTATAACGGAACAGCTTCAATTGGAAGCAAATGCGGAGTTGCAGTGTCCACTGGCCCGGAGGGAGCCGCATTTTCAGCGTATGATGAAGCCTGTCAAACCGTTCTTGCGACTGGGCAAATGGGTAAGGCCCTTGTTGCTGGGGAAAATGGATTCGCGATAGCAACTGGAGTAGGAGGCAAAGCAATTGCGCTGGGGAGATCGTGTGTTGCTATATCCACCGGGATGCATGCTATAGCCAAGGGGGGACTGGGGTCGTGGATTGTAGTGGCTGGATACCGTAGTGACGGATCTATTGAATGTGTTAAATGCGCAGAAGTTGATGGGGTGTATATTAAGGCTGACGTGTATTATACAGTTTATAATGGAGAGTTGCTTGAAGTGCAGGATAAAAATTTCAACTATATACAAGGCTATGTTTTGATTAAGTGATTTTGCTTCAAAACAATGAGTGACAATCTGCCGCCCGTACAATATTTCCCTGGCTCTTACCAACGACCATGAAACCAGGGAAATATTGGCAAACAGCGCGAGCTGTTTGGCTGGGCCAAGGGGCATCTGCCAGCTATCTTCTAAACTAGTACTTTTTTTAGATGCAGCCTTACCACATCGGTGGAGAGCTGTCTGTTCTTTTTTGCAATCTCTCTGTGGACTGATTGCGCTGCCCACCCACACAGCAGATCATATCTGCCTTATACTGCAAAACTGGACGTAGCAGTTCTACTTATACCTAGCTTGTGGCTGAATCTTTGTCCTGCTCCAAATATTTTTTCATCCTGCTTATGAGCAGCGGCAGACCTTTTTTTGCGGTTTCCAGACGAAATACACCCTTTTGAATCATATATTTTGCAATATCTTTATCAACTACAGCCTTTTTAAAAGCCGCTTTTACGTCACTTGTCAGTTCAAAAGGTGGGATTGGCTTTTTAATTTTCCTTTCAATGGCGCATTTTGTGTATTCGTATTCCTCGTCGATCACGCCATTTTCAAAAATTTCATGAATATACATCCACTCAGGTTTCATGGCTCTCGGCGCACCACTATTATCACTGTACCGCCAGATAAGCGCCCAATGATCCTTCTCAACCCTGTCGTCAGATGCAAAGTGCATATCATTATTCATATCAGCCCTAATGCTCTCTACCTCTTCAGAATACGTCGCGGGTTCAGGCTGATACCAAACCACATAAAAATCATCATCTCCAAGCAGTTCAAAATCTGCAAAAGAGCAGACAGTGCTGTGTTTATCTGAGGTGATGTTGTTGACAAACGCGGAATTCCAGGCTGTTTTAAGTTTTTTCAGCTGTGCCAGCTTAGAAATTTCGGTAGGGTATTGCTCTTGTGCTTGCGCTTTTAACCCATCAAAAAATCTGCAGAGTTCATGCAAATTTTTTTCACAGCTTAACTCAACGCACAACTCAACCAAGCCCTCACCACTGAGCCCATTTTGTGTGAGATTGGCGCTGCCAACAACAGCCGATTCTTCTCCAATATATATTTTGGCGTGCAACTCATTGAGAAAATAAATCTTATTCCAGCCCAGCTGCTTTGCAATATCTGTAATGGCATCAGGATTACTGCCTAGCGTAGGCGAAACTATCACCGTCTGAAGATTTTGCGCGTCAGGAATAAATGTGTTCCAGTCTCTGCCTATAAATGCAACGGCCACTCTAGACGGTTTGCACGAATGCACTGCCTTCTGAATTTCTTTTCCAGACAATATTTTCATTAAGGCATTCTCCTACGGTATGATGCAAGCACACTGCTACATTCTACCAAGTTTAGCGATCTGCTAGTATACATGACTACAAAGCTGGCCCTGAGCGGCAGGCCTGTCTGCTGCCATGGCCTTGTGCGGGGGGGGGGGGGGGGGGGGAGGGGGAGGCCACCCCCCCCGGGGTGCAAAGCGGCCCTACCCCACCGCCTGATCCCCCTCTA
>NZ_JAHZCJ010000011.1 GCF_019422935.1 Desulfovibrio sp. | reverse complement strand
AGAACATGGCTTTTATTTCTTCCGGGTACAATCCCGCAAAACCGATGGAAGGCCGCATTACTGACATCGGACCCCATAAGTATAATGAATACTTCCCGCCGGTGATCAAGAACAACTTCGGCAAGTGGCTCTATCACGAAATTCTGGAGCCCGGCGTGCTCGTGCACGTGGCCGAAAGCGGCGACAAGTGCTTTACCGTCCGCGTGGGCGGCACCCGTACCATGTCCATCACTCACATCCGTGAGCTGTGCGACATCGCCGACAAGCACTGTGGCGGCTACCTGCGCTGGACCACCCGTAACAACATTGAATTCATGGTGGACAGCGAAGCCGGCATGAAGGCCCTGCGCGACGACCTGAACAGCCGCAAGTTTGACGGTGGCTCGTTCAAGTTCCCCGTGGGCGGCACCGGCGCTGGCATCAGCAACATGGTGCACACCCAGGGTTGGGTGCACTGCCACACCCCCGCGACCGACGCCTCCGGCCCGGTCAAGGCCGTGATGGACGCCGTGTTTGAAGACTTCAAGTCCATGCGTCTGCCCGCCCCCGTGCGCATCGCGCTTGCCTGCTGCATCAACATGTGCGGCGCCGTGCACTGCTCGGACATAGGCCTTGTGGGTATCCACCGCAAGCCCCCGATGGTCGACCACGAATGGGCTGACCAGCTCTGCGAAATTCCTTTGGCCGTGTCTGCTTGCCCCACCGCCGCTGTGCGTCCCACCAAGGTGGAACACAACGGCAACAAGGTGAACTCCATCGCCATCAAGGAAGACCGCTGCATGTACTGCGGTAACTGCTACACCATGTGCCCTGCGCTGCCCATCTCGGACGGCGAAGGCGACGGCGTTGCCATCATGGTTGGCGGCAAGGTTTCCAACCGCATCAGCATGCCCAAGTTCTCCAAGGTCGTTGTGGGTTACATCCCCAACGAACCGCCCCGTTGGCCTTCGTTGACCAAGACCGTGAAGCACATCGTTGAAGTGTACGCGGCCAACGCCAACAAGTACGAACGTCTGGGCGACTGGGCTGAACGCATCGGCTGGGAAACCTTCTTCAAGATGACCGGCCTTGAATTCACCCACCACCTCATCGACGACTTCCGTGATCCCGCCTACTACACATGGCGTCAGAGCACGCAGTTCAAGTTCTAGATATAGCTTGTTTATCAACCCCGGCGGCGCTATTTGCGCCGCCGGGACAGGAGACTCACCATGGCTGACGACAAAGACGTTGTTGTTGAATTCCTGAAAAGCAAATCCTCGTCCAAGTCCAAGTTCTATTTCAAGGATTTCCTTGAACTGTTCCCCGACAAGGGACCCCGCGACGTGAAGAAAGTTCTCACCAAGCTGGTGAACGAAGAAGTGCTGGAATTCTGGTCTTCCGGTTCCACCACCATGTACGGCATGAAGGGCGCGGGCAAGCAGTCTGCCGCTGAAGGCGAAGATTAGCAGCAGACCGCATTGGCCCAGTGTCTTTGCTTTCGGCTGCGCCAAAACGCGCTTTTTATTATGGTCGAGTACAACGTGTACGCTCCCTGCATAAAAAGCGCGTCTTTGTTGCTGACGGCCCTCTGATGCTAGCCGATGTAGCCTGGCAGATTTCGCCAGAATGCCTCAGGTTTATTTGTCGGGATTCTTATCTCGAACGGCAAGGGCATGCCTTGAAGCATGCGCCTTCGCAAGGTGCGTCAGCCTTTGCGTGTAAGCCTCATCAAGTTATGCCGCAACGTGAGTTGTGGCATTTCTTGCTTCTGAGGGGCGGCAAGCTCCTCCACCTGGGTCACGTCTGAGGCTTCGCCAAGCACGGCCAGCAGCCGCGTAGCTGAAGGTCATACGACATACGTGGTAACATCTACGCCCCGCGTGATCACAAAGGCTTGCTCCGCGCGAGCGTTTCCCGCAATCTGTGCTGAGCGGGCAACCCTGTATACTGGACTGCCCTGTTTCGCTTTCACCCTCTGTTTGTTACGCGGGAGGCAGTATGAGTATTGCATTTTCCCTGTCTGACGCTGAAAAGCAATTTTTGTCGCATCAGGCCCGCAGGTCCATAGAAGCCGGATTGGCCGGGAAAAGCGTGGCGGATGTTCCGCAACCTGCTGCCGACCAATTCGCGGCAGAGAGCGCCCTGTGGCGAACGCTTGGGGCTTTTGTAACCCTGAATATGGGTGAGAGGCTTCGCGGCTGCATTGGCAATATTGTGGGGCGTGAACCTTTGTATGCGACCGTATGGCACATGGCGCAGGCGGCGGCGTTTGCAGACCCACGTTTCCCCGCTTTGACGCTTGCCGAATGGCCCCATGTCGCCCTTGATATTTCCGTTCTGGACGAGCTCAGCCCCTGCCCAGGGCCAGAGGCAATCGAGGTGGGGCGGCACGGCCTTGTGCTGGTCTACGAGGGACGCAGCGGCGTATTTTTGCCGCAGGTGCCCGTGGAGCAGGGTTGGGATCGACTGGCCTATCTGGATAATTTGTGTCTCAAGGCCGGGGTGCCTCCCGGCTCGTGGAAGCTACCGGGGGCGCAATTATTCTGGTACGAGGCGGTAGTGTTCAAGGCAACTGCTTGAATCATTGCGTTTATGAAATGCTGCGGCAGGCACACGTGAGACTTGCACATGCCTCTTGCGGGGTGTAAGCTGCACAAGATTTCTCAGGGCGGGGTGAAAGTCCCCACCGGCGGTGATGCGGCGGCCAGCAGGCTTCCGCCAGCCCGCGAGCGCCCAGTGTTTGGGGTCAGCAGATTCGGTGAGAATCCGAAGCCGACGGTTATAGTCCGGATGGAAGAGAACGGTTTTTTGCCGCCCACAGCAGCGGTGCGTCCTTTATTGGAAGGCGCACTTTGTGTTGCGGCCCGTCCACGCCCTGATGCACCATCTCCCGGCAAACAAAGCCGGAAACAGGAGAACGGAATGCATCAGTCCTCATTATCCCTTGCCTCTTTCGGCACCTCTGAAGAACGTGTTCGCGCTGCTCTTGCCTCATTGTGCAAAGGCGGCGGCGTTTGCGTTGTGGATGACGAAAATCGCGAGAACGAAGGCGACCTCATTTTCAGCGCGCAGCACATTACAGTGCCGCAGATGGCCATGCTGATCCGGCATTGCAGCGGCATTGTCTGCCTGTGCCTTACGGACGATCATGTGCAGCGTCTTGACCTGCCCATGATGACCGACCACAACACCAATACGCAGGGAACTGCCTTTACCGTCACCATTGAGGCGGCCACGGGCGTTACCACAGGTGTTTCCGCCGCTGACCGCGTTGCCACGATCAAGGCCGCCGCTGCGCCCGATGCCCAGCCCGCCCATCTGCGCCGCCCCGGTCATGTGTTCCCCTTGCGGGCGCGGCCCGGCGGCGTATTGGAACGGCGCGGCCACACGGAAGCCACGGTTGACCTCATGCGTATGGCAGGCCTTGAACCCTGCGGTGTACTTTGCGAGCTGACCATGGATGACGGCGAAATGGCCCGTCTGCCCGAAGTTGCCAGCTTTGCCCGCGCCCACAACATGCCTTTGTGCAGTGTG
The DNA here is from genome assembly GCF_019422935.1 of Desulfovibrio sp. NCBI lineage: Bacteria > Pseudomonadati > Thermodesulfobacteriota > Desulfovibrionia > Desulfovibrionales > Desulfovibrionaceae > Desulfovibrio > Desulfovibrio sp. The sequence continues at coordinate 133,391 of NZ_JAHZCJ010000011.1, read as the reverse complement.
GAAGATATTGCTGCGTGGAGGTTGGCTATGGGCGATTTGCATCTTGCCGCCAGTGCCTAGCTCTGCACGCGTTTTTTGACCGCACGCGTCTTTTGCCCGCTGACAGCGTCAAGCAGGGCTTTTTGCTCCGGTCGAGTACCATTGGCGTACACTCCCTGCGCAAAAAGCCCTGCTTTCCTTGTCAGCGAACAAAATCCATCGCGCGGCAAAGCATAAGAAAAAGACTCCCTGCGCATACTAAGCAGCTCACTCGCGCATAGCGCAGGCAAGTCTGACCTCATGAAAAAAAGATAGCCCGGTTCATGGAATGAGCCGGGCTTGAATTTTTACAGACGCTGTCGCAATCAGCTGAAGTATTGCTCGGGAGATTCGATGATTTGCGTGAAGATCTTGTAAAATTCAGCCAGATGTATCCCGTCAATAAAGCTGTGGAGCGCTTCAATGGAGATGGTGACATTCCCTGCGTCATCTTTTTTGCCAAAAAGGATTCTGGGCACGCTGTCGATCCACGGATCACCCCAGGGATTTGTCACTGAAAGTATGGGAATATCTGGCACGCAGCTAAAGTAGATCAAGCTTTGCACCTCGCCGCCCTCGGGGCAAAGGGTTGGCTTCTGGTCGGCAATGGCCCGGGCAGCGCTGATATTGCTGCTGAATACGGAAAATTTTCGATCAAATTTCGCAACGCAATTGCAATGCAATGCTTTACCTTTGGGGATATAGGTAAACGCCGCATCAATGCGGTCAAACTCTACGGGTCGAAGATTGACTATGCGCTGTCTGAAGCCAGCAACGCCATGAACGGCAAGCATGGCGGCAAAATAGATGCAATCCGTAAGCCGAAAGCTATTCTGCTTTTTTATTTCATACAATTTGGCAACATTTGCCGAAAAGGAGACGCTGAAGCACGGATTTCTCCGCGACTGAAAAAAATTGAAATGCTCGTTTCTTTCCCATGAGTCATCAAGGTATTTCATAATGAATCCTGGTCGGCGCTGTTTCTTTAAAATCCGCAGTACAAACTGGCTGGAGTTTCAGAACGATAATTTGTGAAGACCCCGCTACTCCACAGGCGTGAGGCGTTGCGCCAAGCGGGTGAAGCGCTTGCGGGTCTTGTTGTTTTTGACGGCCATGTGCAGGGCACGGGATTCGCCAACCAGAATGACCAGTTTTTTGCCGCGCGTTACACCGGTGTAAATGAGGTTGCGTTGCAGGAGCACATAGTGCTGCATCATGACGGGAATAACCACAGCGGGGTATTCCGAGCCTTGCGACTTGTGGATGGAAATGGCGTAGGCGGGGGCGATTTCATCCAGTTCATCAAATTCGTAGGGCACAACGCGCTCGTCAAAGGTGATGCTGAGGGTGCGTTCGCGCACATCCATAAAGCTGATGCGCCCCATGTCGCCGTTAAAAACGTCCTTGTCGTAGTTGTTGCGTATCTGCATGACCTTGTCGTGCAGGCGGAAGCAGCGGTCGCCACGGCGCACTTCCACTCCGTGAGGGTTCAGGGCTTCCTGCAGGCAGGCGTTCATGCGGCCAGCGCCCACTGCGCCCTTGTGCATGGGCGTGAGCACCTGGATGTCGTCCACCGGGTCGAGATTGAAGCGGCGGGGAATGTGGTTGCGCACCAGATCCACAATGAGCTCTGCGGCTTTTTCTGCATCATTCTGGTGGATAAAGTAAAAGTCCGAGAGCCGATCCTTGCTCGATTCCAGCGAGGGAATTTCGCCACGGTTGATAAGGTGGGCATTGCAGATGATCTCGCTCTCCGCTGACTGACGGAAAATTTCGGTCAGTTCCACAACAGGCACAACGCCGGAGCGGATAATGTCTGCAAGCACGTTGCCCGGGCCTACCGAGGGCAACTGGTGCACATCGCCCACCAAAACAAGCGTTGCGCCCAGCGGCACGGCCTTGAGCAGGTGGTAGAAGAGCAGAGTGTCCATCATGGAGGCTTCGTCCACCACGAGAAGGCCGCAGGCGAGGGGATTGTCCTCATTGCGGGCAAAGCCGTCTTCCTTGGGGCTGTATTCCAGCAGGCGGTGGATGGTGCGCGATTCGCGGCCCGAAGTTTCAGACATGCGCTTGGCGGCGCGGCCTGTGGGGGCGGCCAGCAGTATACGGGCGCGCACCTCGCCAAAGAGTTTGATGATGGCGTTGATGATGGTGGTTTTGCCCGTGCCGGGGCCGCCTGTGAGCACCATCATCTTGCTGCGGGCGGCGGTGCGCACGGCCTCAAGCTGTTCTGCCGCGAGGGAGATGTTCAGCTCGCCCACAACCTTGTCCACCAGAGCATCCGGCTTTTCAAACCGCACGGATTTGGGCGAACGCAAAAGGCGTTGGATGTAGAAGGCGGTTTTTGACTCACAGTGGTGGTAGCGCCGCATGTACACGCCGATTTCACCGGGAGCATCGGGCATGTCCAACTCTTCGCGTACAATGCGCTCGTCAGCTTCAAGCGCGGCGAGGGCATCCTCCACAAGGCCTTCGTCAACGCCGATCTGGGCGCAGACCGCCTCGGTCAGCTCCGCCTGCGGCAAATAAACGTTGCCGTCGTCCGTGGCTTTTTGCAGCACATAGAGGGTGCCCGCCTGAACCCGCAGGGGATTGTCGTGCTCAAAGCCCAGTTTGCTGGCTGCGGCGTCAGCGGTGACAAAGCCGATGCCGTGGATATCCATGGCAAGCCGATAGGGGTTTTCGCGTACAATGACGAGCGCCTCAGCACCGTAAGCGCGGTAAATGCGTACAGCATAAGCTGGTGTGATGCCGTGGGGCTGCAAAAAGAGCAGCAGGTCGCGCATGCCCCGGTGTTCGGCCCAGGAGGTGCGGATGCGGTCAAGGCTCTTGCTGCCCACGCCGCGCACCTTGAGCAGGCGCTCTGGCTCTTCGTCAAGAATTCGTATGGTATCAGTGCCAAAGGCTTCCACAATGCGCCCGGCCATTTCTTCGCCAACGCCCTTGATAAGGCCCGAGGCGAGATAGAGGCGGATGCCCTCGCTGGTGGCGGGCAGCATTTCATCAGCGTTCTGAAACTCGATCTGGCGGCCAAACTTGGGGTTATTGACCCAACGGCCTGATACCTTGAGTTGTACGCCCGCTTGCGGATTGACCATGTGTCCGATGCACGAAACAGGGTCACGCGGGCGGGTGAGTCCAGCGTTGCCATTGCCGCTGTTCGCACTGGCGGGCAACAGACGCAGCACAGTGTAGCCGTTTTCTTCATTATGAAAGACTACGCGCTCCACCGTGCCGGTGAGTTCAACGGAATCGGGATCTTGCAAAAGGGGCAGGTTGCTCATGCACTCGCCTTGTCAGCAATCTTTGGGCTTTTTGCAGCCTTGCGCTGTCGCGACCACCAGAACCAGTCGCGCTGATCATCAGGAAGTTCCGGGTTCTTTGCCTGGGCTACGGCGCAGTTAAAAACATCAAGGCAACAGATATCAACTTTCTGGCCTTTGATGCGGCACAATTCATCATAAAGGGCCTGAGGGTCGCACCCCGCCAGGTCGGAAATATCAGCAACGCCAAGCAGGCGCAGGTCTTCAATGGTTGCCGGGCCAACAGAACGCAGGGAGTTCAGAGTGCGAGCGTCGGCCTTTTTGCTCACAGGCCCAGCCCCATACGCTGCTGGAGCAGCAGGGCGTCTGCCAGGGCCAGAGCTGTCATGGCTTCCATAACCGGCACAACGCGAGGGATGGCGGCAAGGTCGTGCCGCCCGCCAATGAGCACAGCGGCGGCATTGCCCTCCTTGTCCACGGTCTGCTGGGTAACGGCTATGGATGCGATGGGCTTGACCGCAGCGTGCATGACAATGGTCTGCCCGCTGGAAATGCCGCCCAAGATGCCACCTGCGTGGTTGGAAGCAAAGCTGGCCTTTCCGGGCTGCGCCGGGTCGGCGGGGAGCAGGGGATCGTTGTTCTGCGAGCCATGCAACTTGGCCGCCCCGAAACCTTCGCCAACAGAAAAGCCTTTGACCGCACCAATGCTCATGATGGCGTGGGCCAGCACAGCCTCCAGCTTGTCAAATACGGGTTCCCCAAGGCCTGCGGGAACGTTGCGCGCCTCAATGCGCACAATGCCGCCCAATGTGTCGCCCGCTTTGCGGGCGGCCAGCACCACCTGATCCCACAGGGGGGGCATGGCTTCAGTGGCGGCGCAATAGGGGCGGTTGCGGGCATTGTCCAGGTCAAGGGTGGCCCAGTCCTGCACGGCGGTGCCGCCCAACTCCACGCAAGCGGCCATGATCTTTACGCCGCGGCGTTCAAGAATCTTGCGGGCAATGACGCCGCCAGCAACGCGGGCTGCGGTTTCGCGCCCGGAGGAGCGCCCGCCGCCGCGATGGTCGCGTATGCCGTTGTATTTCTGAAAATATCCCCAGTCCGCATGGCCGGGGCGGAAAACTTCGGCCAGATTGCCGTAGTCGTGCGAGCGTTGGTCTTCGTTGGCGATATAGAAGGCAATGGAGGTGCCAGTGGTCATGCCCTCGTACACGCCGGAGAGCAGACGAACCGTGTCCGATTCCTTACGTTTGGTGGCGGTGGGGCCCTGACCGGGTTTGCGGCGGTCAAGCTCGGCCTGAATGTCGGCCTCTGTCAGGGCTAGACCCGCCGGGCAGCCGTCAATGACGCCGCCAAGGCCCACGCCGTGGGATTCGCCGAAAGTTGTCAGCCTCAGGGCCTGTCCGAATGTATTGCCAGCCATGTGCTACCTCGCCTTCACTACAGCATGTTAAGTCGCTCACGCGGGCGTTTGTCAGCGCAAGGTATTGCGCCAAGGCCTCGGTGGCGGGCGTCTGCTCACGCAGACGACTGGCAGTTCATGGGTGAAGCTGCCCGGAATAGCGCCGGAGCGGCGCGGTCAAGTGAGTCAGTATAGGCAAGGGCGGGGCGGCTTGCAACTCGTGAGGGCGAACGGGATATTTTGCGGGAATTAAGGTGGCAAAAAGTCTATGGCCGGAATATGCGAGCAAAAAGATATGGACAAAAAATGAGGTGCAGAAAACCCAGCAAGGAGTTTCCTGCACCTCAAAAGGGCAAATGCGCTGGCTTGCGCTACACCTTGGCGGCGGTGCGCAGGTCGGCTACGGCATCAGTCTTTTCCCAGGTGAATTCCGGCAGTTCGCGGCCAAAGTGACCGTAGCAGGAAGACTTCTGGTAGATGGGGCGCTTGAGATCAAGGCGCTTGCTGATGAAATAGGGGCGCAGGTCAAAGACTTCGCGCACGGCCTTGGTCAGCAGTTCGTCCGGCAGATCGCTGGTGCCCTGCGAGGACACGAGGACGCTGACGGGCTGGGCCACGCCGATGCAGTAGGCGATCTGTACTTCGCACACAGGGGCGAGGCCAGCGGCAACAACGTTCTTGGCGATGTAGCGGCCCATGTACGCGCCGGAACGGTCAACCTTGGAGGGATCCTTGCCGGAGAACGCGCCGCCGCCGTGGTGGCCGCTGCCGCCGTAGGTGTCCTGAATGATCTTGCGGCCTGTGAGACCGCAGTCGCCCATGGGGCCACCCACCACAAAACGGCCAGTGGTGTTGATGAAGATTTCGCAGGCCTTTTCGTCAAAATAGCCGGAGGGTTCCAGAATGGGGCGAATGACGTGCTTCTTCACGGCTTCGGCCACATCAGCTTGGCTGGCGTTGGAGCTGTGCTGAGTGGAGACCACCACGTTGTTGATGCGCACGGGTTTGCCGTCCTGATATTCAAAGGAAACCTGGGTCTTGCCGTCGGGACGGAAGATGTCCACCGTGCCGTCCTTGCGCACTTTCGCCAGCTGTTGCGAGAGCTGGTGTGCCCAGTAGATGGGGGCGGGCATAAGGGTGGAGGTCTCGTTGCAGGCAAAGCCAAACATCATGCCCTGGTCGCCCGCGCCCTGATCTTCGGGCTTTTCGCGCAGCACACCCTGGGCAATGTCGGGCGACTGGTGGCCAATGGCGTTGATGACAGCGCAGGTCTGCCAGTCAAAGCCCATATCTGAGCTGTTATAGCCGATGTCCTTGATGGTTTCGCGCACCACATGGGGCAGGTCGGCGTAGCCGCTGGTGGTGATTTCGCCAGCGATAACGGCCATACCTGTGGTAACGAGGGTTTCGCAGGCCACGTGGGCGTTGGAGTCCTGTGCCAGCAGGGTATCAAGAATGGCATCGGAAATCTGGTCGGCGACTTTGTCAGGGTGGCCTTCAGTTACAGATTCGGAAGTGAAAAAGTATTTGCCCTTGGTGTGCATATGAATCTCCTTGGGCGCTCGCGTCAGTGCGGCGCGGGTTTTAGGGTCGCAACAGAATATTGTCGATAAGCCGGGCCTTGCCTATGCGCACGGCACAGGCCATGAGCGCCGGACCGGTGACTTCGGTGAGCGGAGTCATGGATTCCGGGTGAACAATACTGAGGTAGTCAAGGCGCCCCATGGGCAGAAATTCCGCCCAGCGGCGCAGCACAGCTTCGCGCAGCAGCTTGACGCTGGTTTCGCCGCTCTGGGCCAGTTTTTGGGCGTAAAGCAGAGCCTTGCGAATCTCTGGAGCATGGGCGCGTTCGTCCGGGCTGAGGTAGACGTTGCGCGAGGAAAGGGCCAGGCCGTCAGCTTCGCGCACGGTTTCGCGCGTTTCAATGCGCACAGGCACATCAAGGTCGCGCACCATGCGGCGCAGAATGGCCTGCTGCTGCCAGTCCTTCTGCCCAAATACGGCAATATCCGCGCCGGTCAGCATAAAGAGCTTGAGCACCACGGTGCATACACCGCGAAAGTGCACAGGCCGGGTGAGGCCGCACAGGCCTCGGGAAAGTTCAGGAACTTCCACCCAGGTGGCGTGGTCCTGCGCGTACATGGTTTCGGGCTGCGGCATAAACAGCGCGTCCGCCCCATGACTGCGGGCTATGTCCGCATCGCGCTCGGCATTGCGGGGGTATGCTTCCAGATCCTCGCCGGGGCCAAACTGGGTAGGGTTGACAAAAAGGCTCACCACCAAGCGTTTCGCCTGCGTGCGGGCAAAGGCCATGAGGTCTTCGTGCCCCTGATGGTAGTAACCCATGGTAGGCACCAGAGCGATGTCGTCTCCGGCGCGGTGCCAGGCCTTGCATTGGGCCGCCAACTCTTGGGGATTTGTGAATATCTGCATATCAAGGTATTGTGATATTGTTTGTGAAGGCTCTTTTATACACGCGAGGCAGCAGCTTGTAAAGAAAGACCTTGGCAAAAGCAGAAATGTTGGCGGGGTGGGAGGCTTGACCCTGGGTGTTGCTGTGGGCATAACAACGGATGGGGGTATTCATGCTGAAACCGTTTTATCAGGGCAAACTGGACACCTTTTGTGCAATTTATGCAGTGCTCAACGGCTTGCGGCTGACCCACTCCATCAGGGTTCTCAAGGCGCGCGACATTCTTAACGAAACGCTGATGGGCCTTGCGGCCTCGCCGGAAGCCTTCCGTGCCGTGCTGGAGCAGGAAACCGACTATTGCGGGCTGGTTGACGGCATGCTGCGTATTCAGAGCCGTTCCTTTCCGCTGGAAGTGCGCCAGCCCTTTACCGATGAGGACGACCCCTCTGTGGATCAGGTCTGGGATTGCTGCCGTACATGGCTTGCGCCGGGTAGCGGCCGGGCTGTGATCTTCCGTTTTCTGCGCCACATCATTCCGGATGGCCCGCCTGTGAATCGGCACTGGACCACCGCCGACTCCCTGACCGATAACGTACTGCATCTTTTTGATTGCAGCCACGAGGCAGAAGCCATCCTGAACGTGAACAAGGACAGCTTTGTGACCCGTGCGGACGACATTCGCGAAGGCAAGCTGCTGTATATCCAGCCGCATACCATCCGTCTCCTGCGTCTGCCGCTGTAGCAGGGGCAAGCTTAGTGGGGCCTGTCACACCAGCCTCGGAAGAACAGCCAGGGAAATCCCTCGACCATACAAGCTGGAGACGCTGAGGCGGCAGATGCCACGACAGTTCTGCTGTAGCCTGACGGCCTGGGATGTGTGCTGGGGCTTGGCGAGTAGCGGAACGAAAGGAATCAGTATTCTTTGATGGGGGCTTCCGTGCTTATGGGCAGCCCCAAACGGATGGCGTCCTGCTTCAGCTGCGGATGCACCCAGAAGGCCTTTTCCTGCACAAAGCTGAGCACTTCAAACTCCGCCGTATCCACTGGCCGGGAATAGTAGAAGCCCTGAGCGCAGTTGCAGCCGCTGTTGAGCAAAAAGCGGGCGTGTTCCTTGGTTTCCACGCCTTCGGCCACAATGGACATATCAAGATCGCGCGCCAGAGCGATGGTGTTGCGGGCCACAATTTGGCCGCGTTTGTTGGTGGTGCCGTCACTGATAAAGGCCCGGTCAAGCTTGACCACGTTGAAGGGCAGATCACGCAACGTGCTCAGCGACGAGTAGCCCGTGCCGAAATCGTCCATGGAAAAAACAAATCCCGCAGCCCGCAGTTCGTTCATAAGGCGTTTCAGCCTTGGCTCATTGGCAAAAAAGGCGCTCTCGGTCAGTTCCAGCTCAAGCATGTGGCGGGGCAGATTGTATTTGTTCAGAAGGCTGACAAGCTTGTTGGGCAGGTCGTCATCGTTAAAATGCAGACGCGACATGTTTACGGAAATGGGCATGGGTTCATATTGCTTGTCGAGCCATGTGCGCAGTATCTGGCAAGTCTGATCCCAGATGTATGAGTCCAGCCGCACAATAAAGCCGTTGCGTTCAAAAAGGGGGACAAAACGGCCGGGCAGGATAAGCCCGTCTGTGGGGTGCTGCCAGCGCACCAGCGCTTCTGCGCCCACAATGCGTCCGCTGGAAATCTGCACCTTTGGTTGCAGAAAAAGCCTGAACTGGTGTTTTTCCAGCGCTTCGTACATCTGGTCCGTGATGTAGCTTTCATCGTGCAGGCGTTTGCGCAGGGCATCGTCGTAAAAGGCAAAGTTGACAATGTCGCTGCCCTTGACTGTCTTCTGCGCCAGATAGGCCCAGTCGCACAAAATGTGGGCCGGGGTGCGGGAGTTCTCCACCGGGCAGATGCCAAAGAACAGCTTGACCCGAAAGGTGTCGGAATAGTGATCCAGACGCAGGGAAAGGTTCTGGATGAACTGCAGCGTTCGCTCGTTGCCGCCTGTGAGGCAGACGGCAAAAACATCGGCGGTGAGCCGGGCAAAAATTTCCTTTTCAGGTATGAGGCGCTGGCGGATCAGGCGGGCAATGCCCCGCAGCAGGCGGTTGCCCTCTTCAAGTCCGAAAGATTCGTTGATGGCCTTGAACCCGGCCACGTCAAAGCGCAGTACGCAGTACTGCTCGTTGGGCCGATTTTTGATGAGCTTGTCTATTTTTTCAAAAAATGTCTGGGTATTGAAAGCGCCTGTGAGGGGGTCATGCTCTGCACGCAGTCGCAGAGCCTGCTCGGTACGGGTGGCTGCGTCCACATCGTTGAGAGTGCCGATGTAACGCTCTTCAGATTCCCCGTCGTCAAGCTTGGTGTAGGTGATCTTGCACCAGATGTACTGACCGTCGCGGCGGCGCAGGCGAACGGTCATTTCGCCAGAGCGGATGCCCAGGGCAAGGCGCGCCAGGCAGGTGTCAAAGGGTTCCATGTCGCCCGCGTAGAGAACATCGTCTTCACGCCAGACGTCAAAGGGATTGCGCCCGTCATATTCGCCCGCCAGCAGTTCGGGAATCCTGTGGCTCAGATAGGTCAGATCTGTGCCGCTCCATTCAAAAACCAGGGTGCGGGTGTGGTCCACCACTGCCTTGTAACGCAGGGCATCCAGCTTTTGCCGGCGCAGCATCTCGTTTTCATGGGCAATGTCGGCCGCAATCTTGTGGTTTTCAATGTCTTCTGTGCAGACAATATAGGTCTGTTCCCCGCCGTATTGGGGCGCAGGAAAGGCAATGATACGCACCCATCGGTACAAACCGTTGAGGGCTTTTTTGCGAATGTCTTCCGCCGCAAAGAGGGGAGTCTGGGTCAGCATCTGCCGCAGGCTGTCTTGAGAAAAAAACACCGCAAAGCGTTGTGCGTCGTCAGGGTGTACCCTCTCGGCAAGTTCGTTTCTCAGCGTTTCGGCAAGGGGCTTATTCTGGGGCATGCGCGTAAAGTGACCTTCCCCGTGGTACAGTTCGCGACAGGTATTTCTTTCAAAATCTATAAGCAATATGTCGCCGTAGACGCTCTGCAAGGCGTGGGAAAGGCAAATTTCCTGGGGAGATTCCGCAGGTGGCTCTTCCCCGGATTGGGTAGCCGATATGCTGAGGTTTGCAGGGTCTGCGTTTTTCATAGTTGTGTTCCGCCGTGCGGCATTACATTCGTGTATTAGCCTGTTAGACAACAGATTAGATCTAGCATCTGTGTTATCGTTTTGCAAATTTGCAGGCTTGGGCACGCCCAGTCTGAAGGATGGGAACGGGCCTCAATGATGACAAGCGCCCCGCCCCTCTGTATTGTGCCTCCATGACACGAGCTATTTTTCCTCATTCCCTGAAAGTATGGTCGCTGAGCCTTGGCTGCCCCAAAAACCGCGTGGACAGTGAGCGCCTGCTCGGTTCGCTTGGGGTCGCCGTACAGCATGTGGAACACATGGGCAAGGCGCGTCTGGTTTTCATCAATACCTGCGGATTCATCAATCCTGCCGTGCGTGAATCTGTGCGCGCCGTAGTGGACGCCATCCAGCGGCTTGAAAAGTGCAAGGTCAAGCCTCTGCTGGCTGTTGGCGGCTGTATGGTGGGGCGTTATGGCGCTGCCGATCTGGCCGCGGAACTGCCGGAAGTGGACGTGTGGCTGCCCACGGGTGATCTGCCGCGCTGGCCAGCCATGCTGGCAGCGGCCCTGAACCTGCCCGAGCCGCCTGCCCGTATCCCCGGCGGCGGCAGGCTGCTCTCTACCGGCCCTTCATACGCATGGCTCAAGGTGGGCGAGGGGTGCAGGCACAAGTGCGCGTTCTGCACCATTCCTTCCATCAGGGGCGGGCTCAAGTCGCTGACCGCCGATGATATTGCCGATGAAGCAAGGGCTCTGCTGGCCCAAGGCGTGCGCGAGCTTGATCTTGTGGCGCAGGATCTGACCTCCTGGGGTGTTGATCTTGGGCTCAAGCACGGCCTGCCCAGCCTGCTTGAAAAGCTGGTGGGGCTTGAGGGCCTCGCCTGGTTGCGCCTGCTCTACCTGTATCCTACAGGTGTGACGCCGGAACTTTTGCGTTTTATCAAAGATTGCGGCGCACCTTTGCTGCCTTATCTGGATATTCCCCTGCAACACGCTCACCCTGACGTGCTGTCGCGTATGGGCCGACCTTTTGCGGGCGATCCCCGGCGCGTGCTGGATACAGTGCGCTCAGTGCTGCCCCATGCGGCTTTGCGCACGACATTTATTGTTGGCTACCCTGGCGAAACGGAAGAGCATTTTGAAAGCCTGTGCCGTTTTGTGGAAGAAAGCCGTTTTCAGCATGTGGGCGTGTTTGCCTATCAGGCAGAAGACGGCACAGTGGCGGCAACGCTGCCCGATCAGGTGCCGGATGAGGTCAAGCAGTGGCGCAGGGATTCTCTTATGGAAATTCAGGCCGACATCAGCAACGAGCTGCTTTCCGCGCAGGTGGGCAGCCGTATGCAGGTGCTGGTGGACGCCCCGCATCCCGACTGGCCGGGGCTGCATAGCGGGCGCGTGTGGTTTCAGGCGCCGGAGGTGGACGGTATCACCTACGTGAGCGGGCCGGGCGTTGCGCCCGGAGCGCTTGTGGAATGCGATATAGTGGAAAATACGGATTATGATCTGACCGCGCTGGCCTGAGCCAGCACCTTTGCGCCCATACCGGGCCACGCCGGAAGAAACGTTTCCGCAGCAAAATATCCCCGAAGGGCGAACCCTTCGGGGATATTTTGGGATACGTGCTAAAGCACGCCCTCAACCAGCGTTAGCCGCCGATAAGCTGCATGGCCATCTTAGGCATGCTGTTGGCCTGCGAGAGCATGGCCACAGACGACTGGGTGAGGATCTGATTGCGGACAAACTGCGTCATTTCCGTGGCCACGTCCACGTCGGAAATGCGAGATTCTGCCGCCTGCAAGTTTTCAGCCTGGGTGGTGAGGTTGGAGACGGTGTTCTCCAGACGGTTCTGCAACGCGCCCAGATGTGCCCGGATCTTGTCCTTGGAAACCACCGCGTTGGTGATGGCCACAAGGGCCTTCTGTGCCGCTTCCTGGGTGGAGATGGTCGCACCGTCCCGACCGGCAGTCGTTTCATTGCCTACACCGAGGGCAGAGGCTGTGCTCGTGCCGATCTGGATGTAGTAATAGTCTTCCGCCGAGTCGTTGGCAGTACCGAAGTGGATCTTCATCTTGCCGGTGGAGGTCATCGTGTTACCCACGTGCGTGTCACCGGACAGATTGCCGTCCAGCAGGTGGATGCCGTTGAAGTCCGTGGCGTTGGCGATTCGGGTAATTTCCGATGCCATGGCCTGGTACTCCGATTCGATCATCAAGCGCTGGGTGGAGTCATAGGTACCGGTGGAAGCCTGTTCCGCCAGTTCCTTCATACGGGTCAGCTTTTCGTCGATGACGCCCAGGGCGCCGTCAGCTGTCTGAATGAGGGAAATGGCGTCGTTGGCATTACGCACGCCCTGTTGCAACGCCTTGATATCCGTACGCATCAATTCGCGAATGGCGAGGCCGGCGGCATCGTCAGCAGCGGAGTTCACGCGCAAGCCTGTGGACAGACGCTGGGTCGAAGTCGCCAGGTCGCTGTAATGCGAGGTCAAGTTGTTGGCAACATTGGAAGCCATTGAGTTGTTATTGATATACATGACATTCCTCCATGAATGTTCTGTCTGCCCGGCGACGCACTATGCGCGTCCGCGTCCATGCGGACTGCCGCCGTTCATCCCGCAAGGAGCGGGGAAAAAGTTACCAAAAGCCAGACTGGTATCGGCCTGAGCCGACCTGGGCTGGCAGCCCTAAACAACAGGCGCTGTTGCCTTTCTGATTCGTGGCTTCAGAGGGGCAATATTTGCCTGAAAACCTGCACTCCGTTTACAGCAGGATTCATGCCAGACGGCGTAGATTCAAGCGTCAATAAGCTGGCGGCTGGTGGGCCGATTGCAGGGGGCTGCGGCCTTTGCAGTAAAAAAATATACGGATATCTATATGATGCGAATTTTTAAGGTAGGCTGCTGTGAACAATATTCTTTGTTTGCCCAGGGCTATTCAGCACAAGGCAAGTTGTGACAGAACAGGTGCGGGCATCCCGTATTTATCGAACGGAGCAGAAATGTTGACGGGCAAGCGTGCTAGAGCTGGAGCGCAAGGTGGAGATAGGGGAAATGAAGGGCTGCACATTTTGAAAAATTGCTGCGGTTGCTGTGCCAGTGCAGAATTTGTCGATGCTCAGAAGGTAACAGAGCGTAAAAAAGCCGGGTCGCGTACGCGACCCGGCTTTCATCAGAAACATGTTGGTTGTGGCCTTAAAGCTCTCCCCAGCCTCTTGGCCGGTCCTGGGCTATTGCCCTCCACCACCTGGTTTTACAGCTAACCGGAAATCAGGTTCAAGGCCAGCTTGGGCATGCTGTTGGCCTGCGAGAGCATGGCCACAGACGACTGGGTGAGAATCTGGTTGCGGACGAACTGCGTCATTTCCGTGGCAACGTCCACGTCGGAAATGCGGGATTCAGCCGCCTGCAGATTTTCGGCCTGGGTGCTCAGGTTGGAGATGGTGTTCTCCAGCCTGTTTTGCAGTGCGCCCAGATGCGCCCGGATCTTGTCCTTGGAAACAACGGCGTTGGTGATGGCTACAAGAGCCTTCTGCGCCGCCTCCTGAGTCGATACCGACCTGCCGTCAGAAGTGCTGGCAGCCTGATTGCCTACACCAAGCGCCGAGGCGGTGCTCGTGCCGATCTGGATGTAGTAGTAGTCTTCCGCCGAATCGTTGGCTGTGCCAAAGTGCACCTTCAGCTTGCCCGTGCTGGACATGGTGTTGCCAACGTGCGAATCGCTCGACAGGTTGCCGTCCAGCAGGTGGATGCCGTTGAAGTCCGTGGCGGTGGCGATTCGGGTAATTTCCGAAGCCATGGCCTGGTACTCCGATTCGATCATCAGGCGCTGGGTGGAGTCATAGGTACCGGTGGCGGCCTGTTCGGCCAGTTCCTTCATACGGGTCAGCTTTTCGTCGATGATGCCCAAGGCACCGTCGGCTGTCTGAATGAGGGAAATGGCGTCGTTGGCGTTACGCACGCCCTGTTGCAGGGCGGCGATATCGGTACGCATGAGTTCGCGAATGGCCAGACCGGCGGCATCGTCCGCAGCGGAATTGATGCGCAGGCCGGATGACAGCCGCGAGGTAGAGGTTTTCAGGTCGTTGTAGTGCGAGGTCAGATTGTTGCCTACTTGCGAGGCCATGGTATTGTGATTGATATACATACATTCCTCCATGAATGCTGTATGTCACAGGCGGCGCGAAATGCCGACGCGTCCTTGCGTGCTACCACCTTTTGTCCACTTAATCGGCGCAACGGCAAAAAGCATTAGGGTCTGGCGTAAATGACGCGTTCAGGTGAAATGCCTGCAAAGCGTTGCGTAGAGCCAGTTTTATTAGGTAATGCGTAAAACGTGGCAAAGAAAAGAGGAAAATTTTTCCCATGCAGACGAGTGGTGAGCAGAATTTGCCCGGGGCCGCGCACGTCAAGCCTGGGGCTGAGAAAGGCCCAAAAGGGACAGGGTGAAGCATGCGCCGCAACAGAGGCAGCCAAAACGGGCAAGCAAAAATAAAGCGCGGCGGGTATTGCAACCCACCGCGCTTGTAATTCAAGCCCATCCCTGCCGGGCAGGGCAATGCGCAATCTCTATCAGCAGTCCTTGCCCACCATGCGGAGCAGGCGCAGCAACTGGTTGGTGAAGCCGGATTCGTTATCGTACCAGATGAGCAGTTTGACCATGGTACCGTCAAGCACCTGGGTGGAAAGCGCATCCACCACGCCGCCGAAGGTGCTGCCCTTGTAGTCTATGGACACCAGCGGTTCTTCGGAAAAGCCCATGTTTTCGGCCAGCGCGCCCTTGCTGGCAGCCTGAAGGGCTGCGTTGACAGCGGCGGCATCACAGGCTTTTTCCACTTCACAGGTCAGGTCGACCAGCGAGCAGTCAAAGGTGGGAATACGCACCGACATGCCGTTGAGCTTGCCTTCCAGTTCCGGCATGACCTGCCCCACAGCCTTGGCAGCGCCCGTGCTTGAAGGCACCATGGACACAGCTGCGGCGCGGCCGCGACGCCAGTCCTTGTGGGTGCCGTCCAGAATGCGCTGGCTCATGGTGTAGGAGTGGATGGTGGTCATGAGGCCATGGCGGAAGCCAAAGGTTTCGTGCAGCACCTTGACCGCAGGGGCCAGGCAGTTGGTGGTGCAGGACGCGGCAGAAATGACGCTGTGCTTTGCGCCATCATAGGTGTTGTGGTTCACGCCCATAACAATCATGGCGTCCACATCCTTGCCGGGGGCGGAGATCACAACCTTTTTTGCGCCGCAGGCCAGATGCTGGGCAAGGCCTTCGCGATCCTTGATGGTGCCCGTGGTTTCCACGGCCAGGGTTACGCCAAGGCGCTCCCATTCCCATTCGCCAGCCTTGCAGCGGGTAACGGTGATATGGCGGCCATTGACGATGATGCCGTTTTCATCGTGATCAACCGTGCCCTGAAAGGTTCCGTACGTGGAATCATACTTGAAAAGATAGGCCAGCGCGGCGTTGTCCGCACGGGCGTTGATGGCGGCGATCTGAATTTCGTTATCGTCGGCCATAAGACGCAGCAGATACCGACCAATGCGGCCAAAGCCGTTCATTCCAACTTTCACGGGCATGATTCGCGCTCCTTGGGGCGTAGGGATTAGGCTTTATTTGAAGATCCCATGACATTACGGATCTTGTGGGCCACCATATTCTTGACGGCATCGCGAGCGGGGGTGAGGTAGGCGCGCGGGTCAAACTGGTCGGGGTGTTCGGCAAGATACTGACGGATGGAAGCGGTGACGGCCAGGCGGATGTCCGTATCCACATTGATTTTGCATACGTTCATGCCCGCAGCCTTGCGCAGCATGTCTTCTGGCACGCCCTTGGCTCCGCCAACCTGGCCGCCATACTGGTTGCACAGGCTCACAAATTCCTGCGGTACACTGGACGCGCCGTGCAGCACCAGGGGGTAATTGGGCAGCTTGTCGCCAATGCGGGCCAGACGGTCAAAATCAAGTTTGGCTTCGCCCTTGAACTTGTACGCGCCGTGGCTTGTGCCGATGGCGACGGCCAGTGAATCGCAGCCCGTGCGGCTGACAAATTCCACGGCTTCATCGGGGTCGGTGTAGACGTGTTCGGCAGACTGCACATGTTCTTCAATGCCAGCCAGCTTGCCCAGCTCGGCCTCAACCCAGACGCCACGGGGGTGAGCATAGTCCACCACCTGCTTGGTCAGGGCGATGTTCTCTTCAAACGACAGGTGCGAACCGTCGATCATCACAGAGGTGAAGCCGCCGTCAATGCAGTCGCGGCACATTTCAAAGCTGGGGCCGTGGTCGAGGTGCACCACCACGGGGATGGAAGGGTCAAGCGCAAGCGCAGCTTCCACAAGCTTCATGATGTATATCTGCCCGGCATACTTGCGCGCGCCCGAAGACACCTGAAGGATGACCGGCGATTTTTCCTCGGAGGCCGCGCTCATGATGCCCTGGATGATTTCCATGTTGTTGACGTTGAACGCGCCAATGGCGTACCCGCCAGCATAGGCGGCGGCGAACATTTCTTTGGGATTGATAAGAGGCATGATTTCCTCCAGAGGGGTCTGGCATTAAGGACGGTCAAAAAAGCATAAGTCGCCCGGAAATGACAAGTCTGCACATACACCAATTCCCCGTAAAGGGGAATGCCTGCCGCGCGGGAAACGGGCTTACTTTGCAGTTCTTCCGGCGGGCGCAGTGCCCAGGCAAACGCGAAACATATTTTGTATGCCCGAGCGCGCCTGTAGCCCACATGGGGCGACGGCGTCAAGAGGGATCGCCTGATCCCTTATGTTTCCGGGATGTTGCCGAAGGCCCTGAGGCCGAGTGGACGCTAGCCGAGCTTCATGCCAGCCAGCGCGTTCAGGCCAGCCGGATCGGTAAAATCAAAGCGCAGGGGGGTAAGGGTAATGTATCCCCGGTTGAGCATGTCTTTGTCCGAGTCCGGTTCAATGGTTTCCGCAGGAATTTCGCCCTCAAGCCACCAGTAGGGCGCGCCGCGTGGGTCAAGGCGCTCCGAGTAGGTGTTTACCCACACTGCGCTGGTCTGCGGGCAGACGCGCAGGCCTTTGACCTCGTCCAGCGGGCAGGCAGGATAGTTGACGTTGACGACCCTGCGGCGGCCCAACTGCGACCAGTCGATGCGCTCGGCCAGCGCCACAAGGTGCCGGGCCTGCGGCAGCAGGTCGCCGTTTTTGACCTTGTAGCAGTCGTGCGACACAGCAATGCTCGGCAGATCCTCGTGGGCCGCCTCCGTGGCCGCGCCCACCGTGCCGGAATACAGAATGTCCGGGCCAACATTGGGGCCTGCATTGATGCCAGAAATAACCATGTCGGGTTTTTTGGGCAAAAGCTGCCCAAGGGCCAGTTTGACGCAGTCCGTGGGTGTGCCGTAAATACCCAGACCTTTGAAGTCGGGTTCTTCAAAATCCATGGCGCGTACAGGTTCAAATACGGTCAGCGAGTGGCCCACGCCGGATTGTTGGGTCATGGGGGCCACCACATGCACTGTATGCCCTGCTTCAAGCAGGGCGGCGTAAAGCGCGCGCAGGCCGCGCGCGCGGATGCCGTCATCGTTGGTCAGAAGAACGTCCATTTGACAATACCTCGGAAAGAAGGGAAATTCGGCCTAAGGCCCGCGTGGTTCCAGTGTTTTTGCGCGGCCCTGCCAATTTGGAAGTTCCGCGTCAGGGGCCATGCCCGCGTGGAAAACAGCACATGCCCGGCGCAGATACGCGCCGCTGGAACGATATATGGAAAAAGGTTGTTACGTCAAAGATATTGGCCCCGCCTCGGAGGCGCGCGGCATATTCGTGGTTACGCAGGCTGCGCAGGGCCAGTCGCGCAATGGCCCGTACTGGCGGCTTACCCTTGCTGACGCCAGCGGCAGCCTTGAAGCCAAGATATGGCATCCGCTGAGCGCGGAGTTCAGCGAAATCGCGGCGGGAACGCTTGTGTGGGCCGAAGGGCGCGCGGGGCTGTATCGGGATCAGGTGCAGCTCACGGTGGAGCAGATGCGCTTTCTTTCCGATGAGGAATGCGCCGCTGTGGACCATGCGGCCCTTATGCCCGCCAGTCCCTTTTCGCTGGATGAAATGCTGGATGAACTGCTTGACCTCATCAAGAAGGAATTTGTCCACGCGCCATGGCGCAAGCTGGTGCAGGGATTTTTTAATAACGACGAGATGCGCGCCGCCTTTCGAGTCTGCCCGGCGGCCAAGGGGGTGCACCACGCCTATGTGGGCGGGCTGCTTGAGCACACTTTGAGCGTATTCAAACTTTGCCGCCGCATCGCCGACCATTATCCGGAACTTGACCGGCAGACCTTTCTTGCGGGAGCGCTGTTTCACGACATTGGTAAACTGCGCGAATTCTCTGGCGGTATCGCCAATGATTACACTGATGAGGGCCGCCTGCTGGGGCACCTCATGCTGGGCATTGAAATGCTGGAGCCGTATCTGGCTAAATCCGGTCTGGAAGAGCCGTTGCAGCGGCATCTGAAACACCTGATCTTGAGCCACCATGGCGAGCTGGAGTTCGGTGCGGTGCGCGTGCCGCATACGCCGGAAGCCATGGCCCTGCACTATGCCGACAACCTGGACGCCAAGATGGCCCAGTGCCGTGGCCTGTTTGCCCAGATAGAGGGCGAAGGCGAGGCCTGGACACCCTGGCAGGCTACGCTGGGGCGACCCGTGCACCGGGCCGCGCGTACGCCGGACAAAGCCGCCCCCGCAACCCGCAAAAAAGCGGTGAAAGAAGAATGTTTATCTCTTTTGAAGGTATAGAAGGCGCGGGCAAGTCCACGGCCATCAACTATCTTGCGGGTTTTTTGCAGGAAAATGGCCACGACCCCCTGTGTACGCGTGAGCCGGGGGGCTGTGCGCTTGGGCGCAGCCTGCGCTCCATACTGCTTGATGCCCGCACGCGCGAACTCTCCAGCCGGGCGGAGCTTTTTCTGTTTCTTGCCGACAGGGCGCAGCACGTGGCGGAGGTCATCCGGCCTGCGCTGGAAGCAGGACAGACCGTGCTGTGCGACCGTTACACCGATTCCACACTGGCCTATCAGGGGCACGGACGCGGGCTTGATACGGAATATCTGCAAAGGCTTAATCAGGCGGCCACGGGCGGCCTGCAACCGGAGCTGACCCTGCTGCTGGATCTGCCGGTGCGTTGCGGCCTCATGCGCGCTGGCGAGCGCAACCGTCAGGAAGGTCTGGTAGTTTCAGAAGGCCGTTTTGACGCTGAGAGCCTTGATTTTCACGAGCGGGTGCGCCAGGGCTACAGGGTCCTGGCCGAGGAAGAACCCGAGCGCTTCGCCATTATTGACGCCTCGCAGCCGCCCGAAGACGTGGTTTTGCAGTGCCGCTCCGCCATCGAGTCCCACTTGCGGCAGCGCGGTTGGGGATTGGAATAGTTTTTTGCGGCGGGAGCCGCGTTCCGGGCCTTTGCAATTTTGCCGGTTCAGCCTGCCATGCAGGCTTTTGGCGCGCTCCATGCGCCACCAAGGAGAATATATGTACGAATGTTATACAGTTGAAGTTGAAGGCGCGGGCGTGCGCTTTGCCCCCCGTGAAGGCAAGGAACTGGCTTATCTGCCGGGGCAGCCGCCCAAGGGCTACACCCTCATCAACGTCATCGGCGATCCCGGTTTGCTGCACTGCGCCGTTTTTCGCAAGGATGGCGGTGCGGGCGGCTTTTTTGCCCTGCACGATACTGAAGGCGTGCTTTTCATGGCCGTGGCCGAAAGTAATCTGGCCTACGGCATGGGCCTTGCGCACATGGGCCGTATGGTGACCTATGCCCGTTACGGGGCAGATATTTTTGAAGAACTTGGCGAAGGTGATGACTGAAAAAACATTGCCGCCTCTGGTGGCGGCCCGCAGTCTTGGTGTGGTGTTTTTTCCTGCCTTTGACTGGGCCATTTCTGCGACACACCCGGAGCGGGAAGAGCGCCTGCTCTACACACGCGACCAGCTGCTAGAAGAAGGGCTGTTCGACATTCCCGGCATTACGGAATACCGCCCCGCCTTTGCCACGCATGCCCAGCTTGAGCGCGCGCACTTCTGCCTGCCCTCGGCTGCCGCAGTGAGTACGGATTCGCATCTGGCTTCGGCGGGCGGGGCTATCCGCGCGGCCCGGCTGGTGCTTGAGGGGCGTGAAAAGCGGGCCTTTGCTCTGGTACGGCCTCCGGGCCACCACGCCATGCGCGTGGTGCACGGCAACCGTGGCTTCTGCAATATCAATAACGAAGCCGTCATGGTGGAGTATATCCGCGATCATTACCCCCGCCCTGATGGCCGCCCCCTGCGCATCGCCATTGTGGATACGGATGTGCACCACGGCGACGGCAGCCAGGATATTTTTTGGAACGACCCGCATACCCTGTTCATTTCCCTGCATCAGGACGGGCGCACCCTGTACCCCGGATCGGGTTTTCCGCAGGAATGCGGAGGCCCCGGCGCGCTTGGGCGCACCATCAACATCCCTCTGCCGCCCGAAACTTCGGACGAGGGCTATCTGTACGCCATAGAGCATGCTGTGCTGCCCATTCTGGAAGATTTCAAGCCTGACCTGATCATCAATTCCGCCGGCCAGGACAATCACTTCACAGATCCCCTTGCCAACATGAAGCTTTCGGCACAGGGCTATGCGGCGCTCAATGCGGCCCTGCAGCCCCATATCGCCGTGCTTGAAGGCGGTTACTCCATACGCGGGGCATTGCCCTACGTGAATCTGGGCATCTGCCTTGCCCTTGCCGGGCTGGACGCCTCGGATATCCGCGAGCCGGGCTGGACGCCGGAAGCCACGCGTCAGCGGCCGCAAGTGCGGGAATACATAGCAAAATTGTGCGCGCAGATCCGCGATGTGTATTTTCATCCCCCGGCGCAGCCCACGGAAGGCGAGGAAGAAAACGGCTGGTGGGTGCGCCGCAAGCACATCTTTTACGATACGGACAACCTGCGCGAAGGGCAGACGGAAGCCTGGCGGCTGTGCAGCGATTGCTCGGGGCTG
Organism: Desulfovibrio sp.; assembly: GCF_019422935.1. NCBI lineage: Bacteria > Pseudomonadati > Thermodesulfobacteriota > Desulfovibrionia > Desulfovibrionales > Desulfovibrionaceae > Desulfovibrio > Desulfovibrio sp. Next base: position 112,171 of record NZ_JAHZCJ010000011.1, on the reverse strand, counting down.
GGGCGCATTGAGACTGCCTCGGAACGGGTGCCCCGCTCCCTGTGCATACTGGTGCCGCGCCACGCCTGCCCGCAGTGCAGGAGCCAGGGGCTGGAGCTTGCCGCGCAGGCGCGCAAAAGCGGGCGTTACGCCCATGTGCGCCTGCTGGATGGCGATGTGGCAGATCCGGGCCCTGCGGCCAAAAATGAGAAATAAGGCAGAGTTGACGGTTTTTGCTCCGCGACCTGTTGACGCCGGAACTTTCCTGGGCCATAAGGCCCATTCCGCGCGTGGCGTAACGGCCCTGTCACGCCGCGCGGGCATCATGTTTTCCGGCCCGGGGCATGCGGCCCGGCAACCCTGCGCCCACGGGCGCAATATATGAAAATGGCGGCGCGGCCATGCCGCGCAGTGGTATACCTCTTCCACCACGGAGAAGGAACATGTCTCATATTCTGATTATTGGCGCGGGCGGCGTAGGCAGCGTTGTGGTGCACAAGTGTGCGCAAGTACTCAAGGAAGGCGGATTTTCAAAGGTAACGCTGGCAAGCCGCACCCTTTCCCGCTGCGATGCCATTGCGCAGAGCGTCAAGACGCGCCTTGGCGTCGAGGTTTCCACCGCTCAGGTGGACGCGGACAACGTGCCCGAGCTGTGTTCCCTCATCCGGCAGGTCAAGCCCGATGTGGTCTGCAACGTGGCCCTGCCGTACCAAGATCTGCACATCATGGATGCCTGCCTTGAATGCGGCGTGCACTACGTGGACACCGCCAACTACGAGCCTCTGGACACCGCCAAGTTTGAATACAAGTGGCAGTGGGCCTATCAGGACCGCTTCCGCGAGGCGGGGTTGACGGCTCTGCTCGGTTCCGGCTTTGACCCCGGCGTCACCAACGTGTACGCGGCCTGGGCGCTCAAGCATCAGCTGGACGAAGTGCATGTGCTTGACATCATCGACTGCAATGCGGGCGATCATGGCCAGCCCTTTGCCACCAACTTCAATCCTGAAATCAACATCCGCGAGGTCACGGCGCGCGGGCGCTACTGGGAACGCGGCGAGTGGGTGGAAACCGACCCCCTGTCCTGGTCCATGAATTTTGATTTCCCTGACGGCATCGGCTCCAAAAAGTGCTTCCTCATGTATCATGAAGAACTGGAATCACTGGTGCAGAACCTCAAGGGCATTCGACGCGCCCGTTTCTGGATGACGTTTTCCGAGAACTATCTCAACCACCTCAAGGTGCTTGGCAACGTGGGCATGACCCGCATCGACCCTGTGAAATTTCAGGGGCAGGACATTGTGCCCATCCAGTTTCTTGCCAAGCTGCTGCCCGACCCGGCCTCCCTCGGCCCCCTGACCAAGGGCAAGACCTGCATTGGCGACCTCATGCGCGGCGTCAAGGACGGCAAGGAAAAGACCGTCTACGTGTACAACATCTGCGATCACGAAGAATGCTACGCCGAAGTGGGTTCCCAGGCCATTTCGTACACCACGGGCGTGCCCGCCATGATCGGTACAAAGATGGTGGCTCAGGGCTTGTGGCGCAAGCCCGGCGTGTGGAACATGGAACAGTTTGATCCCGATCCTTTCATGAAGGATCTCAATGTGTACGGCCTGCCCTGGCAGTGCCTGGACGTGACCGGCAAATTTTAGTCAACAAGCTGGTTTGATTGTTGCAAAGACTCCGGTGTCTGCTCTGGCAGGCCCGGAGTCTTTGTTTGCTGACGGGGCCGCGCTGCTTGTCAGCTTGTGGGGATGCAGGTAAAAAAAATCGGGCACGCGAAGCTGCGCCACGTAATGTCAGTTGCAGCTGGCACACATGCAGGGTGAATAGTATAAGGCATATTCAGTGATAATAAGAGCTGCCTGTATTCTTTTTTTGAGTATATCGTGCGCGGGCATGCTCTATGCTGTTTGCTATTCGTCCAGAATAGCGCGTTCAAACGGGTATGCGGCCTTTTTGTTTTTATTCATGACTATTTTCATGTATACGGTCGGGTACATTTTCGAGCTTGCATCAAGCACGCCTGAAACAATCTATCTTTCCTTAAAAATTGAATACCTTGGGGCACCGCTCATTGCAGTGTTCTGGTTTCTTTTTGCTGTTTATTACAATAATTATTCAATAAAGAGCAAGGCTGTGATGTCTTTGCTGTTTATCGTGCCGTTGGCGACAATAGTGATGCTCTATACCAATGAGTATCACCACTTTCATTATAAGACGTTTGCAGTGGATGCCAGCGGACCCTTCCCCGTGGCGGTGACACAGAAGGGCTGGTGGTACTATGTGGATTTTGTTTACAAGATGCTGGTTGCCTTTGCCGGACTGGCTTTATTTGCCTTTTCCTACGGCAAGGCAACGGGCTATCGCAGGCGGCAGGCTAAAACCATCTTTATAGGCGCGCTGAGCCTCTGGATAGGCAATTTTGTGCAGACTCTTGGTTTTGCCCCCTACGGCATTGACATTGAGCCCTTCATTCTCTCGGCGGCCCTGCCCTTGAGCGGCTTTGCCATGTCCCGTCTGCGCATGTTCGACCTCGTGCCCATAGCGCGCGACAATGTCTTCAAGACCATGAGCGCCAGCGTGCTGGTGCTGGACGGCAAACTGCGGGTGGTGGATTTCAACGACAGTGCCGTGTCCATTCTTCCGGCTCTGTCAGAGGATGCCGTGGGGCTGGCGGTCAGGGATGTGTTTCCTGAACAATGTTCGCTTGATGTGGCGGCGCTTGTGCAGAATGAGGAAATGGAGATTGCTCTGCCAGTGGGGGGCGGCCTGCGCTTTTACAAGGTCTCATGCGCCAGGGTTGGCGAGTCAGAAAAAGATTCCGGCCTCATTGTATCCTTGTATGACATGACAGAGAGCAAGGAACTGCTGGAAAAAATGCAGCGCATTGCGTCGCAGGACGCGCTGACACAGGTGTTCAGCCGCTGGTTTTTTATGGAGGCCTTTCAGCGCGAGATTGACCGTTGCCGGGAAGCTGGCGGCAAGCTTGGTTTTATGCTGCTGGACATCGATCATTTCAAACGCGTCAACGATGAGTACGGGCATCTGGCGGGCGACAAAGTCCTGCGCGGCGTCACGGCTGCTCTGAAAGACTCGCTTGGGCATAACGCCCTGCTTGGTCGCTATGGTGGCGAGGAATTTTCTGTGCTGCTGCCAGGTATGGGGCAGGATGAGGCCGTGGGTCTCGCTGAGCGGCTGCGGCAGGTTGCGGCCATGATGGAGGTATCATTTAACGGCACGCCCATAAATGTGACCATTAGCGTTGGCGTTGCCGCCGCAGTCTTTGAACCGGGCACTCCGATGGGCATGGAGAGCACGCAAATCTGCGATGCCCTCATTCTGGCGGCAGATACAGCCTTGTACCGCGCCAAGCAGGAGGGGCGCAACAGGGTGTGCTCTGTTGGCCTTGGGTTCGGTGCAGACGCGTCCGTCTGATCAATCCGCAGCTTACCGAATCACAAGCAATAAAGAATAAAAAACGCCCGCAAGTTCAACTTGCGGGCAGTTATGGTTTTGTGAGGTTTTCGCACCGTAGGTTTCCATTGCAAATCACGGCAATGGACGGAATACCGCGCACGAATCAACCCTGATGCCAGGGGACTCCGTTAGGCGTATTTGCGGCTGATTTCGTCCCCGGCTTTTTCCACTTCTTCGCGCATCTTGGCCCGGGCTTCAACAATGCGTTCGTTGAGCGCAGGGTCGGACACGGCCAGAATCTGGGCGGCGAGCCATGCGGCATTGCGTGCGCCGGCCTTGTCGGTGGCAACGGTGGCGACCGGGAATCCGGGAGGCATCTGCACAGTGGCAAACAGCGCGTCCATACCGCACAGGGCGGCGCTGGAAACCGGGATGCCGATTACTGGGCGCGTGGTGCGGGCGGCAACTGCCCCAGCCAGATGCGCGGCCATGCCTGCGGCACAAATGAACACGCGCGTGCCTTCGGCTTCGTACTGGCTCACCAGTTTCTCGGTGCGTTCAGGCGTGCGATGCGCAGAGCTCACGGTGATAGCGCAGCTCACGCCAAGGCTTTTCAGAACATCCACGCAGGGGCTGACCTTTTCTTCGTCAGACTTTGACCCCATCAAAATGACTACTTGCGGCATAGTCTTACCTTCCTGTGGTGCGGCGCAGCGCGCCGGAATATCCATGCAAAATCAGTTTGTTGCTATTTCCCGGCCAGGCGACGGATGCCCTTTTCGCCAATATCGGTGCGATGGAAACCATCCTGCATGCGCACTTTGGCCACCCCGGCATAGGCGGCCTTTTGCGCTGCGGCCAGGCTATCGCCCAGTGCGGTGACGCACAAAACACGCCCGCCGTTGGAAACGAGCGATCCGTCCTTAACGGCAGTGCCGCTGTGAAAAACCTTTACGCCGGGTACGCTGTCCGCATCTTCGATGCCTTCAATGGACAAACCCTTGGCGTAGGAGCCGGGATACCCCTTGGCGGTGATCACAACGCCAAGCGCCGTCTGGCTGGTCTGGCCGAGTCTTGCCGGGTCAAGCTTGCCGCGTACGGCGTCCAGCATGATGGCAGGCAGGTCGCCGTCAAGGCGCATGAGCAGGGGCTGACATTCCGGGTCGCCAAAGCGCACGTTGTATTCCAGCACCTTGGGGCCGTCGGCGGTCATCATCAGGCCAGCGTACAGCACGCCCACAAAGGGGTGTCCGTCCTTGGCAAGCTCGCGCAGGATGGGCCGCACCGTGAGGTCGGCCATTTCCTCAAGCATGCTGTCGGGCAGCACCGGGGCGGGGCTGTAAGCGCCCATGCCGCCAGTATTGGGGCCTTCATCGTTGTCGAACACGCGCTTGTGATCCTGCGCAGAGGGCAGAGGAACAGCCCGGGTGCCATCGCATACGCAGAGGAAGGAGGCTTCCTCGCCTACAAGGCACTCTTCCACCACTACAAGGTTGCCAGCGTCGCCAAAGGCGCGCTCTGTCATGATTTCGTCAATGGCGTCGAGGGCTTCCTGCACGGTCTGGGCGATGATGACGCCCTTGCCCGCGGCGAGGCCGTCCGCCTTGATGACCAGAGGAGCGCCCACTTTGTTGATATGGTCGCGGGCCGCCTGCGCATCGCTGAACACGGCGCAGTGGGCGGTGGGCACCTTGGCGCGGTTCATGATTTCCTTGGCAAAGGCCTTGCTGCCTTCAAGGCGCGCGCCATAGGCATCCGGCCCGAAGCTGGGAATACCGGCTTCGCGCATGCGGTCAACAATGCCCAGCGTCAGGGGCAGTTCGGGGCCTGGAATCACCAGGTCGATGTGCTCCTTGCGCGCAAAGGCCAGCAAACCGTCCAGGTCGTCCACTGCCACAGGCACGTTAATGGCCCCTTCGCTGCTGGTGCCGCCGTTGCCGGGCGCAACAAAAATGGCGCTGACTTCGGGGCTTTGCAGAATTTTCCAAACCAGGGCGTGTTCGCGGCCACCGGAGCCGATCACAAGGATGCGCATGCTGTCTCCTTACTCCAAAAACTTGTCCGTTTCAGTAAACTGGTTATAAAGCGGTAAAACCCATGTGGGTTTTACCGCTTTAATATTGGCTATTGCCAGAGCCGCGGCAAGGCCGTTGCTCCATATCCGCAGCTCAGCGCCGCAGATAAAAACGGCCCCTCGCGCTGGCGAAGGGCCGCTTACCCCGCTAGTTGGGGCTTATTTCAAAGTCGCTCAAGTCCGCAGGCACGTTGGGGTTGGTAGCAGAAACGTCCAGGGGATAGGCGGTAATCATGCACTGGCGACTGCCGATGCCGAGATCGGGTGAGGTGTTCAGGCCCACCACCAGATCAAGGATGCCATCGTTGTTCACGTCAGCCAGGTCGATTTCTGCAACAGAACCACGGATGCGGCGGGTCTTCCACTTGAGGCCAAGGCCCACGCCGTCCCAGTACAGGGCATGAACTTCGCCCTGAGGGAAGAAGCGGTAGCGGTCAAAGAACTGCGCCGCAGTGGATATGGGCTTGTTGACCAGCAGCGTGTAGTCGCCGGTATTGCCGATGTCGGCAGCGATGAGGCGCATGGGGGCATAGTACTTGCTGGGCAACTGGTAGGCTTTATCCACGCCCAGGCCCGGCATGCCCTTGTAGTGATCCATGCCCGTGGCAGAGCCGGAATAACGTTCCATGGTGGTGTGAACCAGGGTGTTGCCGTGGCCCTGGAAGAGCTTGATGCGCTCGTCGTCGGTCAGCATAACAAGCTGTTCACCCTTGCCGCTCTTTCCGGCGGGCAGCCACACGCAGTTGAACACGGTGGCGCCGGTGGGCAGGTCAAGACGGGTGCCAAGCGTAAACTTGCCGTCCTGCTTGGTCATGATGCGCACGCCGGGGGCAAAGAGCTTGAGCGAATCCCACGCCTGACCCACGAGAGTGGGGCTGTAGGTGGGGGGCACGCGCATGACGCTCACATAGTAAGGAATGCGCTCGGCAATGGTGGTGAACTTGTTGCCCTTGAAGCTGTAAATGAAGGAGTAGGGGCGGTTGCTCGATTCTTCGGTGGTGGTCACAACAAGGGCCATGCTGCGGTCGCGGTTGAGGTCGATGGCGCGCATGGAGAAGTTGTTGTTGGAACGCGAAACCACGGTTTCGCCAATCAGTTTGAGCTGACCATTGGCAGGCCAGCTGTAGATGCGCAGATCGTGATCGCTCAGGATGGCGATTTCATTCTTGCCATCGCCGTTAAAGTCGCCCACGGCCATGTCGACCATGTTGTAACCCAGGCGCTGGGTGCGCAGGCGAGAGCCGTCTTCAGCGCCAGCGCCCTGATAGCGGAACTGCGGGTTCAGGTACACCTGCTGCTGACCAGTTTCGTTGGTGACGATGTCACCATTGGCGGTTGCGCCACGCGGGGAACCAGCGGCGGTGGAGCCGGGGGAGCGCATTGCGGAGGAAATACCAAACACTTCCTGGCTCATGGCCGAGGTCAGGTTTTGCACAGAAGTGGTCAGTTCGCTCACAGGAGCCTGGGCGGTTTTGCTCCAGGTTTTGCCTGCCTTGTCCACGCTGTTCATAACAACGGTGCAGTCGTTGCCCATGACGCTCACAGAGCCCCAGATGGCGTTGTCTGCACCAGAAGAGCGGAGCGCCTGCTGGGCTTCTGCCTGGCTGGCGGCCTTGTTCTGTCCCGCACGGGCTTCAAGCACGCCAGGGCGGTCAAGGCGTCCCTGAATGGTAGCCTGAACAGCCTTGGAAAGGTAAGCGTAGCTCTGGGGGGCATTGACCACAAAGGGCAATACCACAGCGCTTTTCGCGGCGGCGCTGGCAGCGCCCGCAGCAACGGCGACGAGCATCAGGCAGACCGAAAAAGTCAGTCGCATGGCGAATTTCATTCCATTCTCCTTGAGTATTCACGCAAATACCCGGTAAAGTACGGCCACGGGCCGTTGTGGCGGTCAACCGGTACCGACTGTCAAAAGCAGCCCGGCACGTCCGCACTGGCGCACTATACGCACACTTGCAGCGCCGTGCAAGACGCAAGGAGCCTGCGGAGCGCGCCGCAACAGATAAATTCCTTGCGGGAAGGGCGTACTGTCAATAATATGCCGCCATGCCGAAAACTCTTATCCGCTCTTTCCGTCTGGTATGCGCCCCGGAGCAGGTACCCGCAGTGGAGGCCCTGCTGCGCGCCCAGGGGTATGATTTTGAACCGGAACCTTTTTCTCCCCTGTGCCGCCGTCTTGTGGCCGAGCCGCGCCCGCTTGGCGGTTCTCTGGCTGCATTTTTCGGCTACATTTATATACAGGACCGTTCGTCCATGTTGCCGCCGCTGGCGCTGGCTCCCGCTGCTGGCAGCGCCGTGCTCGACATGTGCGCAAGCCCCGGCAGCAAAACCGGCTTTCTGGCCCAGCTTGTGGGGCGCAATGGTTTTGTGCTCGGCAACGAGCCATCGCCCACGCGCCTCGGCACCCTGCGGGCCAACCTGCACCAGCTTAATCTGATGCAGGCCGCCACCTGCTCCTACAGCGGCGATGCCCTGCCTTTACGCCCCGGCTCGTGGGACGCCATCCTGCTGGATCCTCCCTGTTCCGGCTGGGGGACCGCAGAAAAACATCCGCAGGTGCTCAAGCTCTGGCAGGGCGACAAGCTGGACAGCCTCACCGGGTTGCAACGCCGTCTGCTGCGTCACGCCGCCTCGCTGCTGCGGCCCGGCGGGAGGCTGGTCTATTCCACCTGTACGACCAATGTGGATGAAAACGAGGCGCAGGTGTGCTTTGCCGAGCAGGAGCTGGGGCTGGAGCGCGAACATCTTGATCCCATCCCCGGTTTCGTGTGGGAGGAGCTGCCCGGCGGCGAAGGTACCTTGCGCGTGGACGGCGCGCGTTCACAGGCTCAGGGATTTTATGTGGCTCTTTTCCGCAAGCCGGGCCATGCGAATGCGGCGGTTTTGCCCTTTGAAAGCAGCGCATCTGAGCCGCAAACAGCCGTTTTTGAAGTGCCTGCTTCTGCTCCTTCAGGGATGCAGAACGCGGGCCAGCGCAATGGACGGCGTATCGGGCGGAACCGCGGTGATGACCGCGCGGGAAAGCCCGTGGAACGTCCTTCGGGCAGTCCGTTGCCGCCGGAAAGCCTCGTGGGCGCCACCTGCAACCCTGATCTGCTGCCCCCCGGGCGGGCGGTGCTGTATGGTGAACATGTGCGTTTTGTGCCGCCACAGGCCACAGCTCTTTTGCCCTCCAGCTGCGTATGGCAGGGTTCATTGATGGGCAAGCTCTGCGGCGGAACGCTGGATGCCGCGCCGCGTCTGCGTGTGCTCATGCAGTCGCCGCCGGATGCGGCCTCCAGTCTTGTGCTGGATGATGTGGCCGACATCACGGCCCTTTTGAGCGGGCAAAGCCGCCAGACAGGACTGGACGGACGCGAAGCTGGCCTGTGGTGGCGCGACTTGCCTCTGGGCCGCATTGTTCTCAAGCAGGGCAGGGCCATAGCCGGATTCAAATAGGCGCGGATACTGTCAGTTGATGGCTTTCTGTGTTTCCCGCCTTGTTTGCAATCAGGGTTTCGCCATTGCCAGCATCCGTCTGCCCCACACGGCCTGACCGAGGGAAAGCCCGCCGTCTCCGGGCGGCAGTTCGTGGTGGGTGAGGGCTGTGAGGCCCTGCTCCGCCAGCGCCAGCGGCAGCAGGCGCGCCAGCGTGGCATTTTGCAATACGCCGCCGCTGAGGCCCACGCAATTCACGCCCAGTTTGCGGGCCGCACGGCCCGCCATGCCTGCCAGCGTCCGGGCAAGGCTGAGGTGAAAACGTGCCGCAACTTCTGTGGCGTCCATGCCTTGCGCCTGCGCCTGCGCAACGTGGGCAAACAGGCCTGCGCTGTCCATTTCAAGCAAATCGTGCTGCAGCGCAATGCCCACGGGCCAGATCAGCGCGGCCACGTCCTTGTCGCGCGCCTTGCCCTCCAGCGCCGCACGCACATGCTCAGGGGCACGGTTTGCGGCATCTTCAAGGCGGATCGCGGCCTGACCCTCATAACTTGTATCAAGGCACAGTCCCAGTTGCGCGGCCACCGCGTCAAAGAGGCGTCCGCAACTGGATGTGGCCGGGCAGTTGATGCCGCGCCGCAGCATTTCTGCCACAGCGGCAGCGGCCTGCGCCTGTTCCGGCAGCCAGGGGGTGTGGAGTGGCGGAAGAGGAATTTCTGCCTGCTCGCACAGATTGCGCAGGGCCAGGGCAATGCGCCAGGGTTGGCGCACCGCAGCGTCTCCGCCCGGCAGGGCAAAGGGGGACAGGCGGCCCACCCTGTGCCACTGGGCCTGTTCAAGCTCCATGAACAGCAGCTCTCCGCCCCAGACGGTGCCATCATCGCCCAGGCCTGTGCCGTCAAGGCAGAGGGCCAGCGCCGGGCCGTAGTGGCTGTTTTCGGCCAGTACCGCTGCAGCGTGGGCGACGTGGTGCTGCAAGCGCCACAGGGGCAGACCCTCGCGTTCTGCGCGGGCCTCGGCATAGCGGGTGGAAAGAAAATCGGGGTGCGCATCGCACACCAGAGCCTCGGGCCGCACCTCCAGCAGCTTTTCCAGATGCGCTGCCACCTCCTCATAAAAATTCAGGGTGGCGGGATTTTCCAGATCCCCAATGTGCTGGCCCACAAAGGCCTCGGCTCCGCGCGTCAGGCAAATGGTGGCCTTGAGCTCCGCTCCGGTTCCCAGCACGCAAGGGGCGTTTTGTTCCGTCTTGGGCAGAAAAACCGGGCGCGGCACATAGCCTCGGGCGCGGCGGTAGAACAGCGGTTCTGCCAGCTGGCTTGCGGGCGCAGAAGTGTTGTGTGCTGACGTGCCGTGAGCATCCGGACTGGACAGGCTCGGCTGGAGAGTCACCACGCTGTCGTCCACGCGCACCAGAATATCCCGGTCGTGCAGCAGCCATGCGTCCGCCAGATGGGCAAGCCGGGCCAGAGCCTCGCGGTTGCCAAGGCAAATGGGTTCTCCCCCGGTATTGGCCGAGGTCATGACCAGTACGGGCGGCAAGGGCGCGCATTCTGCAAGGCGGCTAAAAAGTACTGCATGCAGGGGCGTGTAGGCCAGCATGATACCGATTTTGCCGGTGTCGGGAGCAACCTCGTCAGGCAAATACGCGGCATCATCCTGAATGTCTGCACCATGTTGCGGCGTGCTGCGACGGGGGCAAAGAACAACGGGTTTTTCCGGGCTTTGCAGCAGGGCCTCGTGTTCAGGCGTAAGGTCGCACAGGGCGCGGGCTGTTGCCAGATCGCCAACCATGAGGGCCAGTGGCTTGTGCGGGCGTGTTTTGCGCCGCCGCAGCTCTTGCAGGCTTTGGGCATTGCGCGCATCGCAGGCCAGTTGAAAGCCCCCAAGACCTTTGAGCGCCAGAATCCCGCCTTGGAGCAGGGTTTGCACGGCCTGCTCCAGAGCTTGCTGCTGATTTTCTGCTGTCGGCGCAGTTTGTCCCTTGCTGGCCGCAGCCGCATCCACAAACCACAGGCGCGGCCCGCACGTTGGGCAGGCCACGGGCTGGGCATGAAAGCGCCTGTCTGCCGGGTCGGCGTATTCCGCGCTGCACCGGGGACAGAGCGGGAAACAGCTCATGGACGTGACGGCGCGGTCATAGGGAATGGAGCGCGTGATGGTGTAGCGCGGCCCGCAGTTGGTGCAGTTGGTAAAGGCGTACTGGTAGCGCGGGTTGGCGGGATTGCGCATGTCGGCGAGGCAGTCGGCGCATACGCCCATATCCGGGCTTACAAGCACGCTGTGCGCTGCCTGCCCTGAGCTGGGAACAATGCGGAAGGCTGTTTCGTCTTCCACAATGGGCAGGTCGTGTTCGTCCACATTGGTCAGCCGTGCCAGCGGCGGCAGTTCGGCGCGCAGACGGCGGCCAAAGCGCTGCACTTCTGCCTCTGCGCCCTGCATTTCCATACGCACGCCTTGAGAGGTATTGCCCACAGTGCCTGTAAGCCCTCCCTCGGCTGCAAGGCGGTAGACAAAGGGACGAAAGCCCACGCCCTGCACCTGCCCGGAGGCCACAAAGGCCTTTCTGACCATCGGTTGTTTGCTCATGCTTTTCAGCATAGCGCAAAGAGCAAAATGTGTCAGCAGGGGGATTGTATGACCGCTCAACAGCGCATGTTTGCTTGCGAGCGCACGGGCTTTTCGGTATTTAGTGGGTTGCTTGCCGCCACGTCATCCTGCCAGAGCGGCATCCAACCCGGCATATCCGGCAATCAGGAGTGTCTATGCCCCCCGTGCGTACCATTGGTTCCCGCATCCGTGGATTTCGCGAAGAACGCGAAGTTGACCTGCAAACTCTTTCCCAGAATACGGGCCTTACGGAAGACTATCTTGAGAAGCTGGAGTCAGACGCCATCTATCCCTGCATCGGCCCCCTGCAAAAAGTGGCCCGCGCTCTTGGCGTGCGCCTTGGCACCTTTCTGGACGACCAGTTTTCGCGCGACCCTGTGGTGAGCAGCATCAATGGTGAGGCCGAAGCCGATGAAGCCCTGCACACCGGGCGCGTCCCCCGCCCCAGCTATACCTACCATGCGCTGGCCAAGGGCAAGAACGACCGCAATATGGAACCCTTCCATATCCGCATTTTTCCCGAGAGCGGTGAACGCAAGACGACCTCGCATCAGGGCGAGGAATTTATCTGCGTGCTCAAGGGCGAACTGCTTGTGGTCTATGGCCGCGAAACCCGCGTGCTCAAGCCCGGCGAAACAATTTACTACAATTCCATTGTGCCGCACTACGTGGGCGCTGCGGGCGACGAGCCTGTGGAATTTCTGGCTGTGACATACAATCCCTAGGGCATGTTTACTTTCTGTTGGTCTGTCAGGGCGCGATTCAAAGCCCTTAGGCCGCACACCGCGTAACAGCGGCGTACTCGCCGCAACACGCCTTTGGGAGGATGCATGGAAGAAAAAGTTCGTGAGCGTCAGGCGCAGTTTGAACTGCGCGAATGGACGTTGGGGCAGGTGCTTGACCACACTGTGGCACGCTTTCCCGATAATGAAGCCCTGGTGTACCCTGACCGCAACTATCGCCAGACCTGGAGCGAATTTGGCGCTCTGGTGGACGATTTCGCCAAAGGCCTGATGGCTCTTGGCGTGCAGAAGGGTGAAAAGGTCGCAGTATGGGCCACCAACGTGCCGTACTGGGTGGCATTGCAATTCGCCACGGCAAAAATCGGCGCCATACTTATTACGGTAAACACCAATTACCGTGAACACGAGCTGCGCTATCTGCTCACCCACTCTGAGTGCGAAAATATTTTTCTTATCGACAGCGTGCGCGACCACGACTATCTGGACACCCTTTACCGCATCGCCCCCGAGCTGCGTTTGCAGTCGCGCGACAGGTTTGTGTGCAAAAGCCTGCCGCACCTCAAGCGCGTATGCTTTCTGGGGGCGGAAAAGCACCGGGGCATGTATTCCGTGCCGGAAATACTCGCCCTTTCCGTCATGGTGGACGAGGCGGAATACGCCGCCCGTCAGGCCCTGCTCCAGCCGTGGGATGTCATCAACATGCAGTACACCTCGGGCACCACGGGCTTTCCGCGCGGGGTCATGCTGACCCATGTGGGCGTGGGGCTGAACGGGTACTGGATTGGTCGCCACCAGAATTTCGGCCCGGAAGACAGGGTGTGTCTGCCTGTGCCGCTGTTCCACTGCTTCGGCTGCGTGCTTGGCGTCTCCGCCGCAGTGAACCACGGCGCGACCATGGTTATTCTGGAGTCGTTCAACGCGCTCAAGGTGCTGGCCGCGCTCGACAGCGAACGCTGCACGGCTGTGTACGGCGTGCCCACCATGTTTCTGGCAGAGCTGGAGCATCCGCTTTTCAAGCGTTTTGACCTTTCGCACATGCGCACCGGCATCATGGCTGGTTCCGTCTGCCCCGAGCCGCTCATGCGCCGCGTGGTGGACGACATGAACATGACGGAAATCACCATCTGCTACGGCCTTACGGAAGCTTCGCCGGTGATGACCCAGTCGGACATTCACGATCCCCTGTCGCTGCGCTGCGAAACCGTGGGCTGCGCCATGCCCGGCATTGAAGTGCGCGTGGGCGACCCCGATACCTGCGAGGAACTGCCGCGCGGCGAGGTGGGCGAAATCCTCTGCCGTGGCTACAACGTCATGAAGGGCTACTACAATATGCCCGACGACACGGCCAAGGCCATCAGCCCCGAGGGCTGGTTGCATTCCGGCGATCTGGGCGTTATGGACGAGAACGGCTACCTGCGCGTGACGGGCCGCATCAAGGATATGATTATCCGTGGCGGCGAAAACATCTATCCGCGTGAGGTTGAAGAGTTCCTTATGGGCATGCCCGGTATTCTGGACGTGCAGGTTGTGGCTGTTCCCAGCCGCAAGTACGGCGAAGAGGTCGCGGCCTTCATCATCCCCCGCCCCGGTGTGGAAATTCTGCCGGAAGACGTGCGCGATTTTTGTCGCGGCAAGGTGTCGTGGTACAAAATACCCAAGTACATTAAAACAATAACAGGGTTCCCGCTTACTGCCAGCGGCAAGATCCAGAAGTTCAAACTGCGCGAAATGGCCGCAGAATTCTGGCCTGAACCTATGCAACGCTGAATATAAAAGGCGCGCCCTGCACTTGCGGGGCGCGCCAATGCAACAGCATCAGGCTGTGCCTGAAAAGTGCGGGCTCCCCTGGGCCGCCATCCGCGTCACGAACCGGGCAGATAGTTTGCCGCCGAATAAACCTGCATAAACAATCCCGCTCCGCGCCAATCTCCGGCTTCAGCCGTCAGCCCAACCGTGTGCCCAGCCCCTTGCCATAAGACATTTCCCAAGCCATTGAACAGGCATGCGGCCATCCCCGGCGATAGTGCCGCCAGCCTGCGAATTTTTCCACCATCGGGCCAAGGCCCGTCACAACTACAATCAGGTCAAAGAGCGTTATGAGCAATCAGGAATTTTCATTGAATACAGAGTCCCCGCTTTCCATGTCCGCCATGCCCGAGGGCGGCCCAGCCGAACCTGCACCATCTGCGGCGTCCTCAGCAGCAGCGCCTGCACCCACGGCGGGGCAGTCCTGCGCCTGCCCGCTGGCCCAGGTTCCGGCAAACGTATGGAAGGATCTGTTGCGCCGTCCGTTCCGCAAGCGGCATCCGGTCATCTTTTGGGGGCTGATACTGCTTTTGCTGGCAGGTGTCGGCGTGTTTGGCGCTGCCCTCGGCAGCAACGGCCTCATGAGCGGTCAGCGCATAGCCCTCGTGTCTGTTTCCGGCCCCATCATGGATCCGGAACCTGCCCTTGAGTGGATACGCAAGGTGGAGCGCGATCCCATGATCGCGGGCGTACTGCTGCGCGTTGATTCGCCTGGCGGCGGCGCTGCGGCATCGCAGGAAATTTATAGTGCCGTGCGCGAACTGGCCCGCAAGAAGCCCGTGGTTGTCAGCATGGGCTCTCTGGCCGCTTCGGGCGGGTTGATGGTCAGCATGGCGGGGTCGCGGGTGTTTGCCAATGCCTCCACCGTGACAGGCTCCATTGGCGTCCGCATGGACATCCCGCAGTTGCAGGGCCTTATGGGTAAAATAGGCGTGGGGCAGGAGACCATAACCACCGCCCCCTACAAAGACGCCGGTTCCTACATGCGCCCGTTGAGTACCGAGCAGCGCGACTACTTTAAAAAAGTGCTGGACGACATGCACCAGCAGTTTGTGGACATAGTGGCCGATGGGCGGCACATGGAGCATGCCCGCGCCGCCGCGCTTGCCAGCGGCAAGATTTTTACCGGGCGTGAGGCCGTGCAGCTTGGGCTGGTGGACGAACTGGGCGGGCAGCAAACGGCTCTGGCCTGGCTTTCGGAACAGTGCGGCGTACCAGCGGAGCGCAAGCTTGTGACCCGGCCCAAGGAAGGCGGCTGGCTGCCGCGCAGCCTCAAAACCATGCTGGGAGTAGACCTGAGCGCACTGGGCAGCCTTTCTTCCAGCAGCCCGGTGTTTCTTTATCAGTTTTAGGGTGCAGCGTTACAGATATTGCCAGCGCAACACGCTCTGACAATAATAGTTAACAAAGCTGTGGTATTATGAGTATTGCGGGCGGCTGTTCTAGACAGCCGCCCTTCCTTGTGCGATACTTCCGCCCGAAAAATACCGCGCACTGCGCGGACATTTCAAGGAGCTTGTCCATGAAATATGCGCTGTTGGGTTCATTGATGGCCTGTGTGCTGTTGGCGGGCCTGTGCGGGGCGGCTGCCGCTGCGGAAAAAAAATTTAACCATTTCAGCATAGATTTGCCCGCCAAGTGCTCGGCAACAGAAAAAGAAAGCATCGTAACCGTTTCCTGCGGGCAGGATTCATTCTTTTCCATGGGTATTTTCACCAAGGCGGAAACCGGTAATCTGACGCCCAAACAGTTTGCCGAAAAGCAGTCGGCCAGGCTTAAAGGCACGGCGCCTTCAAAGGCTGACGATGGCGGCGGCTGGACGTTCCAGGCCATGTCCGGCAGGGTCATGACCCATGCGGACGTGTCCACCGAGGGTGACCTGACCTTGCTGTTTATCAGCGATGTGAGCGACGCGGACTGGCCCGATGCCCTGCAGAAGGCCTACGATTCCCTGCGCGGAGCCGATGACCGTGCGGACGCCCTGATCCAGAAGTCACTTTTTGAGCGGGAATAATCCTGAGTCGGCCGCTCTTTTAATCAGCTTGCCTTAATCGCAAAGCCCTGCGGGATAAACCCGCAGGGCTTTGTTTTGCACGGCTAATCGCCCTCAATACTGCTGCAAGCGGCTGAGGCGACCTTGTTGCGCCCACTGTTTTTTGCGGTGTACAGGGCTTTGTCCGCTACTCTGATGAGTTCTTCGCAGGCCATGTGCCCAGACAGGGCGCTGGCTGCATCGAGCGCCGCAACGCCGATACTGATGGTCACATGCCCAAAGGCGCTCTGGCTGTGGGGAATGCCCAGGGCGCTGACGGCTTCGCGCACGCGCTCGACAACCATTGTGGCGCTCTTCTTGCCTGTCTGGGGCATGATGATGGCGAATTCTTCGCCGCCGTAGCGGAACAGTTCATCACCTGGCCTGAAAAGCGCGGCGCTCATGGCCTTTGCCGCACGGGCAAGGCAGTCATCCCCGGCAAGGTGCCCATAGGCATCGTTATACAGCTTGAATTTGTCCACATCGACCATGCCAACGCACATCTCGCCGCCTTCCCGCGCAAGGCGCGCCACTTCCCTTTGCAGGGATTCATCAAAATGGCGGCGGTTGAACACGCCTGTCAGGTAATCCTTGAGATTCATCTCTTCCAGTTGGCGATTGGCGGCCTCCAGCCGGCGCTCCAGCCCCTTGCGCAGACTTATGTCGCGCAGCGACACACAGATGGAGTGAATCTCGCCGCAGGCGTCGGGCAGGGCGTAGATGGACATGACATAGTCCTTGCCGTCCCAGATAATCTCCTGCTCGGCAATGGTATCGCCAGAAGGAAGTACCCTGAAAGCCTCGTCCACCATATCAATGGAAGGAATGCCCGCTTCAAGAATGTGGGCGCGCACCAGCATGTTGGCGGGCTTGTTCGCAATGCTGGCATACTGCGCGTTGACCGCCAGCAGTTGCCCATCCCTGTTGACGATGCAGAGCGCCATGAAATCGTGCGCAAACACTTTCTCGAAAATGGGCGCGAAGTCTCCGTGCATGTCCACAGAACCTATGCTGTGTTCTTCGCCTTCAAAGCCGAGAAGTGTGCCGCAGGCACTGCGTAGAGGTTTTATGTTCAGGCTGGTAACCGTGTGCGTACCCTTTGGGCACACATAGCGCACGGTGCAGCCTGTGAGCGTCCTGGGCTCGGTAGAAGCAAGGGCGCGGCGCAGCATGGCGGCATCATACGGGTGCATGCAATGAACCAGAGGTCTGCCCGCGAGTGATCTCACGGGCAATTCCAGCAACCGCTCCTTTGCCGCATCCACATGGCAGTAGTTCAGGTCTGGGTCAACGACCCAGCAAAAGGATTCTCTGGTGGTTTTTTGCATCGACACGGTTCCCCCTCCTTTGCCGCCCGGACTGGTTCAGGGGCATTGCCCCTGCTGCGCGAACTGCGGCAAAGACTCTGTCGATTTCAACGCCAGAATATACATAAGGGAACCCTTTTGCCAGAGATTTCGGACAGAAAGGCGAGTGCTCAAGAAATATCGAAGATGCCAAATACGTGGCGGGCACAAAGCTTGTGATTATAGACACAAAAAGCGGACGCGTACAAAAAAAATATGGAAACCATAATTTTATGGCGCGAAAATTGTGGCGAAAATTGTGATCAAGTCACATTTCAGGGGGCGAGATATCTGGCGCGGGGTGACTTGCGGAGGGGCAGAATGCAGGCAGAGAGTGCTGAAATCTGGCAAAAATCAATGGCCGGAGTAATCCAGAACATTGTTCAGCGGAGCGCTGTGGCTTTCAATATGTCCGTGGTTGAAGGTGTGGCGATAAAGCCGCCAACCCTCCATATCAAGCACATCAAGTTTTCCCTTATGTTCCGGGCAGAGATGTTCTCCAAGTACCGCCAGCACTTCATCCACGGGAAAGTACATGCCTTCAAAAGAAATGCGGGCCATGTCGCCATCACGCTCAAGAACAGGCACGTCATCTTCATCCGGCATGGCATCGACGCAGGCCTGTTGCAGTGCCGCGTAAAAATCATCGTTCACAGGGTACACATGCCCGTAAACCTTGAGCAGAGGGGATCGGCTCATGGTTTTTCGGCCATGTCGCCAGCCGTGGCGGGCG
This sequence comes from Desulfovibrio sp., assembly GCF_019422935.1. Lineage (NCBI taxonomy): Bacteria > Pseudomonadati > Thermodesulfobacteriota > Desulfovibrionia > Desulfovibrionales > Desulfovibrionaceae > Desulfovibrio > Desulfovibrio sp. The sequence goes on along the minus strand of NZ_JAHZCJ010000011.1, from coordinate 94,011 downwards.
GTTGGGGCGTGACGGCATCAGCAGCGGGCCGGGTATCCACCTGACTTGAAGGCGTAAGGCACATCTGCTGTCCACGGGCGGCGGCCAGGCCTTCGCAGTCGCCCAGAGCGCAGGCGGCGGCCAGGTCCTCGCACATGCCGGGTTCGTTGCTGCGCAACATGCGCAATGCGCCGCGCGCTCGCAAAAGCCGGACTTTATCCGAAGTGTGTGGAAAAGCATCCGTGGTTGCTTCCAGCACCGCGCTCAGGTCATCTTCGGCAAGGGCCAGTTGCTGCAAGCGCCAGTGGGCAAGTGCGCGGATGTACCGTGCGCGGCCAAGGTCTGGGGCAAGCTCCAGTGCTGCAGTGCAGGAAGCGATACTGCGCTGCGGCATGCCTGCCTGCAAAAGTGCCTCACCCAGAAGTAGCTGAGTAGCTGCGCTCTGCGGCAGACTGACGGCAGCTTTTTCAAGGACTGCCAGAGATTCTGCCGAGGTCAGCCAGCCCTCGGGCGATAGGCGCAATGTATCCAGAGCCGCAATGGCGGCGGCAAGAGTGTCTGCCAGAGCATCAGCGTTCTGCTGCGCGTTCTGTTGCGCCGCCTCCTTGGTGATGTCTTCGGGGGTAGGCATGGGCGGGTGCTGGGTCAACTGCCCTGGCGGTGTAACCTTGGCAATGTACCACGTACCGCCAGAACCGGGGGACGCATCGCCGGAGCCGCCGGTTCCTGGGAGGGCATCGGCGGCGGCGATCGCCTGAGCGACCTGCCGGGCGTTTGCCGTTGTGGTCATCAGGTCGGCCAGCAGTAAACGCCGCACTTTCAGGGCATCAGGATTGCGCAGCAGCCGCAGCAGCGTTTCCGCCGCATCGGGCCGGCCCAGCAAGGTGACTGTGATGCTTTGCGCGCCGGAATCCCCGCCAGCGGCAGCATGGTCAACCTCTGTCAGCGGGGTGTACAGTTCTGCGGCCAGCGCGGTGTATTCGTTGAAGTCGGTTATGCCCATGCGGATATCGCGCCTGTTAGGCAGGGCTGTTGCGGCAGTGTGCAGGGCATCCAGAAGTGCGGTGGCTTCCGCGCACAGCCTTTGGGCATGCGGGGGCAGGGGGGCGGCAGGGCAGTGCGCGCTGCGAAGAACGGGCGAAGGCAGGGGGAGGGGGCCTGGTCTGGAAGCAGAGGGGCCGTTTTCCAAAGGCGAGAGCGGATCAGGCGCGGGAGACGAGGAGCTGGCACTTTCGGCTGGGGTATTGTCAGCCGTGTTGCCGTTGGTGCCCTTGCCCTCGGTTGCTGGCGTGTCAGCAGCGGAGATTGCCGCCGGAGGGCCGGACGTGTGTTCTGCTGCGCATGCCGCACCGCCGGTCAGCAAGACCGGCGGCAGGGCAAAAGTTCCCAGCAGAGCCGCCAGGGGCAAGCTGGAAAACAATGTACGCAAGGCCCGCATGGGCTTATTTTTTTGCCTCGATGGTCTGGACAATCTTGTGCGCCATGGGCTTGACCAGGTCGCGCAGAGTTTCCAGCATCAGGTTGTCGGCAGCACTGCCCGAGGGCAGGCCGGTGCGCGACTGCGAAGCGTTGAGCGATTCACGCAGGATGCGCGCCTGCCGGTTGGCAAGCACGTAGTTTGCGCGCAGCGATGTGGACATGTCGGTGGTGGACGTTTCGCGGATGTTGGCTTCATCGACCTGGCCAGTGACCATAAAGTCGGGGTTGCCTTTACGCGCTTCGTTCACGCTGATGGAATAGGAAACCTGCATGCCGTTGCGCGCAAGTTCATCGGCCAGAGCCTTGCTGATCCACTGGGCGACATTGTCGGTGGTGACAAACGCGCTGCTGTCGCGGCGGGTGCCGATGACGGTCTGATCCATGCGTTTGTCTTCAAACATCACAACGGTCACACGGGGTGCGTTGGGAGAAGGAAGCACCGAAGCGTCCAGAGAGGGCGGCGGCAGGAGTCGGACATTGTTGCTCGGCCCGCAGGCTGCAAGCAACGCCAGCAGGGATACACAAAGAACAATGCGTAAATGTTTCATGACGGCCTCACGTAACTTGTATAGAAAATCTCCAGAATACTCGTTACTACGTATACGCAAAATTTGCCTTTTGCAAGGTTTGCAGGTCTGCCTGCGCCGGATTGTCAGATACGGACCGCATGCAGCCGCCTTGCAGGCAGCGGCCCAGCATGCTACAGCCTGTCTGTTGCGCTCCCCATCCCCATGAGGAGCAGATTTTGCTATATCCCGCGCGGTGCGCGTTTTTTTCAGGAGCGGCTATGATTGACCTCAAACTGGTGCAAAAGCAGCCCGAAGTGCTGACCAAGGCTTTGACCGACAGGCATTCGGATCTGGATGTTCATGAATTTCTGGCGCTGGACGCCCGCCGCCGCGCCCTGCTGACCGAGGTGGAAACCCTCAAGAGCCGCCGCAACGCGGCCTCTGCCGAAGTGGCCGCCAAAAAACGCGCGGGCGAAGATGCCACGGCTCTGCTGGCCGAAATGAGCGGCGTTTCCGAACGCATTAAGGAACTGGACGTTGAAACCGCCCAAGCCAAGGCCGATGTGGAAACCTGGCTCATGCGCGTACCCAACCTGCCTGACGCCGCCGTGCCCGTGGGCAAGGATGAATCGGAAAACGTGGAAGTGCGCCGCTGGGGCACGCCGCGTGAATTTGATTTTGAGCCGCGCGAGCATGGGGATCTGGGCGTGGCCCTTGGCGGGCTTGATTTTGAGCGCGCCGCCCGCCTGACCGGCAGCCGCTTTGTGGTGTCCCTGAACTGGGGCGCGCGCCTGGAACGCGCACTGGTGAACTTTTTTCTAGATCAGCACACCGTGGCCGAAGACTATATTGAAGTCTGCCCGCCCTACATGGTCAACCGCACCAGCATGACAGGCACGGGCCAGTTGCCCAAGTTTGAGGAAGACCTGTTCAAGCTGCGCGAGTGGGAATACTATCTGATCCCCACTGCCGAAGTACCGTTGACCAACCTGCACGCTGGCGAAGTGCTGGATGAGGCCGATCTGCCCCGCGCCTACTGTGCGGCCACGCCCTGTTTCCGCTCCGAGGCGGGCAGCGCGGGCAAGGATACGCGCGGTCTTATCCGCATGCACCAGTTCACCAAGGTCGAGATGGTGCGTTTCGCCCATCCTGACGACAGCTTCAATCAGCTTGAGATCATGCGCGGTCATGCCTGCAACCTGCTGGAAATGCTCGAACTGCCCTACCGGGTCATCACCCTCTGCACGGGCGACATGGGCTTCAGCTCTGCCAAGACCTATGATGTGGAAGTGTGGCTGCCCACGCAAAAAACTTTCCGCGAAATTTCTTCCTGCTCCAATTGCACGGATTTTCAGGCCCGCAGGGCCGATATCCGCTTCAAGCCCAAGGGCGGCAAGGCCATGTTCCTGCACACGCTCAACGGTTCCGGCCTGCCCACGGGCCGCACCATTGCCGCCATCCTTGAAAACTGCCAGCAAAAGGACGGCAGCCTTGTGCTGCCCAAGGTGCTGGTTCCCTACATGGGCGGCAGGGAAGTTATTGAGCCGAAATAAACGCACGTTGCCAGATGTAAAAAACGGGTGCTTCCATCAGGAGGCACCCTTTTTTTGCGGTCAAAAATAATTTGGAGCGGCAGTCAGGCCATATGTTTTTTCCTGCGCCGCAGCACGGTAGCCGCCAGCGCCATGTTGGCGATGAGGCTCAGGCCCAGCAGAATACGCGAGGGCATGGCAAAGCCGCCCGGCCCCGCATCGTGCCCGCTGTCTGCGGCTGCGGCCCCCTGAGCTGCGCTGATTTCCACCGGGTGTTCAACCCTGTGCCCCATGTTGTCGGCCATGATGATGCGCCAGCGGCCCGGCGCATCAGGCATGAAGGCAAATCGCCCCTGTGCGTCCGTGCGGCCATTCTGAAATTCCACCTTGTCGTCCGCGGGGCTGTACACCTCCACTTTGGCATAGGTGGGCTGCTCGCCGCTGGAGTAGGCAAACTGCACAAGCACCACGCCGTCATGTCGGGTGTCTGCCGCATACAGGGCATGGCCCGAAACCTGGGCAGCGGTGCCTGCCAGGAGCAGCGCAACCGCAAGACAGATGGCGGCGCAGCGCCCCAAAAGAAAAATGCGCATATAACTATCCTTGCCTCAAGCAGGTGCGGGAATGCGCACAGGCGGGAGAAAGCTAACCTTCCCCCGCCTGCATGCGTGTGGATATGGGGCTACTTTACGGGGAACACATAGGTGGCGCGCAGATGGTGCTCATCTGCATCCGTGCTGGGGGTCTTTTCCACCACAGTGGTGCGCAGCATCCACAGGGCGGGCTTGTCCACGGTAAAGGAGGCCTTGCCCTGCGCATCGGTTTGCGCCTTGGATTTGTAGGTATCCTGATCCTTGCTGAAGGCATCGTGGGTCAGGCCCACAGTGGCATTGGGCACGGGCTTGCCGCGCAGCAACACCTGTACGTTCAGGGGGGCGCCGGGCTTGATGTCTGCGGGGTTGGTCAGCAGCACAAGTTCCAGATCCTGGCCAAGTGCCTTGCCGAACAGGGTGTCGTTGCTGGCGGGATTGAGCAGGGTCTTGGCGAATTTTTCATACTTGCCGGAGGATTTGACCTTCATGCCCTTGGCTTCAAGGGCGGCGCGGCTGCCTTCCATTTCACCCTGCGTTGTTTCGCACCATATCTGGGGCAGGCGGTGGCCCACCAGCATGGCGGGGCCGTTCTGCGCGAGGGTGAAGTCGCCCACCAGCGAAACGAGCGCCTTGTCTTCCACAAGGGCGATGTCGGTTTTTTTGTCGCCCTGCAAGAGGTACAGACGCACGTTGGCGGGGTTTTCGGCTTCTTCGCTGACCATGAACACATGGGCTGCCTGCGCCTGCATGCGGGTTTTCTGCCCGGCTGCAGGGGTTGCCGTGTCGGGCTTGAGGATGAATTCGTGGGCCAGGGCGGCAGAGCTGGAAACCATAAGACCCATAATGGCCAGAGCGACGCAGAGGTGCGAACGGATATGCATGGTGGGAGAGCTCCTTTGGATTTTGTATTACGAAAATATAATATATGCTACAATTATGCGTATGTTTTTGCAAGTCGTAACACTAAAAGACGCAAAAAAGCCCGCAAATGCGGGCTGTAAGGAGCGGCGGCAATGCTTGCACTACACTGTGGCGAGTATCTGTAGCGCGGCCAGATGTTCCAGTTCTTCAGCCAGGCACAGGGCTTCGGCCAGGGTGCGCCCCAGGCAGCACAGGCCATGTCCGGCCATCCACACGGCATCCTTGCCGCTGGCAGCCAGAGCCACGGCGTCTGCAAGTTTTGCAGTGCCGGGGGGCAGAGCAGGGGCAAAGCCCAGCTTGGCCCGCCATACTTCGGCTTCAAAAAGGGGCAGGCGCAAAAAGTCCTCCTGCCTGCCCGCCAGCCGCAAGCTCAAGGCAAGCAGACGGCGAGGATGGGTGTGCAGGATGGCACTACAGTCTGGGCGGGCGCGGTAGATGGCAAGGTGCATGCCCGATTCTGTGGATGCTGGCCCGCCGGATACAACAACGCTTGTGGCGATGTCCATAAGGCAGCAGTCGGCGGCGGTCAGCCTGCCTTTGGCAGCGCCGCTGCGCGTGACGCAGATCAACCCTGGCGCGTGGCTGCCGAGCCTGCGGCTGGCATTGCCGTTACAGCCGGACAGCAGGCCCTGCTTCCATGCATCGCGGCAGACGGAGCGGAATTCTTCAACCAGCTCTAAGGGAATGGAAGGTTGGTTTTCTGTAGTAGGCGCGGCTGCAGACCGCTGCGAGGTGGTGCTCATGCGGGGTTTCCTTTGTTTTGCCATGCGCGCAGGTCAAGCTGCGAAAGGTCGCCCTGCTGGCTGGTGTCCACGCTGTTGATAAGGCGAACCATCAGGCGCTGCAGGGCCTTGTGGGCCGGATTGAGCGAAAAGGTCAATCCCTCAGGGGCTTGTGAGGGCAGGTATTTGCGGCCCATTTTCAAAGGGATGACCCCCTGTTCGTAGAGCAGGAGGTACAGAAGGTAGGCCTTGGTGCCGGAAATATCCGAGGTGTGGCTGGAGAGCTTGCCGCGCTCCTGCTCCGGGTCGATGAATTCCGGCTCTGTGCCGTGATGGCGCAGGGCATCCTGCTGGGGAGCGTATGCCAGGGTATAGCCAGCCCTGCGGGCACGCCAGCTGTACTCAAGGTCTTCATAACCATAGCGGCCAAAGCCTTCGTTCCAGAAACCAAGCAGTTCGTGGACAGCGTGGGGAATACAGGCGCAGGCTCCGTTGCAGCAGATGACCTCCAGCGAGGGCGAACCATCGGCCAGAGTCAGGGGCGTACCCTCATGCTTTGCGCACAGCTTGTATCCGACCATGCCCAGGCGGGGATTGTCGGTCAGCATGCGCATGAGGCGGTTCAGCCACTGCGGGTCGAGCACTTCCACGTCATTATCAAGTTTGACGTAAAAATCCGCGTCGGCGGCGTCGTCCCAGGCGAGGTTGGAGGCCACGGCCACGCCCATGTTGCGGCGCAGCAAGTGCAGGCGCATGTGCGGATGCGCCGAGGCCAGCGATTGCAAAAATTCTTTTGTGCCATCGGTGCTGCCGTTATCTACCACTGTGAGCCCATAGCCCGGCGGGGTTTTTTGCAGGAGGCTGGTGAGACAGAGCCGCGTAAGCTCAAGCCTGTTCCAGCAGACTACGCCGATATGAGCGCGCATGTCAGGCTTCCTGCCCTTTGCGTTCAAAGTGGTCAAAGCCGTGCATGTCCGCCAGGTTGTCCAGCGGCTCGTTGTTGCACACAATGCCGCCGCCCGAGGTCACAACACCGACGCTGGTAAGGCGCGGTATGGCTGCATGCAGGGGGGGCAGCATGTCGGGCGCGCACGAACCCAGCAGGGCGTAATCCTCGCCGCCCAGCAGGGCCTCGTGTACGGGATTTCTGCCATGGGCTTCGGCATAGCTCACTACTTCCGGGTGCAGTTGCCCACGGGCCAGCATAATTTCCGCCCCCAAGCTGCCGCGCGAGACCTGTCCCGCCGCGCTCAGCTCGCCCGTAAGACCAAGCAACCGGGGCAGATCACGCATGATGCCGTCAGAAACATCCATGAGTGCAGGCGGGCGGGCGTTGAACCCGGCCCGCGCCAGCATGAGGCCCGCGTCCACCTGCGGCTCGGGGTGCAGGTGTGCCGCGCAGGCGGCGGGCCATTGCTCCAGGGCTGCCCGACCCTGCGTTTCAAGGGCCTTGAGCCCCACGCGGGCAAGACCGAGCCGCCCCACCACAAAGAGCACATCGCCGGGCATGCTGCCGCCGCGCACAAGAAAGGTGCCTGGGTCGGCGGGCTCGCCCCACACGGTCACAGAAATATGCAGACGCTCGCAGCCGGAAAGATCGCCCCCGGCCAGCACCATGTTGTGCTGCTTGGCAAGACCTGCCATGCCGGAGAAAAACGCGTCCAACCACGGTTCGTCCACCCAGCCAGGCAGGCCGAGGCACAGGGTAAAGGCCACGGGCCGCGCCCCGCAGGCCGCAAGATCGCTCACATTGACGGCTAGCGCCTTGTAGCCTGTTTCTTCAGGGGTAAAATACGAACGGCGAAAATGCACGTCTTCCAGGAAAAGGTCGCTGCTCACGGCCAGGGGCTTGCCGCCGCGCAGCACGGCGCAGTCATCACCCCTGCCCAGCAGCAGGGAAGGCCCGGTCTGCGGAAAGTGTCTGCCAAGACAGGCCAGAATGCCGTCTTCAGAAAGAGAGCCATGAGAAGCAGGGGATGCGTGGGGCGGAACCATATCAGCTCTCCAGAATCAGATATTCGCTCAGGATGACCTTGAGGCCGAAGCCGGGGAAATTCACCTGTACCTTGTCCGGCGGCAAATGACGCACGATCTTGCCGCGCCCGAAAATACGGTGACGGCAGTAGCACAGTTCGCCATCGCCTGCGGCCTGCGGCCTTGAACTCCCCTGCGCTGCCGCAGGGGCGGACGCGGGGGTCGCAAAGGGAAAAGTCTGCTTGCCCGAGCCGCTTGCTGGCGCATTCACCGGCGCATCGTCTGGCGCAAGCTGGCAATCGTCATAGGCATCGTGGCTCGGCGGGCGCTGCGGACGCGGCAAAAGCCCGCCCGAAAAGCCTTGCGCGCCGCCAAGGCCGCCAGCAGGAGGCATGGCAGTTTTGCGCCCAAAGCCCACGCCGCCAACGCTGCGGCGCGAGAGCGTACCGCCGAAGCCTTCAATCCACTCTTCAACCATACCGGGCGCAAGCTCGCGCACAAAGGGGCTTTGGCTCACATGCTGACTGCCACGCTCGGCCCTGTTGTAGAGCGAGGCAGGGGCGTAGAGGTCAAGGCACTGGCGCGCGCGGGTGCAGGCCACGTACATGAGGCGGCGCTCTTCTTCAAAATCTTCTGGCCGGGCCAGAGCGTGGCGCGAAGGAAAGCGGTCTTCCACCAGATCAATGATCAGGACGGCGTTCCACTCCAGCCCCTTGGCCGAATGCACTGTGGAAAGGGTGATCTTGCCTTCGTTGCTGTCGGCCTCGTCATCGTCCGGCGCTTCAAGGGCCAGATCTGCCACAAAAAGATCCAGTTCGCTGTAGCCGGAGGCCATCTGGATGATTTCTTCCAGCCCTTGCTGGCGGCGGGGCCAGTCTTCCGGGTAGAGGGCCTCGAGGCGAGGGCGGTAATGCTCAAGAACGGACGACAGCGTGGCCGAGGGCGGCATGGGCCGGGCGCGCAGGTCGTCCACAAAGCGCATGTCTTCCAGAAAACCCGGAAACTTGGCAAAGGCTTTTTCTGTGGATTTCTGGTCGCCGCTACGGGCCACGGCATAGAGTTTTTCCACCGTCTTGGGGCCAATGCCGCTGTGCTGGGCCGCCACGCGGGCAAAGGCGGGCAGGTCGAGCGGGTTGAGCAGCAGGCGGGCGTAGGCGATAACATCCTTGACGTGGGCAGCCTCGGTATAGCGCAGCCCCCCGTATTTGCGAAAGGCAATGCCCGCCTGATTGAGGGCCATTTCCAGATTATAGGAATGGAAGCCCGCGCGGAACAGCACCGCGATTTCGTGCGGCAGATGGGTAGCCAGCAGTTCTTCAACCCGGCGCACCACCAGCTTGGCCTGACTCATGTCGCTGAGCGGGGTCACAAGGCGTACCGGGTCGCCGCCTTCCTTGCGCGTGAACAGATTTTTGCGGAAAGATTCTGCGGCGTGGGAGAGCAGGTTGTTGGCCACATCCAGCACGGGCTTGGTGGAGCGATAGTTTTCTTCCAGCCGTACAACACGCGCGCCGGGAAAAAGCGTGGGGAAGTCCAATATGTTGCGCACATTGGCGCCGCGAAAGGCATAGATGGACTGGGCTTCGTCGCCCACGGCCATGACGTTGCCTGGGGGGCCGTCCAACGGCCCTGCCAGCAGGCGCACAATGCGGGCCTGAACCAGGTTGGTATCCTGATATTCGTCCACAAGAATATGGCTGAACCTCTGCCGCAGCGAGGCGGCCGCCAGCGGATTTTCACGCAGCAGGGCCTCAAGCTCGAACAGCAGATCATCGTAATCCAGCAGGCCCTTGTCGCGGCGGTAGGCATTGTAGGCATCACCCAGCCGTGCCAGACCATCGGCATGGGGCAGCAGGTGAAAGGCCTCGCGCCGCAGCACTTCGTCCAGCGGCAGCTCCTTGTTGCGGGCCTTGCTCAGTAGCCCCACAATGCTCTGGGTCTTGGGAAACGACCTGTCCCCCTTGCCCAGCTTGAGCTGATCCTTGCAGTGCTTGACCGCCTCGTTGATGTCGGCGGAGTCCATGACTGTGAAGGGTCTGTCGCCAAGCCATTCGGGTTTCCAGCGCCTGAGCGCCCCAAAGCCAAAGGCGTGGAAGGTGCCGCCCTGCACGCCCGCAAGCCCCTGATTGAGCAGCAGGCCCGCGCGGTGCAGCATTTCCTGCGCGGCCTTGCGGGTAAAGGTGAGCAGGAGCATGGCGTCAGGTTCGATGCCGTGCTCTGCCAGCCATGCCAGACGGTAGACGATGGTGCGGGTTTTGCCGCTGCCTGCACCTGCCACAACCAGAACCGGGCCATCGCCGCAGGTGGCTGCCTCGTACTGGGCTTCGTTAAGGGCTTGAGCGTAATCAATCATGGGCGCAGGGTAGCATAAGGCGGCAGCGCATACCAGAGCCGCACAGGGGCATTCCCCGCCCTTGACTTTGCCAGCGTCCGTCCCGAATATCGCGCAAAGAAAAGAAAAAGGACGAACATGCGCATTACGGAAAATGATTATATTGTGGGTGCCGGCGCAAGGCTGCCCCGCCGCCGCAGGCTGTTTCTGGCGCTCCTGCTGGGCATGATGGCCGCTTTTGGCCCGCTGTGTACTGATACCTATCTGCCAAGCCTGCCCGCGCTGGCGGCAGACCTTAATATCTCCACGGCAACAACGCAGTTGACCATCACGGCCTGTCTGCTGGGCATGGCCCTCGGGCAATTGTTTGTGGGGCCCATTTCAGATTCCACCGGGCGGCGCAAGCCGCTGTTCATGGCGCTGATCTTTTTTACGCTGGCTTCCATCTGTTGCGCTGCGGCCAAAACGGGCAATAGCTTTATTGCCCTGCGGTTTGCGCAGGGGTTGGGCGGGGCAGGGGGCATTGTGCTGGCCCGCGCCATGGCTTGCGATCTGTTTCGCGGGCCGGAGCTGACCAACTTCATGAGCCTGCTCATGGCGGTCAACGGCATTGCGCCCATTACCGGGCCGCTCCTGGGCGGCTGGCTGGCGTCCTTGAGCGGCTGGCCCCTGATTTTTTATTTTCTGACGGGTTTTGGGGTGCTGCTGATCGTGCTGAGCGCCATAGGCCTGTCGGAAACTCTGCCGGAAACCATGCGCCGCGAGGGTGGTTTGCGCGCTTCGTGGAAGGCCATGGGCGAGCTTTTGCGGCAAAAACCCTTCATGTGTTATGTGGGCGTGCAGGGTTTCACCATGGGCGGATTTTTTGGTTACGTGGCGGCCTCGCCCTTTGTGCTGCAGGGCATGTACGGCATTTCGCCGCAGGGCTACAGCGTCATTTTTGGCTGCAACGCCTTGAGCGTCATGTTTGTTGCCCTTGCCACGGCCCGGCTGTCGCGCCGTTTTGGCGAAGCCCGTTTGCTGCAAATCGGCAACACGCTGCGTTGCGCGGCCTGCCTTGGCGTACTGGCCGTGACGGTGATCGCGCCAGCTTCCCCCTTGCCGCTGCTCGTGGGGCTGTTTTTCATGATCGCCCTCCAGGGCATGACGCTCCCCACCAGCTTTACGCTTGGCATCAGCGCGCAAAATGTTGGCGCGGGAACGGCCTCGGGCATTCTGGGCGTGGCGGTCTTTATTTTTGGCGCGTGCACCTCCCCCCTTGTGGGGCTGGCCGGGGGCGATACCGCCGTGCCGCTGGGCCTCGTGAGCGCCTGCACGGGGCTTGCCGCCGCAGTGCTCGGACAAGTTGGCAACAGCGAAATGCAAAAGCGCGCCGTACGGGAAAAGCAGGCCTGAGCACGATCATTTCTGGCAGGGAGCGGGCGGCATTGTTGCTGCAAATCAGCCCGCCGCATTGACGCGCTGTAGTCTGATGTTTACAACAAGTGGCGCTTGCGCTTTTTTTCGCCGCGCAGGGAGAATCGGATTCATGGATTGGGATGCCCGTCTTTATGACCAGAGCCACGACTTTGTGGCAGCCTACGGTGAAAACCTGCTGGGGCTGCTGCCCGATGGTTTGGGCTTTGTTGTTGACGTAGGCTGCGGCACTGGCGCACTGACAGAAGCCTTGACCGCCAGAGCCGCCCGCGTGGTGGGCATTGACGCCTCGCCCGACATGATCGTGCAGGCCAGGATGCGTCTGCCGCGAGTGGAATTTCTGGTAATGGACGCCTGCGACATGCCGTGGAACGGCTGCGTGGACGCGCTGTTTTCCAACGCCGCGCTGCACTGGATAGAAGATCAGGAGCGCTTGACCGCCGTCATGGCGCGGGCGCTGCGCCCCGGCGGCCTGCTGGTGTGCGAATTTGGCGCGCAAGGTAACATCGGGCGTATCCGCGCTGCCTTTGGGGCGGCCTTTCAGGCCGCGCTGGTGGGGGAGGGCATTGGCCCGGCGCATCTGAACAGCGAGCGTTTTTATTTTCCCTCGGCGCAGGAATATGCGGCCCTGCTGAGCCGCCACGGATTTTCCGTGCGGCTGGCGGAAGAATACGACAGGCCCACCCCTCTCAAAGGCGGGGAAGAAGGCCTTGCCCGCTGGATGGCCCAGTTTTTTGCCCAGGATCTGGATTGCGTGGCCCCAGAGGCTCAGGAAAAAGTTTTTGCCGCCGTGGCGGATGCCCTGCGCGCATCCATGTGGAATAACGACGGTTGGATTGCTGATTATCGGCGGCTGCGGGTCGTGGCCGTAAAACACTAAGGGAGTCTCCATGCCCGAAGCTCAAGAACAATTTCAGAATGGCGTTGCCAAGGTTCTGGAAGCCGTAATGTTCGAGAACTGGCTGCGTTTTTATTTCATCTCTGAAAAGCCCGATGCTCCTGCCGCTGCGGATGGCCAGCCCGCACTGTTCATCGCCGTGCCGGTCAAGGCCATGGAACGCATCAGCGAGATGTTTCCGCGCCTGCTGCCACTGGCAGAAGACATGAATGGTCAGGAAGTGACCTTTGAAACCTCCCGCCGCGCGGTCTGTAATTTCGTTCTGGCCCATGTGGACGGTCAGGTCATGCCCCGCGATTCTGCGGCCATGATTTTTGAGAGCGCCACCTTCCAGGTGCAGATGCAGCTTTTCAACGCCTGGGTGCAGATGCACGAAGCACAGCTTGACCGCAACTTTGTGGATTTTGGCGGCTGGCAGAAACTCTTTGACGAATGGCGCAATACGCCCGCCGCGCGCGAACTGGCCGAAAAGCTTTCCCTTTCTTTGCAGGGTGCGGCTGTTGCCCCGGGCAAGGATACTGTGCAGTAGGCTGTGCAAGAAAATATTTTGTACAGTTTTGCGCCTTCCAGGCAGGGCGCAGGTACGAGGGGTTAAACATTTTTAACGCGCCCATTGCGAGGCTGTAAAAAATTACCAATAAAAAGCAGCATGTTATATGATTATTCGTATGCTGCTTTTTGTGGCACGGCCATTGCAGCTTGGAAAGTACCTTCCTTTCTTTTGCTGACAGTCTCCTCCAACCAAAACGGCCTGCCTCCCCAAGCGGGCCGTTTTTTTATGTCAAATCACGGCAGGATCACATGCAAGACAAGTTTCTGGCTTCTGAATATCCCCAGTCTGCGCCGGAGCAAGCAGGGTTTCACATTATCCCCGTTCCTCTGGAGCAGAGCGTTTCTTATGGCGGCGGCACGGTCAAAGGCCCTCAGGCTCTGCTTGCCGCCTCGCATCAGCTTGAAGCCTGGGAATGCGGATTCGCACCTGGCGAGTCAGGTTTTTTTACCGCTCAGGCCGTGGACTGCGCTGGCCCCATAACCGACACGCTTGACCGCATAGAGGCCGCTGTGGCCCATGCCATTGCCTGCGAGGCAGTGCCTGTGGTGTTGGGCGGCGAGCATACCGTGACGCTCGGGGCCTTACGTGCGCTGGCCCGGCAGGCTGAAAAAACGGGCGAACCCTTTGGCGTTGTGCAGTTTGACGCCCACGCCGACCTGCGGCCCCAGTATGAGGGCAGCCCCTTTTCACACGCCAGCGTCATGTACCGCGCCGTGGCCGACCTCGGCCTGCCGCTCACGCAGTTTGCCGTGCGCGATTTCTGCCGGGAAGAAGCCGAGATCCGCAAGAAGTTCAACGTCACCCATTACGACGCCTACTTCCTTGCCCGCGTGGGCCTGCCGGAGCTGCCCCTGCCCGAGGATTTCCCCAAGAACATTTACATCACCTTTGATGTGGACGGGCTTGATTCGTCCATCATGCCAGCAACAGGAACGCCCTCGCCCGGCGGCATCAACTGGCGCGAGGCCCAGTACATGCTGGAACGCTGCGTGGCGGGTCGCCGTGTGGTGGGACTGGACGTGGTGGAACTGGCCCCCATTGAGGGCCTGCACCATGCGGACTTTACGGCTGCCAAGCTTACCCACCTCATCATGGGTCTGGCCCACGATGCCAACCAGAAGGAGGCTCAGTCATGAAGAACACCATAGTTACCTTCCGCGAGGCCAAAGGGCAGGAAAAGCTCGTCATGCTGACGGCTTATGACTACAGCACCGCGCGGGTCATGGACATGGCCGGGGTGGATGCCCTGCTTGTTGGTGATTCGTTGGGCATGGTGATGCTGGGCTATCCCGACACGCTTTCCGTCACTGTGGACGACATGGTGCGCCACTGCGCCGCCGTGGCACGCGGTGCGCAAAAAGCCCTTGTGGTCTGCGACATGCCCTTTATGAGCTACCATGTTTCTGTGGAAGAAACCGTGCGCAACGCCGGGCGGCTCATGACAGAAGGCCGCGCCCAGGCGGTCAAGCTTGAAGGCGGCGCGGAATTTGCCGCAGAAGTGCGGGCGCTGACGCGGGCCTCCATTCCCGTCATGGGGCATCTTGGCCTCACGCCGCAATCGGTGAACGCTTTTGGCGGGTTCAAGGTGCAGGGCAAAAGCATGGCTGCGGCTCAGAAACTGCTGGACGATGCCCGCACCCTGCAAGAAGCCGGGGCTTTCGCCCTGGTGCTGGAATGCGTGCCCGCGCCCCTGGCCGAGCGCGTGACCCAGGCCCTGTCCATCCCGGTTATCGGCATCGGCGCAGGCGCTGGCTGCGATGGTCAGGTGCTGGTGTGGCAGGATATGACGGGCATGACCCTGAGCCACCTGCCGCGCTTCGTCAAACGCTTTGGCGAAGTGGGCGCGAGCCTGCGCTCGGCGGTGGAGGCCTATGCGCGTGAAGTGCGCGCAGGCGCGTTCCCCGGCGAGGATCACGGCTATCCCCTGCCGGAAGGCATGGAGAAGACGCTGAAAAAGTTGAAATAACGCTGCCTGTCACAGATATTTGAAAGCAAAACGCCCGCAATTGCGGGCGTTTTGCTTTTTCCGGCTAAGGCGATCTCAGCGCTGGTGAAAATCCACAGGAACGCGCACACGGGAGCCAGCCTTGTTGCTGAACAGCAAAAAGCCCTGCTCCAGACCGTGCAGATAAAGGCGGCGTGTGATGTCCACATCCTTGCGGCAATACGTGGCGATATCTTCCAGCCTCCCTTCTTTCCACCATTGCAGGGCTTGCAGACCGTCGGCGCTCTTGGGTTCGCCCAGGGTGGCCTGGCCCAGATTGTCCAGTGGAAGGCGGTAGTTCAGGCGTTCGTACACGCGCTGCAAAAGATCAAGACTGGGCAGGGTGCGCAGATCAAAGAGCGCAAAGGGCGAGAGCACGGCGTAGTCAAAGCGCAGGCTGTTGAAACCCACCACAAGGTCGCTCGCGTGCAGGCGCTCGAACAATGCGGGCAGCTCTTCCTGCTGGTAGGAGAAATAGTCGTCCGCCTTGCTGTCGTAGGCCACGGCAACGCTCACACCCATGCGGTCGGCCCGGTTCCAGCCGCCCACCTCGGCGGCGGAACGCCGGGTTTCCACGTCAAAGACCACAAAATTTTTGGGCGGCGGCACGGGAATGTGCGTCAACAGGCCTGCGGCATCAAAGGTAGTTGTTCTTTGTGCGCCCGGTGTGCCGCTGGTCGCCCCCTGCGGTGCGGGGGTGCTGCCGCTGGAGCCGGATTGCGCAAGGCCGTTAGCGCCGAACAGACTGTTCTGGTTGTCCGGCGCGGAGTGCTTTTTGCTCATGGATTCTTCCTCCATTGCAGTGTGCGCGGCTTCGGTCTGGCTGCCTTCATTGATGAAATCCAGAGCCGAAACCGCAGGCCGGGGCGCTGCCGCCAGGGCAGAGGCTGCGTCCAGCGATTCCATATCCAGCCTGTCAGGGGCGGGGCTGATGCGCAGGTTGCGGCACAGGGCATCGCCTTCCGTGCCGGGGGCCAGCATTTCGCGCAGCAGCTCCAGCGCGCCGATCTTGCTGATGGGTCTGTTGCCGGATCCGCACTTGGGCGAATGCACGCAGGAGGGGCAGCCGTCCTCGCAGGGGCAGGCGGCAACAGCCTTGAAGGTGGCTTCCAGCAGGGCCCGCGCATCGGGAAAGGCCTGACGCGTCAGGCCCGCCCCACCCGGCAGTCCGTCATAAATGAATACGCCCGACAGCCCGGTCTGGGCATGCAGCGGGGTGGAAATACCGCCAAAGTCGTTGCGGTCGGCCATAATGAGCAGGGGCAGCAGGCCGATGGCAGCATGCTCAAGGGCGTGGATGGAGCCCATGTAGTGCAGAAAGCGTTCTTCCAGCGAGGCGCGGATGCTGTCTGGTATGACGTACCAGAGGCCTTCGGTTTCAAAAACCTGCGGCGGCGCGGAAAGCGGCGTGATGGTGAGCAGGCGGTTGCCAGATGTAGAACGCTTCTCATAACCGGTCACGGTATCGGTGATGCGCAGGCGGCCACGGCAGACAAGCACGCGGCCCAGCGATGTCCGCTCGACTTCTTCAAGGATATCCGTGCTTTTTTGGCCGCGCGTGCGCGTAAACCACGAGACCTTGGCGGCCTTGGCCACAATGCGGGCGCGGGCCGGGTCCATCTCTTCAATCACGTAGCTGCGGCCCCTGTGCAGGTAAACAGCGCCGGGGTGCGTCTCCTGCCATGCGCGAAAGCCATCCACCGAGCCGATGATCTGGCCGTCCTGATCTTCAATGCTGAAGGTCTGGCCTGTGCCGCGCAAATCCACATGCCGCTGGGGCCGCTTGCGGGCGGCCAGCAGTTGGGTGCCGTCCGCAGATTGCAGCAATAGTCCCTTGGCGTTGAGCGCGCGGGCGGCGGCGCGGGCAGCAGGGCTTGCCAGCATGGCTTCGCCGGGGGTGAGGGGCATTTCTGCCGCCGCGCATTCCAGATGGCGGGTCAAAATGACCTCGTTGTCCGGGTTGACCACGGCTTTTTCCGCAGGGCGGCTGAAAAAATCTTCGGGATTGCGGGCAAAATACTGATCCAGCGCATCCTCGCCCGCCACCACGATAACGGCGGATTCCTGTTGGGCGCGGCCTACGCGCCCGCCGCGTTGCAGGGTGGCCATGACCGTGCCGGGGTAGCCCACAAGGATGCACACGTCCAGCCCGCCAATGTCTATGCCCAGTTCCAGCGCGCTGGTGCTGACCACGGCCAGCAACTCGCCCGAGGCCATGCGGGCCTCGATGCCGCGTCTTTCCTCTGGCAGAAAGCCCGCGCGATAGGCGGAGATTCGCTCGGAAAATACGCCAGATTGTCCGGCCCACAGGCTGATAAGTTCTGTCATGCGCCGTGAGCGGCAGTAAACTATGGTGCGCAGGTTGCGGGCCAGCGCCGCCTTGAGCAGGTCGATGGCGGCTGTGGCAGGGCTTTGCTCCGGATTGAGAAAAACAAAGTGCCGTGGGCCCTGCGGTGCGCCGGACTGGTCAATAACCACTGGCGCATCTGTTATACGGGCGGCAGGAGCGGAGGACGGAACCTGCGCCGGAGAATCCAGACCTGTAAGGGCAGGCGTGGCTGCTGGCGCATCCGTGCCGGTCAGCGCTGCTGCCAGTTCGCCGGGATTGCCCACGGTGGCCGTGCACAGCACATAGACGGGCCGTGCGCCGTAGCGTCCGGCAATGCGGTTGAGCCGCCGGAACACCTGGGCCATGTGCGCCCCAAACACGCCCCGGTAGGTATGGGCCTCGTCCACAACCACATGGCTCAGACCCGCCAGAAATTCCGCCCACTGCTCGTGGTGGGGCAGAATGCCGAGGTGCAGCATCTCTGGATTGCTGATAAGCACCGTGGGCGGGTTACGCCGGATTTTGCGCCGAAAATGGTCGGTGGTGTCGCCATCATACAGGGCGGCAGTGGGGCGGGCCTCCTTGGGCCAGCCCTCCACCAGAGCGTTGAACGCGCCAAGCTGATCCTGCGCCAGAGCCTTGAGCGGGAAGAGATACAGGGCGCGGGCGTCACGGTCGCGCAGGTAGCGGTCGAGCACGGGCAGGTTGTAGATAAGGCTTTTGCCGCTGGCCGTGGGCGTGGCCGCAACAATGGAATGCCCGGCGCGGATGTGGTCTGTGGCAAGGGCCTGATGGCTGTAAAGCTCGTTGATGCCGCGCTGCTCAAGGGCACGGCTGATGGCAGCGGGCCAGGGCAGGCGCGTGGGCGCGTAGCATGGCTCCACTGGCGGAAAGAGCTTGTGGCACGTGACCTGCGCGCCCAGCTTTTCCGAAGCCAGCAGCGCCGTGATATATTCCCCCACAGACACCGTGCAGCGACCTATTCCGCAGTGACGGGCTGCTGCGCGCTTTCGCCGGGCTTAAGGCAGCGCAGCACGCGGGCGGGCGAGCCAGCGGCAAGGCAGAAGGGCGGCACGTCGCGCGTGACCACGCTGCCAGCGCCTATGATGGCCCCCTCGCCAATGATTACGCCCTTGAGGATAAGGCAGTTCATGCCAATCCACGCATAGTCGCCAATAGTTACCGGGCGGTCGCCTTCCATGCCGGGTTCTGTGGCGCGGGCTTCCGGCGGCCAGTGGGCGTGAAAGTCGGAATCCACCACAACGCAGTTGGGGCCCACCATGACCTGACGCCCAAGGCGTATGACCTTGGAGCGCGCGGTGATGGACGTGCCGCTCAACTGGCAGCCGGGGCCGATTTCAATGCTGGCTCCGGGGCCGAAGGTGCGCAGCCGCACGGGATGGGCCAATGCCGCAGCCGTGGCCCGCCGCCAGGAAGAAATAAGGCTTGCGCCAGCGCCAATGCTCATGCGGCTGCCCGGCCAGCGCAGCAGGCCCACAGGCCCGTGGGCCGACACGCCAGCGCCCACCTGTACGCCCAGCGCAAGGGCCTTGAGCCGCAGACGCAGGGTGCCCCAGAACGCGCCGTTCACGCGCATGATCTGCAAACACAGGTAGCTTATGACGTTGGAAGGGGTGAGGCCCCGTTCCAGAACTTTTTTCAGGATGCTCATGGCTTGTCCGTTGTTGACGTGTGCCGGAAAGGGCGTGGAGGCAAGCGACCCTCCCGCTGCAAGGCATCATGCCAGAGTCGGGCCGTATGGTCGAGAGGAGCGGCTGGAGCCTGCCGCGCTGGATATTGAGGGGCGCGATAGCCGCAGGTTGCCAACGGCATCTTTTCTTGACGCTGGGCCTGATGATCAGTAAATTGAAAATGAATGTTATTTTTGGCTAGGCAGTTTTTTAAAGGTTTCCCGGAGGCGCAATGGATTCAGTTATTCCTCTCACGTCCCTCAAGGTGGGCGACGTGGCTCGTATTGTCAGCATCAATGCCCGGGGTGAACTTGCGCGGCGCATCCGCGACATGGGGCTGGGCTCGGGTATGCCTGTTTCTGTAGTGGGCTATGCGCCCCTGCGCGATCCTCTGGCCCTGCGTTGCGCAGAAGTTACCATTGCTCTGCGCCGACGGGAGGCCGGGGCCATCATGGTGCAGCCCGCTGAAGCAAACAACTAAGGCGCTTGCTTTCAGTCCTGCCAGACGTGCGTGTTCAGACGCTCTGCTTTTTAGCGGGGCGTTTTTTTATACTGCTAAGGCAGGCAGCCGCCTGTGATCAGGCATCTCTGCGTGTGCTGAGCGGCGGTGCCAGTTCTGCAACAGTGGCTGAATCCAGTGTGTTGGGATCGTGATCTTTCACAAACTGCGTGGCGAAATCCACAAATGTGGCGGCAGCGTCCGAGAGTTTGCGCGCGGCAGGCAGGTACATCTGCATTTCCCGGTACAGAACTGGGGCGTGCAGAAGGGTAGCCACAAGGCCATAGCCACGTGCCAGCATCAGTGAAAACCGTCCAGCCAGCGCAACGCCGCAACCTGCTGCGGCCAGGGCAAATGCCGTTGGCATCTGGTTGACCACATGACCAATGGTAAACGGCGGCTGCGTACCCACATCTGCGGCGATATAGCCCACTGATTCCCTGCCCACCGCAACCACGGGAACCTTCTTGACCTCGCTCCAGGTGCTGTGCCGCCCTGCCAGTGGGTGATCCGGACGTGAGAGCATGCTCACAGGGGTGGTAAAAAAATGGCGGGCGATAATGTCTGTCTCCGGCAGTCGGGCCGGGCCAAAACCGACTTCTGCATCCCCTTGCTGTATACTTGATTGCACCAGCGCCATGGGCTGATCCACCAGCTCAACCCGTATGGCGGGTTGGGCCCTCTTGAAGTGCGCGAGTAGCAGTGGCAACAGTGTGCAGGCGATAAGCGGCGCGCCCACAACGCGCACTCTGCCCGCGCGCAGGCTGCTAAGATCTGCGGCGTATTTTTCCATAAGCAAAAATTCGTGAAAGGCTTTTTGGGCCAGCGTGTGCATCTCCCGTCCATCGGGGGACAGTGAGACGAAGCGCGATGTACGGTCAAAAAGCGGTACGCCGACCTGTGCCTCAAGATCCTTGATAAGGTTGCTCACGGCACTTTGGGTTATGTGTAAGGAAGCCCCTGCAGCAGTGAAGCTACGCAGGTTTGCAACCGTCAGAAATGCCTCAATTTGACGCAGCGTCAATTGCATAAGTTTTTCCTGTCATTTAGCTGTTTCAATAACTTTATCTTATTAATCGACAAATAAAAACAATTTTACCCATCTGGATTTACGCAGCATAGTCGTGACAATAGAAACTCCATATAGGCAATACCGGTAGCCTGCAATGGAAACGAACTGATTGATAACGGCGCAATATGATTACAGCAAAAGCGCATTGGCTGCTCATAGAGAAATCGCCAAAGGGAGAGTATATGAGTGAAAGCGTTATTTCCCCTGCAAATGCAGTAAAAGATGTGGGCGAAGAACCGACAAAAAAGCGGTTCATCGTTGTATTCTGTCTGTTCATCGGGATATTCATAGCATACCTTGACCGCGTTAACGTCTCGGTCTTGGCCGCCAACGATCCTTTTCTTATTGAAATGGGCATCA
The DNA here is from genome assembly GCF_019422935.1 of Desulfovibrio sp. NCBI lineage: Bacteria > Pseudomonadati > Thermodesulfobacteriota > Desulfovibrionia > Desulfovibrionales > Desulfovibrionaceae > Desulfovibrio > Desulfovibrio sp. The sequence continues at coordinate 73,168 of NZ_JAHZCJ010000011.1, read as the reverse complement.
AAGGCGCACCCGTTCAGATCGGCATGATGATGTCCGTATTTCTTGCGGCCTATGGCGTCGCAAACGTGCTGCTGGCTCCCATAGGCGACTACCTGGGGCCGCGCAAATCCATGATGCTCTGCATCGGCCTTTGGACGGCCTCTCTGTTCCTGGGCGGCGTTGCCTCTACGTTTGCGATCATCATCGCCAGCCGGATCATACTTGGTGTTGGCGAGGGCATGTACTACCCGCTGCAAAGCGTTTTTGTAAAAAACTGGTTCCCCAAGCATGAACGCGGGCGGGCCAACGCCGCCTGGGTTGTCGGGCAATCTGTCGCACCAGCTCTGGCAATGCCGTTTTTTGCTTATCTTATTGGAAACTACGGCTGGAGGGCCAACTTCCATTTCTGCCTCGTGGTGGGCTTGATCCCTTTGTACCTGCTGTGGCGGCATACGGCGGATACCCCGAGGCAGCATAAAAGCATCAACAATGCAGAACTGGCCCATATTGAAGCAGGGCAGGAAGTTACGGCTTCCAAGGAAGTTGCGTTGCCCTTGGGGCAGCGTCTCAAGGGATTCATCGGCAATTACCGGTACTGGCTTTTGGTTTTTTGGTACTTGTGCCTCCAATGCATGTACTGGGGCCTGATAACCTGGTTGCCGAGCTACCTTAAAACAGCCAGAGGGTTCAGCTGGAGCGAAATGGGCTGGCTGGCGTCCTTGCCTTTTGTGCTTTCCATTATTTTTAAGGTGTCGTGCGGATTTTTGACGGACAAGATAGGCAGAAGCGCGCCAATTCTTATGGCAGCCATGTTCTTTGCCGGTTGTTGCGTTTATCTGGGGGCAGTCGCCGAGCAGAAATACCTCTCGGCTGTGTTGCTGTCTCTGGCTGTGGCATTCTGCACCATGGGAACGCCGGTGGCCTGGACGTTGCTGCAGGGGCTGATTCCCGGCTCGTCCATGTCCACGGCGTCAGGCATAATGAATGGCCTTGCCAACGGGCTTGCATCGCTTGCGCCCGCCATGATCGGATTTTTCATAAGCACTACCGGCCAGTACAGCAGCGGGCTGCTTTGCCTTGTGTTCACAGGGGCGGCGGCGACCATCGCGGCGGGTATTCTTGCGGTCAAGCGTTATTAGCGGCACAGTTCACAGGAGAATAATGATGAAGATTACGAGCATTGATATTATTGATGTGGCCAATGACTTCAGTTCCGCTACGAGCAAATGGCGCCCTGTTGTTGTGAAAGTTAATACGGATGAAGGCATCAGCGGTTTTGGCGAAGTGGGCCTTGCATACGGCGTGGGCGCTTCCGGCGGGCTTGGCATGGCGAAAGATCTGGCCCAGATACTCATTGGCATGGATCCCATGTGCAACGAAGCAATCTGGGAAAAGATGCTGCGCAAGACATTTTGGGGACAAGGCGGCGGCGGTATTTTTTCCGCTGCCATGAGCGGCCTTGACCTTGCCATGTGGGACATCAAGGGTAAGGTGCTTGGCGTCCCCCTGTATCAGCTGCTTGGCGGTAAGACTCGCAGCAAGATACGCGCTTATGCCAGCCAGTTGCAGTTTGGCTGGGGGGCAGGGCAGGACAAAGCCATGCTTGTTGATCCCCAGGCCTATGCCGAAACTGCGCTTATAGCCCAGGAAGAAGGCTATGATGCCCTTAAGGTGGACGTACTCGCCATGGACGGGCAGGGCAACTGGAACCAACAGGATCTGTCAGGCGTGCTGCCCGACAAGATACTGCGCAGGGGCTATGACCGTCTTGCAGCCATGCGTAAGGCGGTTGGGCCGGATATGGATATCATTGTTGAAATGCACTCCTTTACGTCCACCACTGCGGCTATCCAGTTTGGCCGCATGATCGCGGAGCTTGGCGTGCTGTACTACGAAGAACCCGTCATGCCTCTGAACCCCAAGCAGATGAAGAAGGTTGCGGACAATGTGCCGATTCCCATCGCTGCTGGCGAGCGCATTTACTGGCGCTGGGGTTACCGTCCCTTCCTTGAAGAGGGTTCGCTGAGCGTCATCCAGCCCGATATCTGCACATGCGGTGGCCTCACTGAAGTAAAGAAAATTTGCGACATGGCCCACGTCTATGATGCGACCGTGCAGATTCACGTGTGCGGCGGCCCCATCTCGACCGCTGCGGCCCTGCACATTGAGGCGGCTATTCCCAACTTCATGATCCATGAGCTGCACCGCTACGCTCTACTTGAGCCCAATACCAGAACCTGCGTGCACAACTACATGCCTGAAAGGGGTATGTACTCTGTGCCAGAACTGCCCGGTCTGGGCCAGGAACTGACGGCGGAAACTATTGCGGCTTCAACGGTTGTAACGGTGAAGTAAGTTATACTTTCTGTCAGAGCAGTGAATAAAAGCCGCACGGATTGAATCCGGGCGGCTTTTTGTATGCCAAGAAAGGTTCTTTTGGATATTTATGACGTCTGCCCATAAACGCAGGTGCGGTTGCGGCCTGCGGCCTTGGCTGCATACAGGGCGGAATCTGTCTGCCGCACAAGCATCTGGCCTCCTTCTTTTTGTTCCTCCAACGGCGTGAGGCTGCTCACTCCCAAACTGACCGTCACCATGTCGCCCACTGGCGAACTGGGGTGGGGCATCCGCTCGCGCGCCACCTCCGCATGTACGCGGGCAGCCACGGCCTGCGCCGTTGCGGCGTCCGCACCGGGCAGCAGCAAGGCAAACTCCTCCCCGCCGTAGCGCGCGCAAACATCCGTGGAGCGTGCCGCCCGGCTCATGGCGGCGGCAATGCGGCGCAGGCATTCATCCCCGGCCTGATGGCCAAGACTGTCATTGTAGCGCTTGAAGGTATCCACATCCAGCATGATAAGCGCCAGCGGCGTGCCGCTTTGCAGAGCATACAGCCACAGGGAATGCAGCTTGTCGTCAAAGGCGCGGCGGTTGCCCACGCCAGTGAGGCCGTCCACCAGCGACATTTTCTGAAAGTGGTCGTGCTCCGAGGCAAGTTTTTGCGAGCGTACTGTGGCGAGCGACAGGTAGGTGCCCAGATTTTCAAGCGCTGCGGATATGTTGCGTAGTTCGGTGATAAAGCTGTGTTTGGGCGGCTGGCTGGCAGAGCCTGTGCCCAACTGGTTGAGAAAGACCATGATGCTTTGCAGTGGGCGCGCAAGGTGCAGGCGCAGCAGGGCAAAGAGCAGGACCAGCCCCGCGCCCAGCAGCAGAAAGCCCATGAGCAGGCGGTTTTCAAATTCGTGCGCCAGCGTAGCCGTGCGGCGCAGTTGCAGCAGCATGTCGTCAGTTACTGGCTGTGCCGTTGCCAGTTCCGCTATGGCGGCGGAAAGCTCCGCCAGCGCGGCGCTGGCCTCCGGCTCCGCTGGCTTCGCGGTCAGTGAGGGCAAGGCAGCCAGTGCGGATTCTGCGCCTCGCAGGCGCGCCATGTTGCGGCTGTCGGTCAGTTTGTCGCTCTCGGCCAGGGTCATGAAAAGCCCGTAGGTTCGGGTGCCGGACACGCTGACCTCCCTCGCCATGCTCATAAAATAGAAAAAGCTGGCGGTAAAAAGCAGGGCCATCACCGTCAGGCCCAAGGCAATATATGCGCGTATGCCCATACCGGGCGCGCTTTCTGTACGTTTAATCATCATGCGTTCATCCAGAAAAAGCGGTACGTCTGATACACGCCCACAGCCATGCCGAAGGCCAGCAGCGTATTGAAGGCAATGCTGAAGGCCACCCACTTCCAGCTTCCCGACTCCTGCCGGATGACAACCAGAGTGACAAAGCAGGGGGCGTAGAGCATGACAAAAACAAGCAGAGCCAGGGCCGTGCCCTGATTCCACGTGGGGTCGGCGCGCAGCAGTTCCGCCAGAGAGGCGGGGTCTTCCGGGTCTTGCTCCCCAAGGGCGTATGCCGTGCCCAGTGTGGAAATGATGGCCTCCTTGGCGGCAATGCCGCCGATAAGGGCTACATCGGTGCGCCAGCTGAAACCCGCGTAGGACGTTGCGCCTTCAAGCCATGTGCCAAGGCTTCCGGCAAGGGTGTGGCGCAGGCGTTCGGCATCCAGTTCTTCCTGCACTTTTGCAAGGGCTTCTTCCTGACTGGCGCGTGCTCCCGCAGGCAGGTCTTCGCGTTCAAGGCCAGCGTTCAGGCGGGCGATTTCGTTTTCAAAAGGCAGGGCCGTTTGCGGATCAAGAGCCGGAAAGGTCATGGCCGCCCAGATCAGCATAGACAGCGGCACAAGCACCGTGCCCGCCTTTTTGAGGTACATCCAGGTGCGCTCCCAGCAATGGATGCAGATGCCGCGCACGGTGGGCATGCGGTAGGGCGGCATTTCCATGACCAGAGGAGTCGCTTCGCCGCGCAAGACGGTTCTGCGCAGCAGCAGAGCCACGCAAAAGGCCAGCACCCACGAGAGCATGATGATGGCAAACATCATGTTGGCGGCACTGTGCGGAAAAAACGTGCCCACCAGCAGCAGATACACGGGCAATTTGGCCCCGCAGGCCATGTAGGGCAGGGTGAGCATGGTGGCCAGTTTTTCCTTGGGGCTGCGCATGGTGCGGGTAGCCATGACGCCGGGGATGGCGCAGCCCCCTGCAATGCCGCCGGAAATGATATAGGGCATCACCGAAGCGCCGTGCAGGCCGAAAAACTGGAACACGCGGTCGGCAATATAGGCCATGCGCGCCATGTAGCCGCTGTCTTCCACAAAGGCGATGAGCGCAAACATGATGAGCACCAGCGGCACAAAACTGAGCACTCCGCCAACGCCCGCGATCACGCCGTCAACCAGCAGGGAAGAGAGCAGGCCTTCGGGCAGTGTGCCCCGCACCGCGCCAGCCAGCGCGCCGAACGCGCCCTCCAGCCAGCCCTGCGGGTAGGAACCAAGGACAATGGTGATCTGAAACATGGCGTAGAGTACACCAAGCATGATCAGCGCGCCCCACACTGCGTGGGCCAGTATGCGATCGAGCCTGTCCGAGAGGCTGAGGCGGTGGCGCTTGCCGGTTTTAACAACGCAGGCGGCGGCAATTTTGCGCACAAAAGCGCTGTGCCCGTCGGCTATCAAGCCTTCCGCATCGCGGCCAATGCTGCCCAGTTCTTCCTGCACAAAGCGGCAAACCTGGGCCATGTCGGCCGCAAGGTCTGCATCCGCCGCCAGCAAGGCTGCCACGGCTTCCGCATCATCCTGGAGCAGGCTCAGGGCCAGCCAGCGCGGCGCACAGTGGGCATAGGGCGAGGATGCCATGCCCTGGCTTTCCGCAATGCGTTTTTCCATGGTTTCCAGTATGGGGTCGAGCAGGGGGCCGTAGCTTATGTGCAGGGCAGACCCGTGGATTTCGCTGGGCGAAGCTGTGGGGATGCCTGGCTGCTGGCTACTGTTTTCTGCATCAAGGGCAACCTGACGCGCCGCAGAAAGGGCCTCGCGCAGGCCATTGCCCGAGGGCCCGACCGTGGGCACGGCGACGGCTCCCATGAGTTCCGACAGGCGCAAAAAATCAATGCTGATGCCAGCCGCCCGCGCCTCGTCCATCATGTTGCAGGCAATGACCACAGGCAGGCCCATCTCGCGCAACTGGGTCGTGAGCAACAGCCCGCGCTCCAGAATGCCAGCGTCCACAACGTTGATGACCGCCTGCACCGCGCCGCCCAGCAGCACATTGCGCGCGACCACCTCTTCCTGCGAATAGGCGGAAAGCGAATACGCGCCGGGCAGATCCACAAGTATGATCTCCTGCCCTTCGTGACGGATAAAGCCCTCTTTTTTTTCAACAGTCACGCCACTATAGTTGCCCACATGCTGGTGCGCGCCTGTGAGGGCATTGAAAACTGTGGTCTTGCCGCAGTTGGGATTGCCCGCAATGGCAAGCCGCAGCGAATAGGCAAGGCCGCCGATGAGTGTGCGGCCATTGCCGCCTCGCACCCCGACGGCTGCGGAAAAGGGTTCCGGCATGCTGTGCGCTCCTGTCATCGCCGCACCGGAACAGCCGGGGTGGCTCAATTTGAATGGAATTGAAATCTATTTTCAAGTTGTGGTGAAGTCAAGCGCCTTTCCGGTATTGACATGCGCTGGGCATCGAATAATATATGTATATACATGAAAATGCGGAGTACCCATGCAGCTGCCTTGTCTCTTTCTCCAAATCCGAAAGGCGGATCGGCAACTCAATCAGCTTTACGGCAAATATCTGGCGCGCAAGGGAATGCGTATGACCCAGTATGGTTTGCTGCGGGCTATTGCTGGTCTGGAGGAGCCTTCGATAACGGAGATTGGCCGGGTTTTGGGCATTGACCAGACAACAGTGACCAGAAATGTGGAGAAGCTGGAAAAAATGGGGCTTGTTGCGAGTGCCCCAGGACCGGCTGATTCCCGCAAAAAGATCATGCAGTTGACGGCCATTGGTACAGACAGCCTCAAAGAAGCCCACCCTCATTGGGAAGAGGCGCAGCAGCTTATGATTTCAGAATTGGGGGACGATGATGTCCAGGAGTTGCTGCGACTGTTGCTCAAGGTTTCCCGTATTGCAGAAAAGGAAGGCGCCTAGCGCAGACTGCAAGTCATGGGAATATCGGGGCTTGGTACATCAATATTCATGTATATACATATAAATTAACAGGCCAGGAGATGCCATGCGTAAAGTAGTTGTAACAGGCTTTGGGGTCATATCTTCTTCAGGAAACGACTCTGAAACCATGTGGAAGAATATTAGTTCCGGAAAATCCGGCATCAGGTATATGGACGACTCTGCGTTTGCTGAATCCCCTGTGAGGATCGCCGGGAAGGTGGACGAATTTTCGGCAGAGACATATTTTTGTGCAAAGGACGCAAAAAAATACGACAAATATATCCAGTTTGCCGTTGCTGCGGCCGTGCAGGCAGTTGAAATGTCTGGTCTGGAAGGCGCCGATTGGGATCCGGAACGCGCCGGGGTTTATGTGGGTTCTGGCATCGGCGGCATAGAAACGATCATGAAAAATCATGAAGCCTTTCTGAACAAGGGGGCACGGCGGGTTTCGCCATTTATGATTCCCATGATGATCGTCAACATGGCTTCGGGCGTGATCGCCATCAGGACGGGCTTCAAAGGGGCGAACTATGCGCCTGTATCCGCTTGCGCCACGGCCAACAATGCCATCGGCGAGGCTTTTTTAAGCATTGCGTACGGTCAGGCGGATGTCATGCTGGCGGGCGGGAGTGATGCGGGCATTCAGCCGTTTTTGCTGGCGGGTTTTTCCAGCATGAAGGCTCTTTCAACCCGCAACGATATGCCGGAACAGGCCAGCCGTCCTTTTGACAGCGGGCGTGACGGCTTTGTCATGGCTGAGGGTGCTGCTGTGCTGCTGCTGGAAGAAGAGGAACATGCCCGCCGCCGTCAGGCAACAATCCTTGGCGAGGTGGTTGGTTATGGTGCAACGTGCGATGCAGGGCATATCACATCGCCAGACTTTCAGGGCGGAGCGCGGGCCATGGAAATCGCCATCCGCCAGTCTGGCGCTTCCGTGGCAGAAATTGGCTATATCAATGCCCACGCCACAGGAACAAAGGAAGGCGACAGGTCTGAAGCCGCAGCAATCAGGAGCGTTTTTGGCGACAGCCTTAAAACGGTAAAGGTCAGCGCCACTAAGTCCATGACAGGGCATCTGTTTGGGGCGGCTGGCGGCATTGAAGCCATCATTACCCTTGAGGCTTTGCGGCATGGTCTGTTGCCGCCGACAATAAATCTGGATGCACCCGATGGCGAGTGCGATATTCCGCACGTCTGCAACAAGGCCGAGCAGACGTCCACTCGTTATGCGCTCTCCAACTCTTTTGGTTTTGGGGGGCATAACGCTTCGCTCGTCTTCAGGAAATATGAAGAATAGACCGTAGTAAACGTGCAAAACGGCCCGGCAGATGCCGGGCCGTTTTGCACAATGTGATGTCCCCGCTAGCCCTCGTCAAGCAGGGCGGAGCGGATGCGGCACACGCCGCAACGGTCGCCGGAGGATGTGGGATAGCCGCATTCCGTGCACGGGGCCAGCTCCAGGCCTTCCTCCGCCTCGCGGCGGGCAAAGACGGGCCGCCCGCGCGAGAGAAAACCCTGATAGAAATCCAGCTTGCGGCCGGGCATGGCGGCCTCGAGATTCTGCATCAGCCCCTTGAGCGTGGTGAAGCTCGCGCCGGGGCTGTACGGGCAGGGCGCGTAGTGGTTTTCTATGCCCATAAGAAAGGCGTAGTTGGCCGTTTCAAATTCCGAGAGCCGCCACAAGGGTTTAACCTTGCGCGAAAAGCCGTGTTCGCTCTCCAGCCGTGGCCCCTGATCTGAAAGATACGAGGTATCCCAGCGCAGGGTGTTGCTGAAGAGGCGGGCCACTTCATCGTCCAGGTTATGCCCGGTGGCGAGAGCGTCAAAGCCTTCGTCCAGGGCGACCTTGTTGAAGAAATGACGCTTGATCTTGCCGCAGGCCGAGCAGATGGGCCGGTGCAGCCTTTCCTTGACCAGCGGGATGGACAGGCCTTCTGCGGCCATTTCCTTGACCATCAGCTTGAGGCCGTGCTTGGCGCAGAAGCGTTCAACCACGCCGCGCGCCGCAGCGGAAGAAACCGGAATGTCCAGATCAATGTGCAGGCCGGTTACGTTGTAACCCTGGCGAGAGAGCTCAAGCATGAGCGCCAGCGAATCCTTGCCGCCAGAAAGGGCCACCAGCACCCGTTCATCGCGGGTAAACAGCTTTTGGCCTTCAATGCCGCGTTCCACCTGACGGGCAAAAAAATCCTTGTAACAGTCGGGGCAAAAGGCAGCGTTGTGGCTGCGCAGGGCCACCACGGCCTCGGCTTTGCAGATTTTACATTTCATACGGTTCCTGTATGTGTTTGCGGTATTATCCCACGTTCAGGCGGCATGCTGCCGCCACTGGCGCGGGGCGCGCTGATGGTCGCTGGTTGTTTATGACTGCTCTGGGGCTTGCGGCTTGCGGTTTTTTTCAAGCCAGCCAAGCTGGCTGCACCAGCCTTCGTGCCGGGTGCAGGTTGCAAGGGCAAAGGATTCATGGCTCAGAGCGGGCCGTAATGCATTGCCCGCTTCCACAATACGGCGGCGCTGATCGGCATCGGTCATGACGTTTATCATGCATTCAGCCAGCGACTGCGGATTATTTTCTTCAAACATGCAGGCGGCATCGGGGGCGGCGGCAAGCCGCTGGTCGTGCAGGGCGCTCTGCCCGCAGATGACAGGCGTTTGGGCCGCTAGCCCTGCCCCGAGTGTTTCCGGCAGTTCGTCCGGCGCGGAGCCGGGTGCTATCCATGCATGGCAGGTGCGCAGCAGGTGCGGCAGGCTTTGCTCGTTGAGCAGGCACAAGCGCGACTGCACTCCCAGTGATTCCGCCTCGTCCAGCACTTCCTGAAAGCGGGGGCCACCCCCGGCGGCACGTACTTCCCATGGGGGTAAATCGCGCCGCTGCCAGATGGCGGCCATGGCCCGGATGACAATATGCGCGCCCGAGCGGGGCGTGAGGGCATCACCCATGCAAAAAACAAAACGCTGATCCTCTGCGGGTTCTGCGGGCCATTCGGGCGCAGGTTCAAAACCTTCAATGCTCATGCCCGGCGCGGCCAGCGTGAGCGTGTCGTCCGTCAGGGGCAGCGTGCGGTTTTTGGGGCCGCGCCACGCCGTTTCGCCCTCGGTGATGCCGCTGGCTTTGGCAATGCGGTCGCGTACATAGGTGGAGCCGCAGAGTATTTTGTGGGCTGCCAGCATTCCCTTGCCAAAGCAGACTTCCGGGCGCGGCGCGCGCAGCAGGAATGCATGGCTCAAAAGGGTGGAGGACGGGGGACGCATGGTCAGCACCCGGCGGCCAAGGGGCATGCCGCCTTCGCCAAAAGTCTGCACCAAAAGGTGCTTGTGCTTGCGCTGCCAGAGCCACAGGCGCAGGAAATCCATTGGTCCGCCTGCCGTGAGTATGGGCAGGTTCAGCGCGGCGGCGCGGCGGTGCAGGCGTGAATTTTTCTGGCACAGCAGCATGGGGGCCAGCCTGCCGCCGTCACGCATGGCGCAGGCCAGGGCCAGCGCGTGGTCTTCTTCCAACCGGGCAAGGCGCATGGGCGCGCCCATTTCTGTCCAGTGGCGCTGCTCTTCGGGGGAGGCGGGGCCGTCAGTGGTCTGTTGCAGGGCAATAAGCAGAACACGCATCAGAGGGGCGCGCCTTTTTTCAGCATATAGTCCAAAAGGACATCCTTGAGCCAGAGGGCCACAGGGCCGGGCTTGCCAGCATGCGCGCCATGGCCCACGGGCTTGCCGTCAAAATGGGTGATGCCCACGCAAAGGGTGGAGCTGGTGAACAACAGCATTTCACTGGCGCTGTCTATGGCTGCGCGGGGAATGGGCATCTGCACGACAGGCATGCGTTCTGCGGCGACTTCCATGGCGGCCAGCAGGGTGGTGCCGGGCAGAATGCGCCTGATTTCAGGGCAGAGCAGGCGACCCTGCGCGTCCACAAGGCCCACGTTGGCCACGGCCGCCTCGCCCATGATGCCGTTTTCGTCAAAGGTCACGGCCACGTCCATGCCCTTCTGGCGGGCTTCCATGGCCATGAACACATTGGGCAGATAGTTGGTATTTTTGATGCGGGCCAGATATTCCTGCTTGGGCGGGATGGCGCTGGCAAAGGCTGTAAGCCCTTTTTCGTAGAAGGCCGCCGTGGGCAGAGCCTTTTTGAGGGCCACAATATACAAACCAGCCTGAGGGCATTCGGCGGGCGAAATGCCGAATCCGCCGGGGCCGCGGCTCAGAAAAACGCGCAGATCGCCATTGTCCACGCCTGCGGCAAGGGCTACGTCAATTATGCTCTGGCGCAGGGCATCCCAGGTGCAGGGCGGCGTGATGGAAAGAGCCGCAGCGCCGTTCACCAGACGGGCCAGATGCGCGTCCAGCCCAAAAATTGTGCGCTGGCGAAAACTGATGCTTTCAAAAAGGCCGTCGCCGCGATGGCAGATATGGTCATCAAGGGGCAACAGCAGAAGACGCGGGTCGGTGCAGATATGCCCCACCCGGTGGTCATAAAAAGCGAGAACCTGCTCCGACCCTGGCCTGGGTGCGGAAAGCAGGGCCTTGAGATATGTTTCAGCATCTACAGCTTGCACCGCAAAGGCCTCCAAAGCGCGTGGGCGCGCGGGTCTGCGAAACCCGCGCGCCCGCAGGCAATTACTTCAGGAACACGTTTTTGTCGGTCACGCGCAACAGGTCGCGCTTGATCAGTTCTTCGCCGATCTGCACGGCGTTGAGGGCTGCGCCCTTGCGCACGTTGTCGGCCACAATCCAGAGGTTCAGGCCGTTATCAATGGTTTCGTCCTCACGGATGCGGCCCACGTAAGTTTCATCCTCGCCCACGCAGTAGGAGGGCATGGGGTACATGAGTTCGCGGGGATTATCGACCACGCGCACGCCGGGAGCCTGCGAAAGCATGACGCGGGCATCCTTGGCTGTGAGTTTCTTTTCGGTTTCAATGTTCACCGATTCGGCGTGGCAGTAGAACACCGGCACGCGTACACAGGTGGCCGTAACCTTGACCGAAGGATCTTCAAATATTTTGACGGTTTCATGAACCATCTTCATTTCTTCCTTGGTGTAGTCGTTATCAAGGAAGACATCGATGTGCGGCAGCGCGTTGAAGGCAATGCGGTAAGGATAGGTATTGCACTCCGGGTCGCGTCCGTTGAAAAGGTCGCGCACCTGGCGTTCCAGTTCTTCAATACCCTTCTGCCCGGTGCCGGAAACCGCCTGATAGGTGGAAACCACAACGCGCTTGATTTTGACGGCGTCGTGCAGGGGCTTGAGCACCACCAGCATCTGGATGGTGGAGCAGTTGGGGTTGGCAATGATGCCGTTGTGGCCCTCAAGAGCGTGGGCGTTGACTTCCGGCACCACCAGGGGGCAGCGGTCGTCCATGCGCCATGCAGCGGAATTGTCCACCACCACGCAGCCAGCCTTGGCCGCATGCGGGGCAAATTTTTGCGAAGTGCTGCCGCCGGCGGAAAAAATGGCCAAATCAATGCCCTCAAAGACATCTTCTTTAAGCTCTTGCACGGTCAGCTCTTTGTCGCCATACGGCACCTTGGTGCCCGCGGAACGGGCGGACGCAAAGGCGCGTATTTCAGTGGCGGGAAAGTCCCTTTCGTGCAGGGTCTTGAGCATTTCACGGCCTACGGCGCCTGTGGCGCCTACAACGGCTACAGTCAGCTTCTTGCTCATGGTATTTCGCTCTCCTTGGGCGATGGGCGGCGGCTCGATGCCTCCAAAAAGGTGAGCGCGTACTATACCCGGCAAAAAGGCAAATGTGAAGGGCATGGCGGCCCTGCTACGGCGCTGCCTCGGGCTTTTTTGCGCTTTTTGCGGTTGGTGCTGCTGGCGGATTGAAAAAACCAGCCCGCCGCTTTCGCAACAGGCTGGCCAAAAGGGAGGCTGCCGGAAGCGCTCTAGAATTCCAGATTGCCCGGAGTACGCGGGAAGGCAATGACGTCGCGGATGTTGGTGGTGCCGGTCAGCATCATGAGCAGACGCTCGAAGCCAAGGCCAAAACCGGCATGGGGCGCTGTGCCGAAACGGCGCAGATCCATGTACCACCAGTAATCTTCGGGATTCTGGCCGAGTTCCTTGATTCTGGCGGTCAGACGGTCAAGGCGTTCCTCGCGCTGCGAGCCGCCGATGAGTTCGCCGATGCGCGGCACCAGCATATCCATGGCTGCAACAGTTTTGCCATCTTCGTTCTGGCGCATATAGAACGCCTTGATTTCCTTGGGGTAATCATACACAGCCACAGGCTTTTTAAAATGCTCTTCGGCCAGATAGCGTTCGTGCTCGGTTTGAAGGTCCGTGCCGAATGAAACAGGGAAGGCAAAGTCCTTGCCGCATTTTTGCAGGATTTCCACGGCTTCCGTGTAAGAAACGCGGGCAAAGGGCGCAGCCACCATGCCCTTGAGGCGCTCAATGAGGCCTTTGTCCACAAAACTGTCAAAGAGCTTGAGGTCGGATTCGCAATGGACGAGGGCGTGTTCGATCACGTGCCGGGTAAGGCTTTCGCCCAGTTCCATGAGGTCTTGCAGGTCGGCAAAGGCCATTTCCGGCTCGATCATCCAGAATTCGGCGGCGTGGCGCGGCGTATTGGAATTTTCGGCGCGGAAGGTGGGGCCGAATGTGTACACGCGCCCAAGGCCCATGGCGAGGGCCTCGGCCTCAAGCTGGCCGGAAACAGTCAGGTTGCACTGGCGGCCAAAAAAATCGGTGGCCACATCCTTGTCGCCGGGTTCCAGGCTGGTGACGCGGAACATTTCGCCCGCGCCTTCGCAGTCCGCCCCGGTGAGCACCGGCGTATGCACCCATGAAAAACGGCGGCTCTGGAAAAACTGATGCACAGCCTGGCCCGCTTCGGAACGGATGCGGAAGGCAGCGCCGTATTTGTTGGTGCGGGAACGCAGGTGCGCGATTGTGCGCAAAAATTCGTCAGAATGGCGTTTTTTCTGCAAAGGAAAAGTTTCGGGATCAGCCAGGCCGAAAACAGTAACGCTCTGCGCCCTGATTTCCCACAGCTGGCCCTTGCCGGGCGAGGCCACAAGCTCACCCGTAACGCTGATGGCGGCGCCCGTGGCGGCCTGATCAAGCTGCTCGTGGGCAGTGGTGCCCGCGTCAACAATGCACTGCATGTTGCCGAGGCAGGAGCCGTCGTTGACCTCCACAAAGGAAAATTCCTTGGCATCGCGGCGGGTGCGGATCCAGCCGCAAATGGTGATGGAGGCTTGAGCCTCGGTCGCTGCGAGGGCGTCTATTATAAGGGTTCTTTGCATGGCATGTTCCTTGTGATGCGGCAATTTGCAGACACTGTAGCCCTTAGTGCGGCACAGCTCAAGATGGCGCGCACAGTGAAAGCCCTGTGCTGGATTCGCCTTGCGTTAAAACACCCGCACAAGCCATGCGCCCGCAAAAAGCAGGGCAATGCCCGCAAGGCGCAGTGGCGAAACAGGGTGCTCGGGAAAGCCCACGAGGGCATAATGGTCAAGCAGCACGGAGGCCACCAGCTGGCCCGACAGCATGACGGCGGTCATGGTGGCAGCCCCCAGCCGGGGGGCAAGAAAGATGGTGCAACTCACAAAAATTGCGCCAAGCACGCCGCCTGTCCACATCCACCACGGAACAGCGGAAAGCTGCGAAATGGAAGGCCATGTATGCCGTGCCGCCAGGCTGTATACCCACAGCGCCAGCGTGCCCACGGCAAATGAAACAAGTGCGGCCTGCATGGGTTCGCCCAGAAAGCGCCGCAACAAGGTGTTTATTCCCGCCTGCACAGGGAGGCAGCAACCGGCCCCAAAAGCCAGCAATAAAAGAATGTGCTTCATGAAAAAATCCTTTGATCGGTGTCATTACCCCGATGGGCTTGAACGCGTTAAAAAGGCGGCAGGCAAGGCCAACCGGGTCAGGGCGCGGACTATATACATTTTTGCCCGCTTGCGCATGAAAAAATACCCGCTTCACCTTTTTCTAAAGATTATATAGAATGGATCAAGGTCAAGAACAAATCAGTTTCCTGCGGGCGTTCTGGTGGCCTTGCCCCGGCATTCGCTGACAGCGGGTATATTCTGAAATTGAGGGATAGGCATGAAAATTTTTTTTGGCGTTTTTACCCTGATATGCATTCTGGCGCTCACGGGCGCGGCCTATGCGGCTACCCCACAGGCAGGCAAACCCGTGCAGGACAAGCCCGAAAAGACCGTTGACCGCGTGACCACGGTCAGCGTGTCGCTGGAAGGCACAGACAGCATCGGCGCGCGCCTCGGCACCAAGCTCAAGGAGCGCTTCAACCAGAGCAGCCTGTTCACCCTCAATGATGATGAAGAAAAAGACATCCCCAAGCTCTACGTCATGGTGAGCACGCAGCCTGAATTTGCTGGTCGCCCCGCTGTGGGTTCCGTGTATTCGGTATGCTGGGTGTTCAAGCAGGGCCGTGGTTACCTTGGCTACCTGCTGGCCCGGGATCTTGGCACGGCGAGCGTGGAAGATGTGGACGGTCTGGTGGACAAACTGGTGGAACGTACTGACGGCATAGCCGCCAAGTACAGCAGCCTGTGGAAGTAACTAAAGGCCAATGCTTGGCGCTTGCAGCAAAATGCTGACGAGCATTGAGACTGGTGAATTTTATCGGCTGACCTGACGGCTCGAACCACAGCCGCGAGTGAATGCCCAACGAACAAACTTCCTTCCAACCCCGCGCGCGCCGAATTTGTGGCGCAAATAAAAAGGCTTCCCACGTGGCGGGAGGCCTTTTTATTTATAGCGGCAAAATAGACGCGTACCAAAAGCCCACTGCAGGGATTACGTCGCTGCGCTTTCGCTGACTTGCTTGGCTGTATCCGCTTCGTCAGCCCAGGCTTCAGGGGTTTCATCATAAAAGCGGTAGCAGTTCTTGCCAGCCTGTTTTGCCAGATACTGCGCATTGTCCGCGCGGTGCAAGGCCACATCGTAAGACGCCTCGGTGCCGTCAAACAGATAGATGCCTATGCTCGTGGTGATCTCCACGCGCTGACCCTCGTGCTCGATAAATTTGTGCAGTTCTGCAAGCAGGGCCTCGGCCCGCTCCTTGAGCGCTACTCGGGTTATACCCCTGACAAAAACGCAGAATTCATCGCCGCCGAAACGGCCCACAGCATCAGCATTGCGGAAGATGCGCTTGAGGGCATCGCTGGCTTCAAGCAGGGCGGCATCGCCCCTGACATGCCCAAAGGTATCGTTAATCAGCTTGAAATTATCCAGATCAAGGAACAGGAGCGCGTCTGTCTTATCCTGCTGCGGCTTGGCAGGCATGGCTGCGCATATTTTGTCGCGGAAGGCGGTCTTGTTCAGCAGATCCGTCAAACTGTCGCGCTGGGTGCGGCGCTCAAGCTCGGCACGGCGTCTCACTTCTTCATCAATATCAACAATTTTACCCACAAGGCGCAAGGGTGCGTCTTGCTTGCTGATGCGTGTGGCCTGCACTCGGCACCAGATATAGCGCCCCTCGGCAGTGGGGATGCGCATGACTGCAAAAGCAGTGGGGTTGCCGCTGCGGATGCGCCGGCGCAGTTCGTTGAGGGCGGGCAGATCTTCAGGATGGATGATGTGCCTGTTGGTTGGGCGGCCGGTTTCGTTAAAGAGGGGCGTGGCCTCCCTGCCGAATTTCAGCAAAAAGTTCGGCGAACAGCGGAACTGGCGTTTTTCGGTATCCACATCGAAAAAAATGTCCTGCGACTGCTCAAGCAGTATCCGGTAGCGCTCTTTTTCCTGCTCAAGCTCTTCCTGCATGCGCTTTTGCTCGGTGATATCCACCACCACGCAATCAATGGAGCGGTGAGCATTCTCATCGCCGGAAAATGTGCCGCGCAACAGCAGGGGAAGCCATTGACCATCCTTGTGGCGAAGCCTCAACTCCGTGGTGTTTGTCACAGGGCTATTTTTTTTGTCTGCCAGCATGCCCATCAGCTTTTGGGTGTCGTCAGTATGCAGCAGATCAATAAAATTGGTCGTTCGCGGCTTGTCGGCATCGTAGCCGAGCAATTGCCAGAATCCGTTGTTGGCATCAAGAATCTGCAAGGGAAGTTGGGTAGATATGCTGATGACGCCGCCATTTATATTGTCGGCTATGTGGGCAAGGCGCTGCTCGCTGGCCATCTGGTTTGACAGACTTTTGCGGCGAAGGTGCAGGGCGTAGGCAACAAGAGCCGAAACAAAGAGCATCAGCTCGGCTATAACCATCAGCAGCGAACGGTTTTCGTACACAATATCCCCCAGTGTGGGGGATGTGGTTGCTGCTGCGATATTGCTGGAAATGATCTGGGTTCGGCTTTTATCGTCAATGGTCAGCAGAAGGTTGTTCAAAATGCCCAGCAGCATATCGGGCAGCCCCGGCCGGATGGTCAGGCGTGCTTCTTCAATATCGCTGTAGCTGGTGACAGGATTGAACTCGCTGAAACGCGGGGAACTCGTCAGGTTGTTGAGAACCATGGAGTTGCCCAGAATGGCGTTGGCTTCGCGGCGGCCCGTGGCTGTCAGGCATGCTTCCTCATCAGAAAAAAGCTTGATTACCGCATTGGGAAACATGCGGGAGGCGTACTCTGCCGCATTATAGATATTTGCCGGTACCGCCAGTGTAAATAACGACTGTTGCTCAAGTTTTACATCGGGTTTTGCGTAAAGGTACAGATTGTTGCGCGTCAGCGGCGCGGTCAGGCGAAAATTCTTGTGCGATTGGAGGGCTGAAGAAGTAAATGAACCAAAGGCCATATCCAGCCTGTTTTGGGCATAGACATCTGTAAAATTCGCGGGGCGCACGGCATAAGGCTCAAAAGTAAACTGTAAGCCGCTGCGCGCCGCTGCATCGCGGAGGATGTCCGGCAGGATGCCACGTGCGTTCCCCGTGGCTGGATCCTGCCACGAATAGGGCTTGCGGTCAGGATCATAGCCCACGCGCAGGGGCGGTTGCTGAGCGATATATGTCAGTTCCGCCCGAGTAAGCGGCGTCTGAAACATGCGCGGAAGATACATGCGCCCCAGGCGATACTCCAGATCGGGCTGCTCCATCTTGAGCTGCACCATGGCCTGCTCAAGTTCCTGCATGAGTTTTGGATTTTTAGGTGAACCTATGTAGAAGAAAGGCGTGAGCTTGCACTTTGCCAGAATTTTTTCATCGTTCCGCAACGAAAGTACGGTTTCCAGAATGGCGTCCACCTGGCCGGAGTGCATGGCTTCCCGCAACTCTTCCCTGCCGGGGTACTCCACAATGGTGGGCATTGTGCCGCCGCGTTGTTTGATAAAGTCGGCAAAATCCTTAAGCCATATGGAATTGCCCAGGCTCCCCACGCGTAATTGCGCGAGGCTCTCCAGATCATCGTAAATAACCGGAGAATCATTGGGAGCCAGAATGGCTGTGTAGGAAGTACCGCCGGGGTATGCGCAGTAGAGATACTGGTGGGCGCGTTCAGCCGAATACCGGGCGGGCGCGCAAGTATCGACCTCGCCCTTGTCCAGAGCGGCAAGGCAAGCGGCCCAGTCTTTTTCAACAATGTAAACTATGTTCCATCCCGTATAGCGGGTGAGCTGGGTCAGGTAGTCGGGAATGTACCCCACAACCTGCCCGTCATCTACGCGGTTGAACTGCGAAATGGGGGGGAGTGCCACACGCACGGTGCGCTGCTGATCGGCAAAGACAGGCTGAACTGTGAGCTGCAACGGGCACAATAAGGCAAAGCAGAACAGGAGCGTAAGAAGGAAAAAATGCCTGTTGCCCATATGCCTTAACCCTGTGACGCAGAACGCCTGTTACGATTGACCCGCCGTACGCCGCAAGGCAAAAAGCCGTGCCGCCAGCGCCTCAAGAATCCTGGCCGGAGTAACTCCGTAGTTCAGGGCATCCTGAGCTTCGGCAAACCATTGGCAGGCTACGGCGCGGGCCTTGCCGCGCAGCCCCGCCAGGGCCGCATCCAGCGGGCGCGCCGGGTCTTGCCTGTCTGAAAGTATTCTGCTCATGGCTTTTTGGCAGCACAGCAACAAGCGGGTTGCCCCTGCTGCGTCGATGGCTCCCTTGGCAGCAACACGGTCAAAAAAACCTTGCCCTTGAACAAGAAATTGCGCAAGGGCGTCTTCCCATGGGCGCATGTCTTCATCATCGGCGCGGCTGTCGGGCCACGGCAGCGTGAGGCAGAATGAGCGGGAAACCAGAGTGGGCAAGAGCTGTTCGCGCTGGGGTGCGAGCAGAACGAAGACGGTGGTGCTTGAGGGTTCTTCCAGGGCCTTGAGCAGGGCGTTGGAGGCTTCGTCGCGGGTGAGGCTGAGCCCCATAAGTATAACAACCCTGCGCCCCTGTCCGTGCGGAGCATCCCGCAGGCGAACCTTGAGTTCGCGCACGCGTTCCATGTTGAACGCACGGACAGGGCCAGGGTTTTCTTCATCTTCACGGTTGCTTATGCGACCGTCATACGCTGCCAGATCCAGATGCTCGCCAGCGGCAATCTGCATGCACACGGGGCAAGTCAGACAGGGCGCGCCCGATGTTTCCGCCTGGGGGCAGTTGACGCGGGCTGCCCAGTAACGTGCCGTATCAAGGCGCTGGGCCTCGCTGCCGCCCTCAAGCAGCAATACCTGCGGCGGAGTCGCACCCAGATTGTCGAGTACGCTCTTCAGCCGGTCAAAGGCGGCATCAGCTATGGCGGGCAGCAGGGTGTTCATGACCTGTAAGGCCGCTCCGCCTCCTAGCGCACGATGGTCTGGCGGCGGTCAGCGCCCACCGAAACCAGCGAAACCTTGACGCCCGTCAGCTCTTCAATGCGGGCGATATAGGCGCGCACAGTTGCGGGCAGCTCTTCATAGCTGGCGCACTGGGTGATGTCTTCTTCAAAGCCGGGCATTTCTTCGTAGATGGGCGTTACGCTGCCAAGGGAGCATTCCTCCTGCGGCAGGTAGCTCAGGCGCTTGCCCTTGTATTCGTAGGCAACGCAGATTTTCAGCACCGGCAGGTTCTGCAACACGTCAAGCTTGGTCAGGGCAATGTCCGTAAGCCCGTTGAGGCGAACGCTTTCGCGCAGCACCACGGCATCCAGCCAGCCGCAACGGCGGGGGCGGCCCGTGGTTGCGCCGAATTCATGCCCCTGCGTGCGCAGGTAGCTGCCTGTGTCGTCCAGCAGTTCGGTGGGGAAGGGGCCGGAACCCACGCGTGTGGTGTAGGCCTTGACGATGCCCACAATGCGGTTCAGGGCCGAGGGCGCAATGCCGCAGCCAGCCGATGCATTGCCCGCCACCGTATTGGACGAGGTCACAAAGGGGTATGTGCCGTGGTCGATATCAAGGTGGATGCCCTGAGCGCCTTCAAAAAGGATATCGCCGCCTTCGGCCTGCGCTTCCTGCATGCGCTCTTCCACCTCGGTGAGGTAGGGAACAAGGCGGGGCGCAAGAGCCAGCAGCTCTTCACTCACGGTGTTTTCATCAAGAGGTTCAAATTTGTAGAGGTCGCGCAGCAGAACGTTTTTTTCCTGCAGGGCGTGAGCCACCTTGGCGCGCACAAGATCGGGGTCGGTCAGGTCGCCTGCGCGCAGGCCCACCCGGGCGGCCTTGTCTTCATAGCAGGGGCCGATACCGCGGCCAGTGGTGCCGATTTTGTGCCCGGCGCGTTTGGCTTCACGGGCCTGATCCAGGCTTTTGTGATACGGCATGATCAGATGGGTCTTCTTGCTGATGCCAAGGCGCGCGGGCGAAACGTCAATGCCTCTGGCGGCAAGGTGATCCACTTCTTCGAGGAACACATGCGGGTCGAGCACAACACCGTTGCCGATGAGGCAAATTTTGTTTTCGTGCAGTATGCCGGAAGGGATCAGGTGAAGAATGGTTTCTTCGCCCTGCACCTTGATGGTGTGCCCTGCGTTGTTGCCGCCCTGAAAGCGGACGATAACGCGGCTCTGGGCGCTCAGCATATCAACAATTTTGCCCTTGCCCTCGTCGCCCCACTGAGCGCCGATGATGACCGTATTCGCCATGGTGTTACCTGCCTGCAATGCCGCCGCGCAACGGCGGGTGATGTAAGGCGCGTTCATACGCCGGACGCGACAGATCGACCGAAGGGAGTCTACCCTACGGCCCTACTGCCGCTAAAGCGGGACGCAAAGCCTTTGATGATACGTATCCCGTATGCAACTGCAAGTCAAATGACCATCCAGGGTCATCTAACCTGCATGCGCGTCAACTTTCGGGCTTGGGGTCAGTCTGTTCCCTTTCGCTCGATCTGGAGGGCTTAAACTCAAGCACCCTGCACTTGCTGGCCGCAGGCGCGGCCTCCGGCCCTTCAAGCTCAAATTCCGGCATGGGATTGACCGCGCCTTCAGGCTCCTTGCCAAGCGGCTGCGCCTGCCTGGCCCAGTGATAGTTAAAAAGCTGGTTTTTCCAGCGTTTGGCCTGAATCAGCGAAAATACGAGCGTAGCTTCCTCCCACCTCTTGGTGGGCTCAAAGCGGCTGGCCGTCGTAGCATACTTGCTCCACAACGACATAAGCGAGGCTTCGTCAATGGCGTCCAATTGCTGGGCCAGCCTGACAAGCAGCTTTTCCATATTACCTCCCATGTAACAAGGTACTGTAGTGTGCGCATGAAATTTCGTCAACGCGGGCATGGACCGGGCAGGTTTGCCGCCAGGCGGCGTCAGGCTTCGGCTGCTGCGGGTCGAGTACCATAAGAGTACACTCCCCTTGCCAGCCGTGCGCCTTATTGATCTGGCGTGGCGTCCTGCCGTTCTGTCGATGGGCCTTGCCGCATTGCAACCTCCAGGCCGCCCCAACCGCCGCCAGCAGCGAATCGGGGCTGGTTGTCCGGCATGTTTTATGGTATGCGAATGCCTCACTTGATCGGCGAACATCTGGAGGCAAGCATGTCGGATCTCAAGTCCATGTACAGCACCGTCCACAAGGACGCTTTCCCTGACACCATGACCATCATTCTGGGCGATGAAAAACTCGTCTACCAAAAGCGCACCTGGACGCTGGACAACGAGGAGAAGGGCCTGCGCTACGGCGAAAACCCCGACCAGCCCGCCGCGCTCTACGCGCTTAAGGAAGGCACCATCACGTGTGGCGGTCTGAACTGGCGCGGCCCCGGCAACGGCATTGTTTCCGCGCTTACCGAAAGCCAGATGATTCAGGCCGGCAAGCACCCCGGCAAGACCAACCTCACGGACGTGGACAACGGGGCCAATATTTTGCAGTACCTCACCGAACGCCCTGCGGCGGTGATTCTGAAGCACAACAATCCCAGCGGCGCGGCCTGGAGCAATGACGGCATCGCTGCGGCCCTTGAAAAGGCCTTCTGGTGCGACCGCATCGCCGCCTTTGGCGGGGCCGTGGTGGTCAACCGTCCCTTTACCCGCGAAGCTGCGGAAATTGTTGCTGCCAACTATTTTGAAGTGGTTGCCGCGCCCGCCTTTGAAGAAGGCGTGGTGGAGATACTCAAGGGGCGCAAAAACCTGCGCATCATGGAACTGCCCGGCCTTGGGCGGCTTGAAGAGCTGACCAGCTCGGCCTTTCTTGACATCAAGAGCCTCGCTGACGGCGGCATTATTGTGCAGAAGTCCTTTGTGAACCGCATTCTTGAAGCCAAGGACTTTTTGCCCGCTACCGCCACCACCAAGGAAGGCGTTTCTGTTGCCGCCCGCGCTCCCAGCAAGCAGGAACTGGACGACCTGCGCTTTGCCTGGGCAGTGGAAGCCGGGGTTACATCCAATTCCGTCATTTTTGTGCGCGACGGCGCAACCCTTGCCATCGGCACGGGCGAACAGGATCGCGTGGGCTGCGTGGAACTCGCCATCCACAAGGCGCATACCAAGTATGCAGACACGCTTGCCTTCCGCGAACTTGGCCTGTCGCTCTACGAACTCAAGGAAAAAGCCGCTACCGATGCGGCTATGGCCGCCAAGCTTGTGGATATTGAAAGCCGCACCGAAGCCTCCCACGGCGGGTTGGCCGGGTCTGCGCTTGTTTCGGACGGGTTCTTCCCCTTCCGTGACGGGGTGGACGTGGCCGTGGCCCAGGGCGTTGCGGCTATTGCCCAGCCTGGCGGCTCCATGCGCGATGCGGAAGTGATCATGGCCTGCAACGAGGCCAAGCCGCAGGTTGCCATGGTGTTTACGGGGCAGCGCTCCTTCAAGCATTAGGAGCTGTTTCTCAATAATTCTTTTGGCCGATGATTGCGTCAGCCAGCATTCTTTACTCCAGTCATGGACAGAAAGAGTCCACTCCTGTAGTAAAAAACACTGTTTTCCTTGTTTTCGGCGCAAAATCTGTTATTGAGAAATATCCTCTAGAGTAGATTAACATTGAAAATGTTTATCTGCGCTGCACTGTGATAACTGCCTTTTGTTCCTGACGTTGTCAGGTGTGCGGCCCGGCCTGGTCAGCGTGGATTTTCGCGTTCCGGCCGGGCCGCAAGCCTTTGATACCAAGAACTGCGCCATATCTGTGCAAACTGATGGACGCAATACCTTGAGAGCACTGCTCCACAGGGCCCCGCATGCAGGACTCCTTGCCACAATCCGACCTCTCTCACTCTGCCTGCGGCTCAGCGGCGGCATCCATGCCCCGGCTGTGCGTATCGGCTCTTTCTGGCGGCGGCGGCAAAACATTGCTCTCTCTGGGGCTCACGCGCGCGCTTGCCGCGCAGGGGCATACGGTCAAGCCCTTCAAAAAAGGCCCGGACTACATTGACGCCGCGTGGCTAACCATGGCCGCCGGAAGGCCCGCCACCAATCTTGATCCCTACATGCTCCAGCCGGAACGCCTCAAGGCTCTGTTTGCGCACGCCATGCGCAAAACACAGGCGCAAAGCGGCGCAACAGAAGTGCTCGGCATGATTGAAGGCAACCGAGGGCTTTTTGACGGCATGGACGTAGCTGGCTCATGCTCCACAGCGGAGCTGGCGCGTATGCTTGGCTGCCCCATCATCCTTAGCATCAACTGCACAAAGATGACGCGCACGGCAGCGGCACTGGTGCATGGCATGACAACCTTTGAGCCGGGGCTGCAGTTTGCGGGCGTGGTGCTCAATCAGGTGGGCACGGCGCGGCACGAGGCCCTGCTGCGCAAGGTTATTGAGGAATATACGGATGTGGCAGTGCTTGGGGCCTTGCCGCGTCTGAAAGATAACCCGCTGCCCGAGCGCCACATGGGCATTGCCTCCTGCGGCGATGAACTTTCACCCGAGGCCCGAGCCGTGCTCGACAAGCTTGGCAGCTTTGTGGCCGAACACCTCAATCTTGACGCCGTGATGGCTGCGGCTCGTGCGGCCGCCATTGCCGATCCCTGGCCTGAGCACGCAGAGCCGTTTTGGTCAACAAATGGGGCGGTAGACGCGGCGGTTGGTATTGCGGTGGAATGTCTCAATTCTGTGGAAGCGCCAACGGAAGCGCCGCTCACGGATGCCTCCACACCGGCTGAAAATTCGGGCGGCACGTTGCCCGATGCGCAGGCCGTCAAATCAGTCCGCCTGCCGCGTATAGCCTATGTGCGCGACAGCGCCCTGTGGTTTTATTATGAAGAAAATCTTGAAGCCCTGGAGCGCGCAGGGGCGGAACTGGTGCGGCTTGAGATCGTGGGGTCGCGTTCCAGCGTCTGGCCTGTACTGCGCGGTGAAAACCCGCAACATGGCGATGCCGGAGAAATAGACGGCCTCTACCTTGGCGGGGGCTTTCCCGAAGATTGCGCGGCAGACCTCAGCGCTTCACCCCATCTGCGCACCTTGGCCGCATGGGCTGGGGCTGGCCTGCCCATCTATGCCGAATGCGGCGGCTTCATGCTGTTGTCTCAGGGCATAGAACGCGAGGGCGTACTCTGGCCCATGAGCAATATCTTCCCCGTTGTTGCACAGTTTTGCGGCAAGCCGCAGGGCCTTGGATACGTGCGCGGGACAGTGGTGGAGGAAAATCCATTTTTCCCCAAGGGGCTGGAAATACTGGGGCACGAATTTCATTATTCGCGCTGCTGCTGGCAGGGTGCTGCGCCGCGACACGGCCTGCGCCTGCGCAAAGGTCAGGGCATGGGCCGCGAGGCAGAGCCGGACGGGCAGAAAAAGGGCGAAACTGCCAAGCAGACCAGCGCGCCCGCTCTGGACGGGCTGCTGAGGCAGAATGTCTGGGCTTCGTACACGCATATTTTTGCCCCGGCAGTTCCCTGCTGGGCCCCAAATTTTGTGGCGGCTGCCGCCCGTTTTGCTCAGGGGCGCTGATGCCCGGAGGTGCTGAAATGTCGGAAGCAAGCCGTGTTTCTGTGGTCATTCCCGTCTGGAACCTCTGGGGCATGACAGAGCCTTGCCTGCGTTCGATGGCCGAGCATTCCGCAGGCGAAAACATGGAAGTGGTGGTTGTGGACAATCACTCCACAGACGCCACCGCTTCTGAACTTGAACCCTTGGGCGAGGCCCTGTTCGGCACGGCATTCAAGGCCGTGCGCATGACTGAGAATGTGGGTTTTGCCCGGGGCTGCAATGCCGGGGCTCAGGCGGCTGGCGGAGATCTGCTGTTTTTTCTCAACAACGACACCACGCTTACCCCAGACTGGCTGCCGCCTTTGCGCGAGGTCATGGCTGATCCCAAGATCGGCGCGGCCGGGCCGCTGCTGCTGTATCCTGACGGCACCGTGCAGCACTGCGGCATCTACGTGAATCCCTTCAATGCGGTGGGGCACCTCTACGAACACCTGCCCGGCAGCTTTGCCGCAGCCCGCAAACCTCATCCCCTGCAGGCCATCACTGGCGCGGCCATAATGCTGCGCAAAACGCAGTTTGAAGCTTGCGGAGGCTTTCATGAAGGGTTTCGCAACGGGTTTGAGGACATTGACCTGTGTTTTGCGCTGCGAGCGCAGGGGCTGAAACTGCGGGTGGAAAGCCGCAGCGTCATTTATCATCATACAAGCCGGACGCCGGGCCGCTTTGCCTATGACAGGGAAAACTGCACCCTGCTCATGCAGCGCAAAGGCGGGGCAGTGCGCCCCGATGAGCACGTGCTGGCAAAACTGGATGGATACGACCTGCGCATTGGTGACGATCTCGATACCTGGATGGTGCTGCCCGAGGAAAAGCAGCAGCGCATGGGTGCGGAGTTCTGCGGCAAGCCCTTTAACAGCGAAGCCTGCAAGGCCTTGCTGCGTGTCGAACCTCTTTGGCTTGAGGGCTGGCTCTTGCTGGCACGGTATCAGGAGCAGGCGGGCGACCTCGGTGCCGCAACAGGCACGCTTATGGAATGCCTGCGGCTCATGCCCGACCCAAAGGTGTGCAAAGCCTTGTCTCAGCTTGATCCCCAGGCCGTATTCGAGGGCGGCATGTGCGACCCGGCCACGGCAAAGGCACGCGTGCAGCAGGCGCGCCGTGCGGCCTATGCCAACGGCGATACAGCTCTTGCCCAGTTGCTCGGTCAGTGGCTTGTGCAGCATGCTGGCTGATCAGGGAACGCTCCGGACATTAAAAAAACGCGGCAGAGACAAGCTCTGCCGCATTTTTTTTCATCAGTTCAGGCTATAATGACTTAGAATCGTGCAACGATCAGGTCTTCAAGACTCCGCTTCGGCACATAGTGGACGCCTTCGGCATCGCGCCAGTAGGCAGTTGCGCCGCCCTCGGGCATAGGGGCCACAACGCGCTTTTCCTTGGCAAGGCCAAGGCCCAGCACCAAAGCGATTTTCATGTCTTCCGGCACGTTCAGCAGGGAAGGCGCGGCCTGATGGTCAAAGGACTGAATCATGCAGCAACCCCAGTTCCGGCTGGTGGCGGCAAGCTGGATGGTCTGGGCCGCAATGCCCACATCCATGCAGGTCAGCTCCTTACCCGTCTTGGGCATAAGAATGACCACAAAACCTGTGGGACGATCACCGGGATGCGGGCCGCCCCAATCTTTCAGCGCGCCCGCCCAGCGGGTGAGAGCGAACAGTTTTTGGCAGGTTTCACCGTTACCTACGAGCATGAAGCGCAGTTCCTGCCCGTTTTTGGCGCAGGGGGCTACGCGTGCGCAGTCCACAAGCCATTCCAGGTCGGCCATGCCAAGCGGCTGGTCTTCATAAAAGCGGCGGCAGGTGCGGGCCGCTTCCGCGAGCGCTTTAAAATCCATAGCTGGCTCCTTGGTTTTTCCGGGGCAAACCCGGTCGTTTGCGTCAGTCAGACTCAGCTTACACTGTTACCAACAGGAACCACAACTGGCTCCACTGGATACACGCGCCAAGAAAATCTCCGGAAACTCCGCCGTGTTCCCGCGTAGTGTCGATCATGCTGTGGATCAGTAAAAATTGACCAAAGGCCAGCAGGGGCAGGCGCCAGAAAGGGCAATTGCCCAAAAGCAGAATCAGTACGAGCATGCCCGATGCCAGCACAACTTGCCAACGGGCCAGTTGCGGGCTTGAGCCAGCGCAGGCAAGGCCGCCGAGCGAGCGTTCATCGTGCGGCACGGTATATGCCGCCAACCAGATGCAGGCTGCGCGACCCCAGGCGGGCGCGAGCAGGGGGGCAATCCACTGGCCGTTGGCAAGTTGCCATGTGAGGCCCAGCCATAAACCGCTGAATGCCACAAGAAGATGCAAAGCCCCAAATGCGCCAAGGCGGCTATCCCGAAGTACAGTCCAGAAGCGTTCGCCGGTGGCTCCGCTGCTTACGGCATCGCCAAGGTCTGATAATCCGTCCCAGTGCAGGCCTCGTGTTGCCCATATTTCGCAAAGCATCCAGGCCCAGGCGGCAAGGGCGGCAACGATACAGCGGCCTGCAAAACCTGTGTCTGGAGCGTCAAAGACCCACAGGCAGACAAAGGCGGCTGCCGTGCAAAGTGCGCCAAGCACCAGACCCACCGGGGCAAAAAAAGGCATGGCCGCGCTGAGAGAATCTGCGGTGCAGCAGGGGCGGGGGGGGACAAGGCGGGTCAAAAAAGCCAGGGCGTCATGAAAGCGCCCTGGCCAGGATGTCACAGAAGTGAGTGCCACGTTTGATTACCGTGTCTGGGGATGGTTGAACGCCAGCGCATAGAGGTGGTGGAAAAAGTCCACGTACTCCACGTTGATTCTGTCCGGCACCTTGATGCGCGAGGGGGCAAAGTTCAAAATGGAGGTAATGCCTGCGTCCATCAAGTGCTGCGCGGCCCTTTGCGCCCGCTCCGGCGGAGTGGTGATGATGCCGATCTCGATGTTCAGATCTGTCACCATGTCCTTGAGGTCGCGTGTGCAGTGCACTTCAAGACCATGGACAATTTCGCCGATCTTAAAGGGGTCGCAGTCGAAAATACCCACAATATTGAATCCCCGGGAGCGGAATTCGCCGTGGTTCAGAATGGCCTTGCCGAGGTTGCCGACACCGATCAGCGCCATGCGCCATTCGCGGTCAACACCCAGGGATGAGGTTATGGCGGCAATGAGCGATTTGACATGATAGCCAACGCCACGGATGCCGAATTCACCGAAGTAAGCAAGGTCTTTGCGCACCTGCGAGCCGTTGACGCCGCAGGCTTCTGCAAGGGGATTGGATGAAATGACTTCGACACTGTCACGTGCGAAATTTTCCAACACCTGAACATATGTGGCAAGGCGCTGGATAGTCGCGCGTGGAATGTGTTTGCTCTTGGGTGGGTTGACCATGTTGTACCTTCTGGGATGCCAAGCGTGTCTTGTTGTTACAAACTTTGTGAATTTGATTTTATAGCAGAAATACACACAGGCGCAAGCTTTGTGAATACATGGCGCGCATGGCAGGCAACTTCGCTAAATAGCAGGAGAAGAAGAGTGCTATGCCTGCAATATCCAGCTGGGATTAAGGGCGGTGGAGCCGTGCCTTAGCTTTTTCCTGCTGACTTTTTTGATAAAATTTATTTCACCACTTAGCAAGTTGCAGCTAACACAGTGTCACAAGTTGGCCACCTGTTATTTCAGTATGTTAGGCTCTAAATGCTATGTAGGACAAAATCTATACCATAAAAGTTAACAAAGGTTAAGCCTCTTACGAAGCTTACTGAATGCTGACTCAAGGAAAGGTATTTGCTGTAGGCAGATAACGGTCTTTTTTTATATATCAAGTCTATCCGGGTGGAAGTGTGGGCCCAACAATGTTTGACTTTTCTTGGCAGGTGTTGTGACTGAGGCAAGGTTTTATCTTCATATTTTTTACTGTTGCAGGCAGCTTGGATAACAAAAAATTGCTGATTTGAAGCAGTATCGGATTCGTATCAATAGCTACAGACGTAGCAGATATGACCTGTTGCAAATAAAAAAAGGCGGCCCAAGGGCCGCCTTTTTACAAATCAATGTGATCCGGACTTACGCGTAGGGGTTGGCGTACAGCAGGATGAAGCTGATAACCAGGGCGTAAATGGCCAGCGATTCGATGAAGGCGAAGGCCAGAATCATGGTACCGGTGATCTTGCCGCTCACGTCAGGGTTGCGGGCAACGCCTTCGCAGGCGCCCTTCAGACCAAGGCCCATGCCGATGCCGCAACCGAAAGCGGCAATGCCGATGCCAAGGGCGGCGGCCAGGCAGGTGTAGCCCAGAGCCGAGGCGTCGAGCTGGTTGGCAGCAAAAGCCATGGTGGCCATGCCGAGAAGGGCCACGGTGTTCAGGGCGATCATCAGAAACTTACGCATGAGACACTCCTTGCACTGTTGTATTGTTGGGTCGTTATCGACCATTCCCCACTATGTGTCGTGTGTAACGTCCCGCAATTTGCCGATGTTTATTCGGCGGGCCGCAGGCAGCCCGTGGCCATCGGCCTAATGCTCGGGTGCTTCAAGCGCGCCCTTGATGTAGAACATGGTCAGCATGAAGAACACGAAAGCCTGCATGGTCTTGCCCAAAAGGAAGAGGGCGTAGATGGGCAGGGTGCCGAGTATGGGAGCCATTACGAAGAACAGCACCATAACGATTTCTTCACCGCGGATGTTGCCGAAAAGACGGAGAGAAAGCGAAACCGGGCGCGAAAGGTGCGAAACCACTTCAAGCGGAAACATGAGCGGAATGAGCACCTTGGAGGGACCGGTAAAGTGGTGGATGTAGTGCGCCTTCCAGCGGATCAGACCCACGGCGTTGTAGAACACGAGCACGAACAGCGCCATGCACACGGTGGTGTTGAGGTTGGCTGTAGGAGCGTCAAAGCCGGGCACAAGACCCATAAGGTTCATGCCGAAGATGTAGATGAACATGCCAGCCAGGAGGCCAACGAACTTGCGTCCATGCTCACCCATGGTGGCAAGGATGAAGTTCTCGATGGTATCCACCAAGGCTTCAAAAAAGTTTTGCAAACCTCCGGGAACCATGGTCAGCCGACGGCGCATGATCAACGCTACGGTGAACAGAATGGCCATACAGACCCAGGAGTAGAACACATGTTTGAATTCCACCATCGTTCCACCGATGGCGATCTCGTCCATGCCCATAAATGTGGAGAGCAATACCGGATGCGGCAAACCACCTGCCATGAGCCATGCCTCCTGGTGAGTACGCGCCAAAGCGCGGCGTTAATGTTAGACCCGTGCGGGCCATTCCCCAAAATTTGCGGCCTTGGGCATTTGCCCTGCCGTGTTGCGGCTGCCGTGCCCCGGGTTGGCTGTCAGGCCTTTCCGGTTAGTCTGCCCGGCGTCGCGGTCCACGCGCTGCCAGGGCATAACTTGCCAGAGCGCAAGCTCCGGCTGCGGCCATGCCGCCTACTATGGCGAAAACAGGGGCTTGATACACAATCAGCGAAACATAGAGAAGCGCGCCGATTATAACCATCCGACCCATCCAGCGCACCAGTACTATGCGCAAAAAGGCCGTGCTGTAATCCCCCAGGCCCTTGCGCAGAAAAAAGCGCGCCAATCCCCAAAATGTCCAGGCCATGATGGTCAGGCCCACTCCAAACCAGAAAAACCAGGGTGTGGCCGTAAAGGCCAGCCCGCCGATCAAAAGGCTGCATGCGGCGAGCAAAATTTCGTTACGCAGCAAAACACGGATAGCCGGGTGATCAATGCCGCGCCGCCAAAGCCAGGCGTCAAGGCTGTGTATCATCTGTTTCAGTCTGCGCACGGCTGTCTGTTTTGCCTTGCCCCGCTGGGGGCGTTTCGTTTTGCTGTTCCGGCGCAAGGCCTTTCCGGCGGGCGTCCTGCGCCGCCATTTTGCGCAGCAGGGCCTGAGTGTCGCGATACACGTTCAAAAAACCTGCCGCTATGCCGATGAACAGAAAAACCAGCTTGCCCCATGGGCTGGTGCCAAACCAGTGGTCAATGCCATAACCAATGGCAAAACCCACTGCGGGGCCGCTCACCAGATGCAGTCCGATGACCCCTGTGTTGGCCATGGCTTCCATACCGGTTTGCTGCTGCTTAAGAAAATCCTTGAACGACATAAGGCCTCCGCGCACGTGGCTGGAACCTGTAAGCGTCATGGTCCCCTTAACGCTGTTCAAATTATCACAGGCGACCCGACGCGTCAATGACTTTGGGCGGAAACTTGTGATTACGCTGCATTCCTTAGGGGCCATAGGCGCGGAAAACTGGCTGTTGATACCAAAAATCGGCTCTGGCAAATTTGCAAAAAAATGTCTGCCTGCGGCTTAGTCGAGCCTGTGCCAGAGGCTCAGACACTCGAGGTGCGGCGTGTGAGGGAAAAGGTCTACCGCTTCAAGCCGCTCCAGGGAATACCTGGAGCGCAGTTGCGCGGCGTCTCGCGCCAGCGTAGCCGGGTTGCAGGATATATAAAGGATTCTGTCTGGCGCGATCTGCATGAGCGCATCCAGCGCGCGCGGCGAAAGCCCGGCCCTTGGCGGATCTGCCAGAGCATCTGTTGCCTGCGGAATGCTGGCTGACTCGTCAAACCCAGCTGCCTGCCAGCGGCTTGCAGGTTCTAGAGGCGCAAGGTGCTCAAGGCGATACGCCGCATCCCCTGCCTCATACTGGCAGTAATTGATGTCATTGGCCCTGGCATTTATGGCAGCAAGCTTCACGGCGCGGCTGTCCTGCTCCAGGCCGAGCAGGGCGGAATAGTTGCGCGCCAGCAGCAGGCCAGGTGCGCCAACGCCACAATAAAGATCGAGCAGACCTCGAGGGCGGACATTGTGTTGGCAATCCGTAGGTCTGTCGGACGCGAGCATGCGCTGTGCCGCATGCGCAAGCGCCTGCGCCCCGCCAGTATTCACCTGAAAGAATGAAGCCGCATCAAGGGTAAAGTTCATGTCGGCAAGGGGCAGAAACAACCGTGCGGCTGAGGGATTTTCCCGGCCAGTGTCGTCCAGGGTCTGCACGCGCTTTTCGCCAAAAGCAAAGGCATCAGCGGTGGCGCGTTCTTCATGGATAAATGCCGACAACTGGGGAAATGCCGCCAGCACCTCCCTGCCGAGCAACCGCACAGCTGCTCGCTGCGCCGTATCGCCAGGGCTTGTGATGCACAGGGCCCACCAGCGCGGAGTGCGCATGTCCGCAGCAAGGCCGCGCCGCAGCACAAAAAAACGCCAGAAGCCATTGTCCACGACCTCGTGAATCGGGATGGCGTGGCTGCGCGGGGTGCTCCGGGCAAAGCCGCCCCGGCGGCCTAGTCTTTGTTGACCTTGCGTGGGGCGAAAGGGCTGACCTTCCCTTGCATTGGGTGCTGTGTAGGCGGCAAATCCGCTTTCAGCTGCCAGTTTGCCCACCATGCTTACTATCTGTAGCGCTTCGGGCGGCATGAGGGCGCAGTGCGGCACATCGACCACATCGCGGCCATTGCGGCGTCGCAGGCCGAGTTTCAAATCGGCCTTGTTGTCCGTGTCGTGCCCGAAGGCAAATTCCATTTTATTGCGAAACCGCGTCAGCGCGGGTGAGCCAGTGACGGGCGGAAGTATAGTTTCAATCAGCTCCCGGTCAAACTTGCCAATGCGGGTCAGGGCGTCCACTGTCAGAGTGCGCTTCCAGTAACGCTGCTGCGCATAGGGCATGGTTTGCAAGGGGCAGCCGCCACACTCGGCATGGTGGGGGCAAATGGGATCGACGGCGTCCGGCGCGTTCTGGATCAGGGATGCGGTTTCCGCATCTATAAAGGAGGACTTGCGCCGCAAAACGCGCGCGTTCACCCGCTGGCCCGGCAGGGCATTTGCCACAAATATGACGGTGCCCTTGCTGGCATGGTCGTCCGTCGGCGCAAGGCGAGCAATGCCGCGCCCATCGTGCGAAAGGGCGGTGATATCAAGTGTGAGATGTGTGGGGGCTGTGTTCATGCGCCCCAGAGATAGCAGCAGGCTTGCGGCTGTGCAAGTGCGGCCGAAAATGAAAGGGCGAGGCGGCGCGTGCTCGGGCGCAAAAAGACATTGCTCCCCGCTATGAAGTTGTGTATTCTCGCCACTCGCGCAAGTCGCGGACTGTTGTAGCGAGTTTTGCAAAAATTTCTGCAAAACGCGCTTGACATTTGTCGGCCTGTGGGGCAAATATGCCTTTCTCTTTTTGGAGGTTGATATGTACGCGATTATCGAGACCGGCGGAAAACAGTACCGCGTCGAAGAAGGTTCTAAAGTAGTTGTGGAAAAGCTTGCGGTTCAGGCCGGAAGCGAGATTTCCCTGGACAAGGTGCTGATGGTCGGCGGCGCTGAATGCAAAGTCGGCGCTCCCTATCTTGCCGGGGCCGCCGTTATGGCGGAAGTGGTGGATCACGGGCGCGGACCCAAGATCAAGGTGTTCAAGCGCTGGCGTCGTAATGACTCGCGCAAGCTGCGCGGTCACCGCCAGGATTACACCACCATTCGCGTTAAGAGCATCAACGCCTAGAACCCGGCTTTAGCTGAGGTTCGGCAGGCCGCGGGCATGGTCTGCCAATAGCCCCGCATTCGTGCAGGGCGCGTTGAAAGATATTTATTTTGCCCCGCCGGTCCACAGGGTCGGCGCCCCAGGGAGGCTACCATGGCACATAAGAAAGCAGGCGGCTCTTCGCGCAACGGTCGCGACAGTGAAGGCCAACGCCGCGGCGTAAAGCGTTTTGGCGGTCAGAGCGTTCTGGCTGGCAATATTCTGGTGCGTCAGCTCGGCACTACCGTTTACCCCGGTGTGAACGTGGGCATGGGCAGGGATTTTACCCTGTTCGCCAAAGTGGCCGGCGTTGTGCGCTTTGAGAAGTATATCCGCAAACGTCGCGTTCACACGCGCGTGCATGTGGAGGCGGCCGCCGACTAAGCGGCCGCGTGGAATTTGCCGATGAGGGAAGGGGCCGCGAGGCTTCTTCCCTCTCGGTGTTTGTGCTGGGGTATGTGTGGCGCAAGGCCACAGACCGAAAAGCAGGCAGCGTAGGGCAAGCAGGTGTTTGCCACATGGCGCTGACCTGCATTGCTGCATGTTTTGCGCGGTTTTTCGGAACGGCAGCCCCTTATACAATACGGCGAGCGCCAGCAATGCAGGCGCAGCCGCGCGGACTGACCGCAAGGATATCCCATGCGATTTGTAGATGAAGCTCGAATTCA
Source organism: Desulfovibrio sp. (assembly GCF_019422935.1). Taxonomy (NCBI): domain Bacteria; kingdom Pseudomonadati; phylum Thermodesulfobacteriota; class Desulfovibrionia; order Desulfovibrionales; family Desulfovibrionaceae; genus Desulfovibrio; species Desulfovibrio sp. The sequence continues at coordinate 39,266 of NZ_JAHZCJ010000011.1, read as the reverse complement.
GGTGCGCGCCGGTAAGGGCGGGCACGGTTGTTTGTCTTTTCGGCGTGAAAAGTTTGTGCCGCGCGGCGGCCCGGACGGCGGCAACGGTGGTGACGGCGGTTCAGTGTTGCTGAAAGCCGATGGCCGTTTGCTGTCTTTGTACGATTTTCGCCTCAAGCGCCTTTACGAAGCCCGTAATGGTCGCCCCGGCGAGGGCAGCCAGTGCGATGGCAAAAAAGGTGAAGACATGGTGCTGCACCTGCCGGTGGGCACGCTTGTTTTTGTTGAAGGCCCGGATGGTGAAGAGCTGCTGGCCGACCTCAGCGATCCTGAAGCGGAAGTGATGGTTGCGCGCGGCGGACGCGGCGGCAAGGGCAACGAGCATTTCAAGTCTTCCACCATGCGCGCGCCGCGCTTTTGCCAGCCCGGCGAGCCGGGCGAAGAAAAAAATCTTCGCCTTGAGTTGAAGATTCTGGCCGATGCCGGTCTGTTGGGCTTGCCCAATGCGGGCAAATCCACCTTTATTTCGCAGGTCTCTGCGGCGCGTCCCAAGATCGCGGCCTATCCCTTCACCACGCTCACGCCCAACCTCGGCGTGATGATTGACGAAGTGGATCCCGACAGGCGCATGGTCATTGCCGACATTCCCGGCCTTATAGAAGGCGCGCATGAAGGTCAGGGGCTAGGGCTGCGCTTCCTCAAGCATGTGGAGCGCACACGTTTTCTCGTGCACATTCTCAGCGTGGAAGATGTGGGCGAGGATGACCCTTGGGCGGGCTTTAACCTCATCAATGAGGAACTGCGCCGTTTTGACGAAGAGCTGGGCGAGCGTCAGCAGATTGAGGTGGTCAACAAGATCGACCTCATCAGCCCTGAGCGTCTGGAAGAACTGAAAAACAGGGCCAAAGCCGACGGTCGGAATATCTTTTTTATTTCCGCGCGGGACAACATCGACGTTGAGCCGCTGGTGGAAGAGCTGTGGCGCATGCGCGATGAAACCGCCAGCCACGCGCCTATCCTGCATTTTGCCGATACAGACGGTGATGAGGAAGAGGACTTCCCCGAAATTGAAGTGATCTATACCCGCGAGTAGCGGTCTGTGGAGCATATATGACAGCGCCGACGGAAGACTGGCGGCAGGAACGCGCCCGGGTGCTTGCTCAGGCGCGGGTGGTGGTTGTCAAAGTAGGCAGCGCCGTACTCACCGATGCCCAGGGCCTGAGCATGCCTGTGCTGGAAAATCTGGCCGGGCAGTTGGCGCGTTTGCGCAACCTGCTGCCTGCGGGCGATGCGGCATCCGGTAATGCTGGTGGCGCGGAGCCGCGTCGGCTGGTGCTTGTTTCTTCCGGCGCTGTAGCCGCAGGCAGGGCGGCGCTTGCCACGCGCGGGCATGTGGTTGAAACCACAGGCCTCGCGGCGCGTCAGGCTGCGGCAGCAGTGGGGCAGGGGCAGCTCATGCAGAGCTGGGACAAGGTGTTTTTAGCCCACCGCATGCCCACCGCTCAGGTGTTGCTGACCCGCGATGACCTGCGCGCGCGTCAGCGCTTCCTTAACGCGCGCAATACCTTTGCCGAACTGCTGGAATGGGGCGTGCTGCCCATTGTCAACGAAAACGACACCGTATCCATCAGCGAACTGAAGTTCGGCGATAACGACTGCCTTGCAAGCCTTCTGGTCAATCTGACCGGAGCTGATCTTTTCATCAATCTCACTTCCGCCTCGGGCGTGCTGGCTGCCGATCCGCAAAAAGACCCCAACGCCCCCATCATGGATCACATTGATGATGTGGCGGCCCTTGATCTGGGTCAGCTTTGCGGCGGCAAGACTTCCGTAGGCACGGGCGGTATGTATTCTAAGCTGCTGGCTGCCCGTCGCGCCGCGCAGATTGGCGTTCCCACGCTGATTTTGCCGGGGCGCGAGCCGGAGATTATCACGCGGGCCTTTGCCGCCAGCGGTATTTGTCCGGCTCCGCAGGGACATGAGCCATTTACGGGCGGCACATGGGTTTGCCCGGCGCGGCATGCCATACCGCGCCGAAAATTCTGGCTGGCCTATCAGTCTGATCCGGCGGGCAGCGTGCATGTGGACGCTGGCGCGGCCAAGGCCCTGCTGCACAAGGGCGGCAGCCTCCTGCCCGGCGGCGTGTTCCGCGTTGAGGGCAACTTTCAGCAGGGCGGGCTGGTACGCGTGCTGCACGAAGGGCAAAGCCTTGGCGTGGGCCTCTCCAACTACAGCACCTCAGACCTGAAAAAAATTATGGGCCTGAAAAGGCACGAAGTCGCAGCTATTCTGGGCGATGCGCACTATCCTGAGGTTATCCATAGAGACAATCTGCTGCTTGATGCGGCAGTGTAAAGACAAAGGACGGATTCGATTACCCTCAGCAGCGCTGGCCTCAGTATAAAGGGCACCTGGGCAGCACTGCTATGCCCACCCATCAGGTAGACACCGTAAAAGCGAACAGGCGGAACATGTGCAAGAGCCGCTTGCTAAGTTTTTAGTACGAGGCCAAGTGAAGTCGGTGCACGAAGTGCCGCTGGTTGCTGCGCGGGGAGAAATGCAACAATCCGGAATGTTGGTGGGTGGGAGCATTGCCGGGATATAAACCGAGCATGCCCAAGGATATTTGCGCAACAACAGCGCTCAGGATGTTGTGGAAATAATACTGCCAATATCCCGCAAAAGCGGGTCTTCCTCACTCGGCATCGCATCCTTGGCGGCCTTATCCAGAATGCCTGCCTGTTCCACCAAGACTTTCGCCTCGCTTGTGTAAGATCCAGATAGCGAATTATTCCGACTATATATTACATTTACTGTGTTTATTTGTGTTGAAAGATCGCTGATAAGCGCATTTACATCGAGCGAGCCGCTGCTTAAATCAACACTCTTCAGGTAATCCAGATACGACAAATCGTTCAGTGTAAAGGTTGAACTACCGTATCCCATCTGCAGTTTAAAGGTGGAGGATTTTCCGTCGCCGCTGATAGTGAGGCGACTATCGTTCGTCCAGCCATTTTTATTTAACAAAGAAATATTATTGTATTTTGTTCCAGAAGCAACTGATGAGAGCTCCCCGGCGAGGGCTGTAAACGCGGCGCCGTTGACGCTGCCCTTGGTCGGGTCAGCCTTCACCTCTTGGGCAAGGGTCAACATCTTGTTCAGGTTGTCGCGCACCGAGGATGTGGACGTTGCAATCAGCGTGGCAATATTTGCCCCTTCAGTGGCATTTTTCGCCCCTTGCCGCAACATGGATGCATCAGTCCGGATTCGCCCGGTCAAGGCTGCGGCCAGCATTTCTTTGCCGGATGTGTAAGTTGGGGGCACTGACTGCGGCAAACTATCCAGCAGAAGGCTCAAGCTGGCCCTCTTTAAATATGTGGCTGTCAAAATATCATCAAAAAAGTCCATTCCGACACCTCACGCGCGCACAGTTTTGTACTCCTCCTTTTCTTGACGACATTTTCCCCAAAAAGTTTACCTGAATTCTGCCGCTTCTTGCACTGTGGAAGCTACGAAGTATGAAAACACGGCCAGCTCTCTCCGATAGAATTTCGGGAAAAGCTGGCCGATTGAATATTCGTCCTGGCCTTTTTGGCCTGTCCACTTGATGGGGAGCAGACCACTGTCCGGCCTTTCTCTTTTGTTGGACAGGGGGTTAGCTGTGCGATCTGGATTTGCTGAACCGGATGAATACTTCGCGCAATTCCTGCCGGGAAAAGCCCATTACAGCGGGCATGCCCAGGCAGAGCAGCCCGATAGCCGCGGTGTAGATGACGCCGGAAACAAGAAAACGCGGCAGGGAATCCACATCGCCAATGCCAAGATAGAGCGTAAGCTGGCGGCAGCCAAAAGCCAGCAGCAGCAAGACGGCGAGGCTCCATACCTGATGGGCCACGTTGCGCCAGAACTTGAGCGGAATAAAGCGCGAGGCCAGCCAAAGATACACGTTCACCGTGATGATCTGCACGCACACGGTTTTGATCGCCAACCCTACGGCTCCGAGGCCAAGCCCATAATATTCCGGCGGCGCAAGCAGAAACCACGCTGTGCTGAAACCGTAAATGCATTCCAGCGCCGCCATATTGCGCAGCACCTTGGTGCGGCCCGTAGCGTGAAAAACTGATCCGGCAAGCTGCCCATAGGCCTGATGCAGGGGGTAAAGCGCCATGATCTGCACGGGCAGGGTAGCAGCGGCAAACTGCGCGCCGCCAAAAAAGTTCACCAGGGCGGAACCTTCGGCCAGCGTAAAGCACGAAAAATAGGCGGCCACTACGTACAGCAGCGGGGCAAAGCGCGTGAGCAGGCGGCCCATGGCCTCGCGGTCATTGTTGCCCCAGGCGATGGAAAGTTCGCGCATGACCAGAGGTGTCATGGCTGAAACAAAAAGAAAGCAGGCCATGCTGACTTTTTGGGAAAGGGCAAAAAAGCCCTGTTCCACGCTGCCGTCAAACCATTGCAGCAGCCAGCGCTCGGCAGTGAGGAGCAAAAAGGAAAGCAGGGCCTGCACGAACAGCGGGTGGCTGTAATTGAAAAATTCCCGCCCATAGGCGCGCGTCTGCTCAGGTGTGAGCCGGAAGTGCAGGGGAATGCCCGCCTGCCGCCAGTAGGTGCGCGTAACAAGCCAGTACCCAAGGGCAGTTGCCCCAAGCATGAGGTATTGCTGGGCAAAGAGCGTGTGGATGTTCAGCCAGTCGGCCCAGAACATGAGCCCCAGCAAGCCCACCGTAAACAGCGAAACAACGGTGCGCACCATTTCGGAAGAAACTGTCGCGCCCACGGCATCGTTCATGGAGCGCAGCACCCGGCCCCACCATGTCAAAAAAGCCCACAAGGCTGCCAGCGGCGCGAGCCAGAGGGGCACATCTGGCATGAGCAGCTCGCCAGCCGCAGGAATCTGCAGCAGGCCTGCGGCCAGCAAGATAATGGCGAATACCGCAGCTGTGGCGCGCATGTAAAAGCCGATGAGGCCGGTCTCTGCCTGACGGCGCGAGAGGGAATTGTAAAAGCAGGTGGAGGTTCCCATATCCAGAAAGCCGGAAAGCTGCTGGAACAGGTTGGTGGCAAAGCTGTAATTGCCGTACATCTGCGGCCCGAGCGCGCGGGGCAGAATGGCCTCCATGACAAGGTAGACCGGGACGGAGGCGATATTGGCCACGAGCTTGAATATGTAGCGACGGGCCAGGGTTGGGGTAGAGCTTTGCATGCCGGGAAATTAGCTCACTTCGGCGGCGCGCTCAAGTGGCTGAGGCCTGTGCGGAAAAAATACCTGTTCAGCCGGGGGGATTGCCATACGTCTGGATGGTAATTTTCTGTTCGGCAGGGCGGCAGGGGCGGCTATGGCGTGTTTACGGGCGCAAAAAATTACCGTACCATTCTCATTCCGATTGCGGGCGCAAGAGGAATGTTTGTTGTTCATACCATAAGGATACCGTCATGGATGATGAAGCACGCAGCAAAAAAATGAAGTCCGGGCTGGAAAAAGCCCCCCACCGCTCCCTGCTCTATGCTCTGGGCCTCACCAGAGAAGAAATGGAACGCCCCCTGGTAGGCATTGTGAATGCCGCCAGCGAGGTTGTTCCCGGGCATATGCACCTGAACAGCCTGGCCGATGCGGTCAAGGCCGGTGTACGTATGTCGGGCGGTACGCCGCTGCAGTTCCCGGCTATTGCCGTGTGCGACGGCCTGGCCATGAACCACGAAGGCATGCGTTTTTCCCTGCCCTCGCGTGAATTCATCGCGGATTCCATTGAAATTATGGCGCGCGGTCACGCCTTTGACGCCCTGGTGTTCATTCCCAACTGCGACAAGTGCGTTCCCGGTATGCTCATGGCCATGATGCGCCTGAACATCCCTTCGGTGCTGGTTTCCGGCGGCCCCATGCTGCCCGGCGACATCGGCCCCGGTAAGCGCGGCGATCTTATCACCGTGTTTGAAGCCGTGGGCAAGGTGCGCAGCGGCGCCATGACCGAAGAAGAGCTGGAATACATGGCCGAACGCGCCTGTCCCGGCTGCGGCGCCTGCGCGGGCATGTTCACGGCCAACTCCATGAACTGCCTGTCTGAAACCATCGGCGTGGCCCTGCCCGGCAACGGCACCATCCCCGCTGTGAGCGGCGCGCGCATCCGCCTTGCCAAAACGGCGGGCATGCGGGTTATGGATCTGCTGCGCAAGAACATCCGCCCGCTGGACATCGTAACACCCAAGTCTATTGCCAACGCAGTGGCCGTGGATATGGCCCTTGGCTGCTCCACCAACACCGTGCTGCACCTGCCCGCCGTGTTTGGCGAGGCCGGGTTGAAGCTTGGCCTGGAAATTTTTGACGAAGTCAGCAAAAAGAGCCCCAACCTGTGCAAGCTTTCCCCGGCGGGCAAGCATTACATGGTTGATCTGGACAACGCGGGCGGGATCCCTGCCGTCATGACCGAGCTGGACAAGCTGGGCCTCATCAACAAGGACTGCATGACCGCCACGGGCAAGACCGTGGGCGAAAACCTCAAGATCATGAACGCCCGCGTCATGAACCCTGAAGTGATCCGCAGCGTTGAAAACCCCTACTCCAAGCAGGGCGGCATTGCCATTCTGCGCGGCAGCCTGGCCCCCGAGGGCGCTGTGGTCAAGCAGTCTGCCGTTGCACCCGAAATGATGTGCCGCGACGTCACGGCACGGGTGTTTGAGTCGGAAGAAGACGCCATGAAGGCCATTCTTGACGGCAAGATCAAGGCCGGGGACGGCGTTGTGATCCGTTACGAAGGCCCGCGCGGGGGCCCGGGCATGCGCGAAATGCTCTCGCCCACGGCGGCCATCACAGGCATGGGCCTTGGCAAGGATGTTGCCTTGTTGACGGACGGCCGTTTCTCAGGCGGCACCAATGGCGCGGCCATCGGGCACATTTCGCCCGAAGCAGCGGACGGTGGCGTTATCGCTCTGGTGCACGAAGGCGATACCATCCATATCGACATTCCCAACCGCAAGCTGGATCTGCTTGTGGACGAGGCCGAGCTTGCCAAGCGGCGCGCCGCCCTTGTGGTGCCCAAGAAGGATTGTCCTTACCCCGTGCTGCGGCGTTATGCCTATCTGGTCAGCTCGGCTGCCAATGGCGGGCGTTACAAGGAAATCTAACTAACTGAGCGAAATGATTCAAAGCCCCCACGAGCCGGATTTGTTTTCTGGCTTGTGGGGGTTTTCTGGCCCCTGAGCGCAAGTTGCGAAAGAGCATTTTGAAAGGATAAAGAGACATGGCGTTTTTGCATGCGCTGGGCGGTGTATTCGGGCTGATGCTGCTGGGCTTTGTGGGGTTCATGCTGGCGGCGCGCAACTGGTTTGGCGCGGAAACCCGCATTGTGCTGCCGCGCCTGATCACCCAGATCGCCCTACCGCCCTTTCTTATGTACACCATCATGCACTCGTTCCATCGGGACGATCTGCTCATGCTGGCAAAGGGGGCGCTGCTGCCGTTGGGCTCGGTGACCCTCACCTTTGCGATGGCCATTGTGCTTGCCAAGCTGGCCCGCGTCAAAAGGCAGCATTTTGGCCTGTTCTGCGCCAGCGTGGCCAATTCGAACACAATTTTTATTGGTATTCCCGTTAATCTGGCCCTGTTCGGCGAAAGTTCCATCCCCTATGTGCTGCTGTACTATGCCGCGAGCACGGTTTTTTTCTGGACTGTGGGGGTCTACTCGATCACCTGCGATATTACTGAAAACAGAGGAAAAATTCCTCTGCGCACCCGGGTCAGGCAAGTATTTTCTCCGCCTTTCCTGGGTTTTATAACGGGTTTGATTCTGACAATGCTGGGCGTTGAACTGCCCGAATTTTTACAGAACGTCGCCCGCTCGCTGGGTAATCTCACTACGCCGCTTGCCATGATTTTTATTGGTATTTCCATCTACGACATGGGATTGCGCAGTATCAGGATCGGCAAGGATATGGTTCTGCTGGCGATGGGGCGCATGATGCTTGGCCCGCTCGTGATGCTTGGCCTGCTCTATTTCTTTCCGGTGCCTGCGCTCATGGGCAAGGTTTTCATTATCCAGGCATCCCTGCCGGTGATGGCCCAGGCGGCTATTTTGAGCGCCCACTACCATACTGACCCTGAATTTGGGGCGCAGGCCGTCAGCCTGACAACGTTGCTTTCCATGATCACCATACCGCTTTACATGGTTATTTTTTAGAGCAGCCCTGTCATTGTGCCATCTTCAGCGGAGGTAGCAGTTCAAATTAACATGCTCTGTTCTTGCTTTTTTCAAATACAAGGGCCGCAGATTTTGCAATCTGCGGCCTTCAAATTTTGGGGGAGGGATTGGGCTACTTGGCGCTTTCGGCCAGCACGTCCAGCATGAGGGAATCGGGTTTTTTGCTGCAAGCGTCAAGGTAGGCCTTGAGGGTGTCATCGCTGTTAAGCACGGATGCGGGTTTGCCGCTCTTGCCCCGGTTGTAGCCGTCAAGCCAGATCACAAAGCCACTGCCATCGTCGGGGTTGGCGGTGTAATCCTTGCACAGGGTCTTGTCCGCGCGCCATGTGCTCCCTGTATCAACAGGAAATGTCTTGCGGGCTTCCTGCCAAATGGCGGCAACCTTTTTGGTGGGGTCAACCTGGCAGGCGCCGTAAACCTGGCCCAGCATGGGGGCGAGTGTCTCCGGGTCTGCAATGGGGTTGCCCATCTTGGCGCTCACATAGCCGTCAATTTGCAGGCCTTCAAATATGGGCGGCTGGCCGCCTTCGGTCATGGGCTGGGTCACGAGCTCGGCGCAGATGTAGGTGGAAGGATCAATCTTGTCGTTGCTGGCCTGAACAGCCACGGGCAGTCCAAGCATCAGGCAACAGAGAATCAGCATTTTTTTCATGAATACTCCCTTGAAGAAAGCGTTGTACTTCCTTGACCCACTGCGCCCGTCCTGTCAACTGTCGCCGAATGGATGCGCAGCGGCAAAACCGGCCTGGCTCAGTGGTCTGCGCGAGTGTGCAGGCAGAACTCCAACTGGGCGCAAAAAAGGGAGGCTCCATTATGGCTGCCCAAGGGCAATCACAAGGGAACCCCCCGCAAACAGACTATGCTGAATGCCGTGGAATTTTACAGTTCCGGCGGCAGATCCTGCAATTCCTGCCAGGTGAACACGGGGCCGTCCACGCAGACGTAGCGGCCGCCGATGTTGCAGCGTCCGCAGATGCCGACGCCGCACTTCATGCGTTTTTCAAGTGTGGTCACGATGTTTTCAGGCGCAAAGTTGAGCTTTTGCAGGGCCTGCACCGTGAACTTGATCATGATGGGCGGGCCGCAGAGCACAGCCACGCAGTTTTTGGGATCGGGGTTCAGTTCCAGCAGCACGTTGGGGATCAGGCCTACCTTGTGCGGCCAGCCGTCAAAGGGGGCGTCGATGCACAGGGTGCAGTCCAGATCGTCGCGGCGCAGCCAGTCTTCCGTTTCATAGCTGAAGGCCATGTCGCGCGGGGAACGCGCGCCGTAGAGCAGGCTCACCTTGCCAAAGTCGGCGCGGTGTTCCAGCACGTGCAGCATGATGGTGCGGATAGGTGCCATGCCGATGCCACCGCCCACAAAGAAGATGTCCTTGCCCTTCCAGTCGGCATAGGGAAAGTGATTGCCCAAGGGAGCGCGCACGCCCACCTTGTCGCCGGGTGAGAGCCTGTGGATGGCCGAGGTCACTTCGCCCGCCTGCATGACAGAGAACTGGAGGTAGTTCTTCTGCGACGGCGGCGAGTTGATGACGAAGGTGGATTCGCCAGCGCCGAATACGGAGAGCTGGCCCACCTGGCCGGGTTCGTAGGTAAAGGACTTCATGGCGGCATCATCGTCCAGCACCACGCGCAGGGTCTTGATGTTGCCGGTTTCCTGTATGACTTCGGCCACAGTGGCGGGCATGGGCAGGTAGGGGTTGCCCTGCATCATGGGACGGGCCGTGATTTCGCGCAGCATGCCGCCGTCGGGCGCGGGCTTGAGGCCCGGCTTGGCGGCTGGCTTGGCGGCGGCAGTAGGCTTGGTATCCACAGCGGGTTCTGCCTTTGCAGCGGCCTTTTCAGGCGCGGCGGTATTTTGGGGCTCAGTCTTGGGAGTGGTGGCTTTGCCGGTAGTTTTCTTGGTTGCCATGTCTGCTCCTACTTGTCCGTGGACTTCTTGTCATCGTTGCCGTCTTCGATGGCGGCCAGCACGATGGAGCGGATGTCCACGCAGACGGGGCAATTGCTGATACAACGGCCACAGCCGCTGCACGAGAACGAACCCCAGTTTTCAGGATAGGTGGAGTACTTGTGCGAAACGCGGTTGCGCATGCGGAATGCCTTGAGCATGCGCGGGTTGTGGCCGCTGGCCTCGCGGGTGAACAGCGAGGACATGCAGTTGTCCCAGCTGCGCAGACGGCGGCCACCTTTTTCGCTCAGTCCTTCGCCCTCATCGGTGATGGTGAAGCAGTAGCAGGTGGGGCAAAAGTAGGTGCAGGCCCCGCAGGAGAGGCAGCGGTCGGTCTGATCCTGCCAGAACTGCGTGTCGTTAAAGCGGGCAGCCACTTTTTCGGGCGCGTTTTTGATATTGGGTGCAGGCACAAGGCTGGCCCAGGCTTCCTTGCGGGCGGCTTCCGCCTTGGGGAAGAGCTCGGCGCCTTCCGCAAGGGAAGACGCAGCCAGCAGTTCTTCGCCCTTGGGCGTGATGGCCTGCAGCACATAGCCGCCCTCGATCTCGGTCATGAGCACGTCCGAGCCTTCGGGGGAGGTTGGGCCGCCGCCAACCCAGTGACAGAAGCAGGTGTTGCAGCCGCTGCCGCAGGTGAGCGTAACCACCGTGAGCTGCTCGCGCCGCGCCTTGTAGTAAGGATCGGCGTAAGGCCCTTTGAGGTAGGGGCGGTCAAGCACCGCATAGCCCCGCGCATCGCAGGGGCGGCAGGCAAAAACCACGGTGGGCTGAGCCTCGGGCTTGTCGTCCAGGCTCATGGTGACGCGCTCGAGGTTTTCCGGATCCTTGGTTTTCTTGTAGCGCACCAGGGTTTCGCACTGGGGCAGCACGGCCTCCTTGGCGGGCACAGTGGCCTTTTCCAGAGTAAACGGCTTGCCTTCCTGCCACGGCTCAAAGACCACAGAGCGCTTGTTGGCGGGCTTTTCTACCGGCACCAGCACACGGCGGCCATTCTGCGAGAGGTAGGCAAGAAACGCGGGCAAGCCGTCAGGGGTAACAAAGCGGATCATGCTCATTTCCAGTCCCTCTCATGAATGTTCTTTTCAACCACTTCATAACCCAGCAGGGGCGGCACTTCGTCCGGGTTGAGGCCGGGCTGGTAGTCGTCGAAAAGCTGGGCCACAGCGCGGGCAATCTGCTGGCGCAGGGCCAGGATGGGAATGCCCACGGGGCAGGCGCGCTGGCATTCGCCGCAGCCTGTGCAGCGGCCAGCCAGATGCATGGCGTGGATGGTCTGGAAGAAGAGTTTTTCCTTGGCGCTGTCTTCCTGCGTCATCCAGTGCGGATCGCGGCTGTCGGAGACGCAGTAGTCGCGGCACACGCACATGGGGCAGGCGTTGCGGCAGGCGTAGCAGCGCAGGCAGCGGTCCATCTGGCCGCGCCAGAAGGCGAGCCGCTCGTCCAGAGTCATGGAATCGAGCAGGGCCAGTTCCGGCGGGGTATTGGGTGCGCCGTCCACCTTGACGGGCTGACCAAGCAGGGTGTCGGCCAGCACTGCCGAAGGCGTGGTGCAGCCGTAGCATTTGCCCTGGGCGTAGTCGGTCATGCAGAAGCGGTGATCCTTGCCGTCGGCGGTGATGGTCACACCGGCCTCGTCATAGGTCACGCCGTCGATCTTGGTGTAGCGACCCAGATCCTGATTGACGCGGGCCATGTCGAGCGTGCCTTCGCAGGGCAGGGCAAAGATGGTCACATCCTCGCGGCGGATCAGGTTTTCCTGAAGCAGCTCGACAACGGAGCGGGAATCGCAGCCCTTGACCACAATGCCCACCTTTTTGCCCTTGAACGAGGGCAGGTACACGGCGGGATTGTTGACGTTAAAGGGCCCCCACACCAGCTTGTCCACATCCTCGGGGGTCTTCATGAACAGGGGCACGGTGTGCGCGGCGTCATAGCCCTGCTGCCAGCCCAGCACACAGTCCAGCTCGGGCAGCTTGGCCTTGATGGCTTCCTTGAGTTCGGCCAGGGCGGCGTTCTGCCCTGTGCCGAGGGAGCGCAGGGAGGTCAGCGCCATGTCGGCTATTTTGAGCAGCGGTTCCGGATCTTCCAGCTTGGGCGCGGGGCCGAGCTTGTGGATGCGGTCGGTAAAGACCGTGACCACCTGCTGCCAGCGCTGGCCTTCGGAGGCTGAAACCCAGGTGTATTCAAAGCGGCGTTCGTCAATGCCCAGCACGGGCAGGAACTGCTTGAGCACCTCAAGGCGGCGGCGGGCGTAGAAGTTGCCCGCTGCGTAGTGGCAGTCGCGGGGGTGGCAGCCGGAAACCAGCACGCCGTCCGCGCCGTTGAGCAGCGCCTTGACGATGAACAGCGGGTCAATGCGCCCCGAGCAGGGAACACGGATGACGCGCAGGTCAGTTGGCTGGGTGGCACGGGCCACACCGGCCGTATCCGCGCCGCCATACGAACACCAGTTGCAGAGAAAACCTACAATTCTCAGTTCTTTGCCGTTTAGCACTGGCATAAGGCGTTTACCTCCGCAAGGATCTGGTTGTCAGTAGCGTGTGAAAGCTGGATGGCCCCCTGCGGACAGGTGGACGTACACAGGCCGCAGCCCTGGCACACGGTCTCGATGACCTGAGCCTTGCCCTCGCCCCGGATTTCCACTTCCTTGATGGCTCCAAAGGGGCAGCAGCGGATGCACTTGCCGCAGTTGACGCAACGGCGGATGTCCACCTGGGCGATCTGCGGGTCGCTTTCAAGCTTGTCCTTGGAGAAGAGCGCCAGAACCTTGGCCGCAGCGGCGGAACCCTGGGCCACGGAGGCGGGAATGTCCTTGACCCCCTGGCACACGCCCGCCAGATACACGCCGGCGGTATTGGTTTCCACAGGCTTGAGCTTGACGTGGCTTTCCATGAAGAAGCCGTAGCTGTCGTAGGAGATACGCAGTTTTTCCGCCAGCTGGGGCGAGCCCTTGCTGGCCTCGACGCCCACGGCAAGCACCACCAGGTCGGCCTTGATTTCCACGGGCTGGCCCAGCAGGGTGTCCACGCCCATGACCGTCATCTGGCCGTTGCCGTCGGGGTAAATCTGCGACACGCGGCCACGGATGTATTCCGTGCCGTATTCTTCCATGGCCCGGCGGGTAAACTCGTCGTACATCTTCCCTGGAGCGCGGATGTCCATGTAGAAGACAAAGGACTTGGAATCGGGAATGTGATCCTTGGTCAGGATGGCCTGCTTGGCCGTGTACATGCAGCAGAAGCCGGAGCAGTAGGGACGGCCCACGGATTTGTCGCGCGAGCCGACGCACTGCACAAAGACGATGTTCTTGGGTTCCCTGCCGTCAGAGGGGCGCTTCACATGCCCGCCCGTGGGGCCGGATGCGGAGAGCAGGCGCTCGTACTGCAGGGAGGTGATGACGTCGGGGTACGCGCCGCCGCCGTATTCCTTGTACACGGTCCAGTCCATGAGGTCATAACCGGTGGCGGCAACAATGCTGCCCACTTCTTCGGTGATGACTTCATCTTCCATGTCGTACTTGATGGCCCCGGTGGGGCACACCTTGGCGCACACGCCGCACTTGCCCTTGAGAAGCTGGCGGCAGAACTGCGGATTGATGACGGCCTTCTTGGGGATAGCTTGCGGGAAAGCAATAGTGATGGCCGTGGTGTTGCCCGTCAGTTCATTGAAGGTGTCGGGCGTTTTCTTGGCAGGGCATTTTTCGGTGCATGCACCGCAGCCCGTGCACAGGTTCCAGTCCACATAGGTGGTACGCTTGCGGATTTTAACCGTAAAGTTGCCCACGTAACCCGAAATGTCTTCCACTTCGGAATAGGCGTAGAGCGTAATGTTGGAGTGCTGGGCCACGTCCACCATCTTGGGGCCGAGAATACAGGCCGAGCAGTCAACGGTGGGGAAGGTTTTGTCCAGCTTGGCCATCTTGCCGCCGATGGTCGCGTCGCGTTCCACCAGCACCACCTGAATGCCGCCGTCGGCGCAGTCAAGCGCGGCCTGGATGCCAGCCACGCCGCCGCCGATGACAAGCACGCGCTTGTTGACGTCAAAGCTCTTGGCCAGCAGGGGCTTGTTGTTGCGCAGCTTTTCCACCGCAAGCTGCACCAGTTCGGCAGCCTTGTTGGTGTTGGCTTCCATGTCTTTGCCGATCCACGAAACGTGCTCGCGGATGTTGGCCATTTCGAGCATGTAGCGGTTCAGCCCCGCGCGTTCCACCGTGCGGCGGAAGGTGGGCTCATGCATGCGCGGCGAGCAGGAGGCAACAACAACGCCGTCGAGCTTGTGCTCGTGGATGGCAGCCTCAATTGCCGCCTGGCCCGGTTCGGCGCAGGTGTACATGGGGTCATCGGCATAGACCACGTCCGGGTAGGTGCGGGCAATGGCCGCCACCTGGGCGCAATCGACGGTTCCGGCGATGTTGCTGCCGCAGTGGCAGATAAATACGCCTATTCTCATTACCTGCCTCCTTCAGCGGCCTTGGCCTTCTGCTCTGTGGGTTTGGCCGCTTCCTCGCGGCGCAGCTCGCCCAGTTTGCGGATAAGGCCGTTGGGGCTCACGCACAGCTTGTTCAGGCCCAGTTCTTCTTCCGGCAGATCAAAGGCAATGCCCATCATCTGGGTGAAGTAGAGCACCGGCATGCGGAACTTGGTATCCATGGCCGCGCTGGCCTGATCCTGGCGCAGGTCGAGGTTCATCTGGCAGAGAGGACAGGCCACCACAATGGCGTCCGCGCCAAGGCGGGTTGCCAGCTCAAGGATGCGGCCCGAATTCTTGGCTGTCATGGGGCGCTCGGGAATACCGAAGGACGCGCCGCAACAGGCGGTCTTGAGCGGAAAATCAAGCATTTCCGCGCCGCAGGCCGACATCACTTCTTCCATGAGCGTGGGATTTTCCGGGTCGCCAAAGTTCATGACTTCCGCCGGGCGGCTCATGAGGCAGCCGTAGTAGGCCACAAGCTTCAGGCCCTTGAGGCTCTGGCGCACGCGGGCGGCGATGGCGTCCATTTCCATCTGCGCGGCAATGCCCTGCATGACGGAGGTGACAGGCGGGAATTCTTTGGCCGAGGGGCCGTCCAGCAGCTCGTCAACACGGCTGCGGAAGGCGGGGTTTTCCATGCGCTTGGAGGCCATGCGCAGGTTGGAAAGGCAGCTGGGGCAAGGCGTGAGCAGAACTTCAGCCTTTTGCTGGGCGGCAATATCAAGATTGCGCACGCACAGGGCAGCGGAAAGTTCCGTATCCACGGCATGGGCCGGGGTGGAGCCGCAGCAGTTCCAGTCGGGAATATCCACAAGTCTCATGTCCAGGGCTTTGCACACAGCCTGGGTGGACATTTCGTAATCTTTTGAGGACCCCCTGGCGGAGCAGCCGGGGTAGTAGGCAAAATTCATGGGCGCACCCCCTCGCGCTTGGCGCGTTCCTTGTAGCGCGTAAAGATACGGGTAACCGGCCCTGCCCCGCCCGGCAGAATATGGGGCTTGAGGCCCAGCTTGCCTTTTTTGAGGGCTTCGGGCGCGAGGTCAACGTCGGTAAACACGCGAAGCGAGCGCATCATGTAGAGTGCCATGGTGCCGATTTCGTGGGTGCGGCCAAAGGTGCGCACCGTATCCAGGAAGGAAAACCAGAATTTTTCCACCTTGGGAACGGCCACGCGGCCTTCCTTGCGGGCCATGTGACGCAGGGTCTCCATGACTCCGGCCACATCGATGTTGTTGGGACACCGTTGGCTACAGGTGGAACAGGACAGGCACATCCAGATGGAACGCGAATCAAGTACCGCGTCCTTCAAGCCCAACTGTACCGCCCGCATGATCTGGTTGACCTGCATGTCGTAAACGAAACCTGCGGGACAGCCGGCAGTACAATTGCCGCACTGATAGCAGGTGGACACTTTTTGCCCGCTGTGCGCATCCACTTCCTCCGTAAAGGCGGGATCGCGCAGGCGGTTCAGGTTAATGGCTTCGTTCATGGGAACTCTCTGGTTAGAAGCTGATGGGGTGCCGCTGTGACAAGACTATCTACAACGCTACAGCAGAAAAAGTCAAAAATCTAGGCTCACACCCCAGCAAATTATATACTGCGTCTTTACTACGCTTTGTTTGTGGCTTTAGCCGCCAGCGATTGCGCGGCTCGCAGGCCGAGAAGATAACTCTCAACGCCGAATCCGCACACGCTGCCCGCGCACACTGGCGACAGCACAGATTGGTGCCGGAACGCCTCGCGCGCGTGAACATTGGACATGTGAACCTCCACTACGGGCACAGGCAGAATGGCCAGGGCGTCAGCGATGGCATAACTGTAGTGCGTCCATGCGCCCGCATTGATGGCCACTGCGTCAACACCCTCACCAAGCGCCTGGTGGATGCGCTCCACCATCAGGCCCTCGTGGTTGGTCTGAAAACATTCCACAGTTGCGCCCAGTTCCTGGGCAAGCGATTGCAGCGCCGCGTCAATGTCCGCCAGGGTGGCCGTGCCGTACTGTGAAGGGTCGCGCTTGCCAAACATGTTCAGATTGACGCCGTGCAGCACCAGAATTCGCATGGAAGCCTCGCTTTTCATGTCGGTTTATTGGGGCTGTTGCCCAAGGGCGTCCTCAAGGGCGCGGCGTGATTCGGGCGGCAGGCCCTGCCCCGTCCAGAGGCGGAACTGCGCATCGCCCTGACCAAAAAACATTTCAAGCCCCGATATGCAGCGGCGGCCAGCCACGCGGGCCTCGCGCAGAAACCGTGTTTCGAGGGGGTTGTACACGATATCGTAGGCAAGGGGTGTTGCCTTGGCAGCGCCCGCTGCGGAAAGTGGCGCAACCAGTGAAAAATCATAGGGGGTATCGTCTTCCGCCTTGCCGCGCATGCCAAGGGGAGTGGTGTTGACAACCAGCAGGGCCGAAGGCTCGTGCCGGTCTTTCCACAGCAGGGGCGTAAGGCCGAATTCTTCTGCCAGCGGCAGGTGCGATTTATCGGAAGGCGTGGCCACAAAGATTTTGGCAGGGCGCTTTGCATTGCCCGGCGCTGCAAGACCTGCGGCTACGGCCCGGGCAGCGCCGCCCGCACCCAGCAGCAGCACGTCCGCTCCGCCAAGAGGCATGTCTGCGAGCGGAGCCATGAATCCCGCCACATCGGTATTTTCGCCGCAAAGGCGGTCGCCATTCCAGTAAATGGTATTGGCGGCGCCCACCTGACGTGCGAGGGGGCTGACTTCGTCCAGCAGGGGCAAAAGACCAACCTTGTGCGGGATGGTCACAGAGCAACCTCGAATATCAAGCAGGCGTACACGTTCCACAAAGGCGGGCAGTTTTTCGGGCGGTACTTCCCATTTCTGGTACAGCGCGTTGATGCCCAGAGTCCGGAATCCCGTATTGTGCAACAGGGGCGAAAGTGTCTGGGCCAGCGGCCAACCGATGACGCCATAGAGAGCGGTACCATTGGTGGAGGATGCTGTGGCGCTCATGCGGGGTGCTCTCCTGCGGAAAAGTGCGAAAAAAGTGTTTCTTTACAGGGTGATCCACATCTGGAGGCAATACTGTACCCTATGGGGAGGTACGGAGCAATGCTCCGGGGCAAGGATTGCCCGGATAATCAAAGTAGTTGCGTATGATATGGGCGTATCTGGCTCGCAGCGGTATCCTGCCAGAAAAACAGAAAGCCCCGGTTTTGCCGGGGCCGGAAAATCATTACACAAAAAAGGCTCTGCACCGCACTACTATGAACGTTTGAGTTCCATGGCCTTTTGCAGCATCTGGTCTGCCGTCGTTACAACCTTGCTGTTGGACTGAAAGCCGCGTTGATTGACAATCATGTTGACCATTTCCTGGGACATGTCCACATTGGAATGTTCAATGTTGTACGCGTTTATCTTACCGTAGTTTTCCGTGCCTGCAACGCCCATTTCCATACTGCCGGAATCTTCTGTGGCGGAAAAGAGGTTGTTGCCCTCGCGGCGCAGGCCGTCTTCACTGGTGAAACGGCATACAGGAATCTGCCAGAGATTCATGCTTTCGCTGTTGGAATACTTGCCCACAACCGTACCATCGGCGTTGATGCTGATGCTGTTCAGTGAGCCTTCGGCGTACCCATTCTGGGTTCTTGTGCGCGTCACAGGAGAGGAAGAGGTGTAGTTGGTTGTGGCGTCCGCAGCGCGGGTGTAATTGTTGCCCATGCTGGCCAGCGCCGTGGGATCTGTGCCCACGCTTGCGGCGTTGCCGGGGCTGTTTTGCCAGCCGCTCTTGGCGGTGATGCCAAGATTCACAGTGACAGGCGCACCATCGACAGTCATCTGGGGTATGCCGTCCTTTGAGAGTGTGGCCGCGTTCCAGTCCGCAAGGTTTGTGCTGCCCGCAGTGGATGGCGTGTAGGCCGACATGCCGGTGACTTCGCCCTTGTCATTGAAGCTGAGCGTGCCCGCCATCAGGGGCTGGGCCTTGCCGCCATTGGCATCGGCATCCGAGGCAATGAGATACTCCACAGTGGTTCCGGATCCTGTGGATGGTGCGCCGTCAAAATAGATGGTGGCCGAGTGGGCCGTGCCATCGGCGCCGTACAGGGTAATGCTTTGCCCGTACCCATAGCTGGAACTGGCCAGGGGCGGGTCATTGGCGGCATTATACTGGCCGACGAGGCTGAAATAAGGATTTGCAGGGTCACTGGTGGAGTCTTTGGACTGCCCCACATTAAAGCGCATATCAACAGTCGAAGTGGCCTTGGCGGGCATCTTGGCGAATTTGTCAATGGTGACCTGCGCCAGACCACCCTTGGTGCCGTCCTCCGCGTACTTGTATCCCATGAGGGCCATGCCCGCCGGTGTACGCAGAACCCCCTGATTGTCGGGGCGGAAGTCGCCCGCGCGGGTGTAATACTCCTGGCCGCTTTTGTCCGTTACCTGAAAGAAGCCTTTGCCGCTGATGGCCATATCGGTAACGGTATTGGAAGACTCAAGAGCGCCCTGGTTGTACCGTGTGAGCACTGCATCCATCTGTACGCCCTGACCTACCTGCCCAAGGGCCACCTTGGAGTCTGTCTGCGCATCCCACCAGTCGCCTATACTCCCTTGCTGGGCGTAAAAAACGTCAGAAAACAGAGCTGTTTGCTGCTTGTACCCGATGGTGCTCACGTTGGCGATGTTGTTTGAGATAACGTTCATGCCGCTACTCAACGTCTTCATGCCCGTGGCGCCGATAAACAATGACGAGTTCATGCTCTGCCTCCTGCGGGGAGGGAATAATTTTCCCTTGCCCGGAAACGATGTCCCAAACGGCAAGGCGTTTCTGTTGCGAAAGCGTCAGCCGTAGCGCCGTCCAGATGTGCGGCGCGCCTTGCCTGCGGCGCGTTAGTCGCACATCTGGGCAGGCAAAGAAAAAGGGCGGGGAGGAAAAATCTTCCTCTCCACCCTGTATAGAAGCAGAATCCATGCCAGCCGTAACGCTGCTTGCGCTACAGCGGCATGCTATTTTTGCAGCGGCAGGCCTTGCTTCTGCCAGCCCGTGATGCCCTCATTCATGTGAAGGATATTGGTTATTCCTTCTTTTTCCATGGCGTCGTAGGCCCCGGCAGAGCGGTTGCCCGTGCGGCAATAGAGCAACACGGGCTTGTCCTTGGGCAGGCCAAGTATCTGTGAATCAAAGGATGCGCCGAAAAAGTCCATGTTGACTGCGCCTGCGAGATGCCCCTCGCGGAATTCCGCCGGGGTACGCACGTCAACAATGGTCAGCCCCTGTGGAGGATTCTGCAGCAGGGCTGCGGCGTCCTTCACGCTGATATCCTTGGCGGAAACCTGAACGGCAGCCAGCAGGAGGAAGCATGCGAGCGCCGACATCAGGCCGTAAAGCCTGCCGCGCGATGGCGTTGCGGAGGGGGTGTGCGTCATTTCTGCTACCTGTAGTGGTTTGAGATCGGGCTGTGGGCCAGCCAACGACACTATTTTACGGAAGCGCGGGCCTTGGCAAAGCCATCGGCAGCCTTGCGGATCACTTCTTCGCCCACACAGAATGCCAGGCGGAAGTAACCGGGGCAGCCAAAGCCGGAGCCGGGAACCGCCAGCACCCGTTCTTCGACCAGCCTGTTCACAAAGGCCACATCGTCCCCGCCGGGAGCCTTGGGGAAGAAGTAGAACGCGCCTGCGGGCATCTGGAATTCGTATCCGGCATTTTTGAGCACCTCGGCCATGGCCTTGCGGCGGGCGGCGTAGACATTCAGGTCAACCTGGCTGCCCAGGGCTGCGGCCATGATGTGCTGGCCCACCACCGGCGGGTTCACAAAACCGAGAATGCGGTTGGTGAGCGTGAGGGCGGCCATGAGCTCGGCCTTTTCGTGCAGCAGGGGCGACACGGCGGCAAAACCCACGCGTTCGCCGGGCAGAGAAAGATTTTTGGAGAAAGAGCTGATGACCACGGCATAAGGATAGAGCGGCAGCACCGAAGGCACTTCTGCGCCGTCATAGGCAAGGAAGCGGTATGGTTCATCGGCCACCAGCCAGATGGGCTTGCCGTATTCCTGGCTCTTGTTTTCCAGAAGCTCGGTCAGGGCCTTGAGGTCTTTGCGGCTGTAAATCACGCCGGTGGGATTGTTGGGCGAGTTGATGAGCACCACGCGGGTTTTGGGGCTGATGGCTTCTTCAAGCGCGGCAAGGTCGGGTGCAAAGGTGTCGGCCTTGCTCATCACAGCGCGGAAGGTGCCGCCGTGGTTGGCTACATAGAAGCCGTATTCCACAAAGTAGGGGGCAAAGCCCAGCATTTCTTCGCCAGGATTGATGACCGCGCGCAAAAAGGCGTTGAGCACGCCGGCAGCGCCGCAGCCCAGCAGAACATCATTGGCGGTAAGGTCTACTCCCTGCTCCTTGCTGAGGTGGGCGGCCAGTTTTTCGCGCGCCCAGACAAAGCCGCCGTTGGGCATGTAGCCAAAAGCAAAAGGCTCGCCAGCGTGTTCGGTGAAGGAACGCAATCCGTCCACAACGGCGGGAGGTGCTGGCAGGTCGGGGTTGCCCAGGCTGAAGTCGTAAACGTTGTCCGCGCCAAAACGGGCCTTGAGCTGGCCCCCGGCCTCGAACATGCGGCGGATCCACGAAGAGTGTTCCAGATACCCCGTAACGCTGTCTGCAAGAATGGACATATACTGCTCCCACTGGTTGTTGTATTCGACCTGACTATTGGTTATGCTTCCAAAAGCCGCATAAAGCAATTGTCATTTGGAGGCCCTGATGCGTTTTGAAATTTTAGGCAAAGCCCGGCGTGCGCTCTTACCTGTGCTGTGCGCGGCAGCTCTGCTGCCCGCTTGCGCCTCCAAGGAGACGCAGGAAATTCCGGAGGGCATGGCCGTTACCGTTACCTTGCGCGAAGTTCACCGCTGTTCCCGGATTTCGCCTGAAATTCAGGTGGCACAGACCCCTGGCAGCACCGATTATTATGACGTGCGCCTGGTGGAATTTACCAGCGATGGTCAGGATCTGTTCCTTGGCGGTGGCGAGTGGAACAACGACGGCAGCGGCATTATTCCCGAGGGCGGTTTGACGCGTCACTATCGTGGCCCTTGCCCGCCTGCCGGACAGTCCCGAAACTATGCCTTTATTGTTTCGGCCATGAACCGGCAGAACATGCAGCCCCTTTCCGTGAGGCTGTTCCGCTTTACTCAGGAATAACCTTCGCAGCCGCGCTTTTTTGTCCGCTATTGCGGAGTGGGCATGGCGGCTCAAATGGAATTTCCGTCCCGTTGCAGATATGCTGCGCGGGGCGGATTTTTTTTGGCCGCTGCGCCAGACGTTGCCGGACAGAAACTTTCTGCCCACTGGTCCCTGTGCCCCGCTAACATGCAATGGCGCAGGGCATAGGCTTGCTGGTGGCCCTGGCTCCGCGCGATGCCTTCACGTCTGCTTACCCTCGTAAACGCCAACAGGCGCTGGGGACGATGTCTCGCCGCCAGCGCCTGTTGTTTATTTTTTTCTAATAGTCGTCTTCGTCTTTCAGTTCCGGCGGTACAGCCACTGCGCCGGTGATAATGCGGCGTCTGGGCGCAGCAACCGGAGCTTCCGGCGCGGCCGAACGGCGCACTGCCGGTTCGGGCAGGGTATTGTACAGCGCCCAGAAGGGCGGATACAGCCCGGTCATGATGCCGGGGTTGCCCAACTTCTGGTGGGGGCTTGCACAAGCAGCCAGTGCAAGGGCCATTGCCCAGACCGGATCAGGGGCATTCCAGCCCGTGCGCGGGCCAGATTGTTCCTTTTTGCACAATCTGCCGTTTTCATCCAAATCCAGACCCACAGCAGAAAGAAAACTTTCTACCGTTGTGCGGTCTGTGCCAGAGGGCAGGGTGGGCAGAACGGCCTTGTCGCCCCTGAGGGCTGCGCATGCGGCCAGAGCCACCGGCAGCGGGGCCCAGACGGCGGGGAATCCGGCCGGCAGATCGCCCTTTGCGTACTGTTTCAGGGGCGCGGCAGCGCGAGCGCAGACCTCGCCGCCGTTTTTGCCTGCTTCGTAGCGCAGTTCAAGGCCAAGCTGCTGCAAAAGATCCCAGCCGGCTTCGGCGGCGGGCAGGGCGGGCCACTGGCCGCCAAGCAGGGCTTCGCCACCCAGAGCCAGGGGCAGGGCCAGAAGAAAGAGCGCCAGTTCCGGCTCCATGCCAGCCTGAGGTTGGGCAGGCAGGCTGAGCGGGCCGGGGTTGACGCGCACCTTTGCGCCTTCCACCTGCACATCTGCGCCAGCTGCGCGCAGTATGGGCAGTATGCGGGCAACAATGAGCCTGTGCTCGGGATGCGAGCCAAGATCAAGTGTGATTGCCCTCTCGTAGCCGGGAGCCGCCAGCAGGATGCCCTCGGCCAGTTCGGCGGGCACATCGGCAGGCAGCTTGACGGAATCAGGCAGAATGCCGGAGCACTCAAGGCGCGCGGGCAGGCCGTCGCTCTTGGGCACCACATGCACGAGGCGCGCGCCCAATGTGGGCAGGAAGTGCCGCACAGAAGAAAAATCGGCCAGTTTCAGGCTTGCATCGCCAGTAAACTTGGCGCGCGAGGGACGGCCTAGATAGTGCCCCAGCAGCATGAAGAAGTTCCAGGCACTGTCGCCCGTGTGGATAACCTTGTCAGACGCGCCAAGCGGAGCAGCTGGGCGGGCGGAAACGCCTTCATCCTCGCGGGTCAGCGAGGCGCCAGCCTGATTGAGCATCTTGACGCAGTCAACGATGGGATCATTCATGAGGCAGGGCGCGATATGCAGGGGCTGACCTGTGGCTGCGGCCAGCATCAGCCATGCGCGCGTGGCCCGGCAGGCCAGAGGCGCAGGCATGTGCAGGCGTACGTGCTTGGCGGGCGGCGCAAGGTTAAAGGCCGTGCGCGGCGGTTCCTTCGCTGCTGCGCCGCCGGGTTCGCCGCCTTCATCCGCGCCGTCAGCGCGGGCAGAAGCGGGACGGGGCTGGAATTCCACTTCCTGCATGAGCGAAAAAAAGTGGCCCGAAAGGCGCGCGTCGCGGCTGATGTGGGAAACGGCGGCTTCCCACGACTCACGGATGGTTTTTTCTTCCGTGGAATCAAGACGGGGTTTGTCGCCGCGCATGCGGACAAGAATATTATTGCGGCGAAGCAGCAGCCGCAGAATGTCGCGGTCGATCTCGCAAACAACTTCTCGCAGCGGCTTGCGGGCGCGCGCATCGCCGGTTTCGTGCCCGTTACGGGGGCCGCGCGGGGCGCGCTGGCCCCGTGCTTCGCGCGCATCGCGGGGAGCGCGGGAATCGTTGGAATTGTCGGTCATGCCTTGTCCTGTACTGATAATGAAATTTGGATAGGAGGGGTCCGCCCGTGGCGCAGCATTGAAAAAACAACAGGTTGCCGACTCATGGCTCGTTTCGCCGCGGGGGCTTCCCTTATCTGCCCAAGCGTGTTAGCTTGAAATGACTTCTCTTGCAAGGGTTGCCCATTGGGCAGCCCCGCGTGGCATGATCCGTTAGCTTTTGAAATGGTTGTGACGCAAGAGGGGCGAAAATGCGAAATAGATTTTTTTTCACAAGGCAGTTAACTTTTTGAATTTGCTGTAAATCCACATGACGGCTCTGTGAAGTTTCCACGAATTTTTGCAGAGGGGGGTTGACTCAAAGGCTAAGTGCTTGTTACTAATTGCGCAAGCCATACGCCCAACCTTCGTTGTGGAGGCGCTCGGCTAACCCCGGCGTGACGGATTTGCCGCGCGCCTCGCCGAACCCGGCGGGTTTTTCTGAAACACTTTTAAAAGAGTTGGAGGATACGTATGCCGACGTTTGTCGATCCGTCCAAGTGCGACGGCTGCAAGGGTGGCGAAAAGACGGCCTGCATGTACATTTGCCCCAATGACCTCATGATTCTTGATTCTGAGGAAATGAAGGCATACAACCAGGAACCCGATGCCTGCTGGGAATGCTATTCCTGCGTTAAGATCTGCCCCCAGGGCGCCATTACGGCCCGTCCCTATGCAGACTTTGCCCCCATGGGCGGGACCTGTATCCCCATGCGTTCGGCTGACTCCATCATGTGGACCGTCAAGTTCCGCAATGGCAACGTGAAACGCTTCAAGTTCCCCATCCGCACTACGCCGGAAGGTTCCATCAAGCCCTTTGAAGGCCATCCCGAAGGCGCCAACATCGAAGATGAACTGCTGTTCACCGAATCTGCCCTGGCCGTCCCGAAGACCGCCCTTGGCAAGAAGTTCGATGTTAAGGACGCTGACAAGACCTTCACCTGCATGGAACACGGCCGCTAGGCTATTGCAACCGCTAGTGCGATAAGGAGAAACAATTATGCCAATGATTCCCGTCAAGGAAGCGACGAAGGGTGTGGCCATTGCCGA
Source organism: Desulfovibrio sp. (assembly GCF_019422935.1). Taxonomy (NCBI): domain Bacteria; kingdom Pseudomonadati; phylum Thermodesulfobacteriota; class Desulfovibrionia; order Desulfovibrionales; family Desulfovibrionaceae; genus Desulfovibrio; species Desulfovibrio sp. Next base: position 14,360 of record NZ_JAHZCJ010000011.1, on the reverse strand, counting down.
GCCTGAAGTTAAGGAACATGCGGTTGACCTGCTGATCGTGGGCGGCGGCATGGGCTCCTGCGGCACCGCTTTTGAAGCAGTGCGCTGGGGCGACAAGCACGGCCTGAAGATCATGCTGGTTGACAAAGCCACCCTCGAGCGCTCCGGCGCCGTGGCCCAGGGTCTTTCCGCCATCAACACCTACCTGGGTGAAAACGACGCCGACGACTACGTCCGCATGGTCCGCACCGACCTTATGGGCCTGGTTCGCGAAGACCTTATCTTCGACGTAGGCCGTCACGTTGACGACTCCGTGCATCTGTTTGAAGATTGGGGCCTTCCCTGCTGGATCAAGGGCGAAGACGGCCACAACCTGAACGGCGCTGCCGCCAAGGCTGCTGGCAAGAGCCTGCGCAAGGGCGACGCCCCTGTGCGTTCCGGCCGCTGGCAGATCATGATCAACGGTGAATCCTACAAGTGCATCGTGGCCGAAGCTGCCAAGAATGCCCTGGGTGAAGACCGCATCATGGAACGTATCTTCATCGTGAAGCTGCTTCTCGATAAGAACACCCCCAACCGCATCGCCGGCGCCGTGGGCTTCAACCTGCGCGCCAACGAAGTGCACATCTTCAAAGCCAACACCATCATGGTGGCCGCTGGCGGTGCCGTTAACGTGTACCGTCCCCGCTCCACCGGTGAAGGCATGGGCCGTGCATGGTATCCTGTGTGGAACGCTGGTTCTACCTACACCATGTGCGCTCAGGTTGGCGCTGAAATGACCATGATGGAAAACCGCTTCGTGCCCGCCCGCTTCAAGGACGGTTACGGCCCCGTGGGTGCGTGGTTCCTCCTGTTCAAGGCCAAAGCCACCAACTCCAAGGGTGAAGATTACTGCGCCACCAACCGCGCCATGCTGAAGCCTTACGAAGATCGCGGCTACGCCAAGGGCCATGTCATCCCGACCTGCCTGCGTAACCACATGATGCTTCGTGAAATGCGCGAAGGCCGCGGCCCCATCTACATGGACACCAAGAGCGCCCTGCAGAACACCTTCGCGACCCTGAACGAAGAGCAGCAGAAGGATCTTGAATCCGAAGCTTGGGAAGACTTCCTCGACATGTGCGTTGGTCAGGCCAACCTTTGGGCCTGCACCAACACCGCGCCTGAAGAACGTGGTTCCGAAATCATGCCCACCGAACCCTACCTGCTCGGCTCCCACTCCGGTTGCTGCGGCATCTGGGTTTCCGGTCCCGACGAAGCTTGGGTGCCCGAAGACTACAAAGTGAAGGCTTCCAACGGTAAGGTCTACAACCGCATGACCACCGTTGAAGGCCTCTTCACCTGCGCCGACGGCGTGGGCGCTTCCGGCCACAAGTTCTCCTCCGGTTCGCATGCTGAAGGCCGCATGGCTGGCAAGCAGATGGTCCGCTGGTGCCTTGATCACAAGGACTTCAAGCCTGAGTTCGCTGAAACCGCCGAAGAACTGAAGAAGGCCGTTTACCGTCCCTTCTACAACTTCGAAGAAGGCAAGGCCGCTTCGACCGACCCCGTGGTGAACCCGAACTACATCACGCCCAAGAACTTCATGATGCGTCTCGTGAAGTGCACCGACGAATACGGCGGTGGCGTGAGCACGTACTACACCACCTCCAAGGCGCTGCTTGACACCGGCTTCAACCTGCTCGCCATGATGGAAGAAGACTCCTTCAAGCTGGCCGCTCGTGACCTGCACGAACTGCTGCGCTGCTGGGAAAACTACCATCGTCTGTGGACGGTGCGCCTGCACATGCAGCACATCGCCTTCCGTGAAGAATCCCGCTACCCCGGCTTCTACTACCGTGCGGACTTCATGGGCCTGGACGACGACACTTGGAAGTGCTTCGTGAACTCGAAGTACAATCCCGCCACCGGCGAGACCAAGATCTTCAAGAAGCCCTACTACCAGATCATCCCCGACTAGTCGGCGGCACTGATGCCAAATGGGGGCGGCCGCAAGGCCGCCCCCTCTGCTGCAAGCTCTGGCTTTGCCAGGCTCGCGGCGGCGAAAAACGCGTGCCGGCGGCGGCCCAGGCCCTGCCGGAAAAAGAGCGGTTTTCGTGCCAGCCTGTTGGTGTGCCGATTGTTTGGGCATAGGTGCGCAGCACAAGGCAAATGTTCGGCAAGGGGATGACCGGCAGCAGGCCCCCCTTTGTCGGCGGGCGTGGTGCGGGCAGTTTTGTGCGCTGGCGCTCGCAGAGGTCGGCCACGGGGCCGCTCCTTTTTTTTCGCGGCGGGAGTCCTTTTCCTTCTTCAGCCGCTATGCAACAACGCAGGAGGATATCCAGGATGTCCAATGCCATTCTCGTCGTGGGCGGCGGCTTTGCAGGCCTCACAGCCGCCATTGAAGCGGCGGAACTGGGCCACGACGTCTTTATCGTCGAAAAGTCGCCCTGGCTTGGTGGGCGCGTGGCTCAGCTCAATAAGTATTTTCCCAAACTTTGTCCCCCCTCCTGCGGCTTGGAAATTCAGTTCCAGCGCATCAGGAACAACCCGCGCATAAAATTTTTCACCCAGGCCGAAGTGGTCGGGTTTATGGGTGTAAAGGGCGATTACAAGGTGAAGGTGCGCATCAGTCCCCGTCACACCGCCCCGCACAATATTGATTTCAGCCTGCTGGCCTCCAGCCTGACCGGCGAAGTGGAAAGCGAATTCGAGCTTGGTCTTGCCACGCGCAAGGCCCTGCACAAGGATATGCCTTTCGCCTTCCCCAGCCGTTACACGCTTGACCTTGATGCGCTTTCCAAGTCTGACAGCGCACGGGTTGCCGGGGCCAAGTTCCTTGATGTGAATGAACCGCAGCGCGATATTGATCTCAATGTCGGCGCGGTGGTCGTTGCCACAGGCTGGAAGCCCTATGATGTTACCCAGCTGACCAATCTTGGTGCGGGCAACGTGAAAAACTGCGTGTCCAACATGCAGCTTGAACGCCTTGCTTCACCCTTTGGCCCCACTGGGGGCCGCATTGTCCGTCCTTCCGACGGCCGTGCTCCCCATCAGGTCGCCTTTGTGCAGTGCGCTGGTTCCCGCGACCAGAACCACCTGAACTACTGCTCCTACATCTGCTGTATGGCCACGCTCAAGCAGTGCCTGTACATTGCAGAGCAGAATCCCGATACGCAGATCACGGTGTACTACATTGACCTGCGCGCCCCGGGCCGCTATGTGAAGGTGCTGGAAAAGGTCAAGGCGCTGCCCAACGTGAAGTTCGTCAAGGGCAAGGTTGCCGACGCCGTGCAGGCCGAAGGCAACAGGGTGCGCATTACGGCTGAAGACGCCGTGCGCGGTGAAAAGATGACCCTTGATTATGATCTTGTTGTGCTGGCCACTGGCATGCAGCCCTCGCTGGCTGGCGAAAATGCGCCCCTGCCCCTGCCGCTGGACGAAGACGGCTTTATCGCGGGCGGAGAAGAGGCCGGCATTTTCGCCGCTGGTTGCGCGCGCATGCCCCTTGATGTGATGCGCTCGGCGCAGTCCGGCACAGCCGCCGCCCTGAAGGCGGTACAAACGGTGAAAGGGAGGTAGGCGGCATGTCGGGTAAAATTGGCGTCTATTTTGACCAGCAGAACATTGGCGGCGGGCTTGATCTGACCGCTCTGGCCGAACAGACGAGCCAGAAGTGGGGCAGTCTTGTGCCCGTAGTCAAGGTCGTTCCCGTGCTGGCCCTGGCCGTGAGTGAAATCAAGGCCGACATCGAAGCGCAGGGGCTGGACGGCGTGCTGCTGTGCGGCGCTTCCCCCCGCGTGGATGCGGACATCTACCGCCTGCCCGTGCAGGTGGAACACGTAAACCTGCGCGAACAGTGCGTGCAGGCCTATAAAAACCCTGATCACACCCCCGTGGACACGGCCAACGGCGCGCCTGAACTGCTGGCGATCATGGCCCGCGACTATGTGAACATGGGCGTGGTCAAGCTGCAAAAGAGCGAAGTGCCCGATTCTGCCGCCATTACCGGTGTGCCGAGGGTGCTCGTTATCGGCGGCGGCTGGACGGGCCTTACCGCAGCTGCTGAAGCCGCTGAAACCGGGTATGAAGTTGTGCTCGTGGAAAAAGCCGAAAAGCTCGGCGGCGCAGCCAACAACATTCCCATGGGTTCGCCCCTGGCCTCCCCGTGGACGGACAAGCAGCCCACCAACGTGGCCGACAAGGCGAGCAAGGTGCTCGGCAACAGCAAGATCACCGTGCACCTGAACACCCGCATGGAAAAGCTGGAAGGCCAGCCCGGCGAGTTCAAGGCCACCTTTGCCACCCCCTCTGGCTCGCAGACCATCGAAGTGGGCGCTGTGGTGCTGGCTACCGGCTGGGTGCCGCTGGATCAGAAATTCCTTGCTCCCATGGGCCTTGGGCAGAGCACCAAGGTTGTGGACGCCGCCACCTTTGGCAAGATGCTGGTGGCTGATCAGGTGAACGCCCGCCGTATCGCCTTTGTGCTTGATACCACAATTGCTGAAGAGGCCGTGCGCAAGGCCGCTGAAGAAGCTGAAGCCGCTCCTGAAGCCGCCGAGGCTGCCAAGCCTGCGGAAGGTGAAGAAAAAGGCTTTGTAAAAGCCAACCTCGAAAGCTTCCGCCATGTTGCGTATTCCAACGCGGTCAACAGCGTGGGCATGCTCCGCCTTGCCAATACGGTCTGCGAAAAGACCAACGACACCTGTCAGACCTTTATCCTGTATAAGGACATGACCGTTCCCGGCATTCTTGAACGCTTCTACAAGAAGATGCAGGATCGTCTGGGCGTCATGATGACCAAGGCCGACGTGACCGATATCCGCGAAGCTGGCGACCACATGGTTGTGAGCTGCAAAAATACCCTGCTGGGTATGGATTTTGATCTGGATGTGGATCTGGTTGTGCTGCCCACGGGCCTCGTGCCCACCACGGCCAAGGATGTGACTGTCTGCTTTGACTATCGCCAGGGCCCGGACTTCCCGGATTTGAACCTGTTCGATGGTTTTGCGGATTCCAACTACATCTGCTTCCCCTACGAAACGCGCCGCACCGGCGTGTACGCAGCGGGTTGCGTGCGTCAGCCCCTGACCATGGATGCCTGCGAAGAAGACGCCAAGGGCGCTGTGCTCAAGGCCATGCAGTGCATTGAAGCTGCCAGCCACGGCGTGGCTGTGCATCCCCGTTCGGGCGACCTTTCCTACCCCGTGTTCAACTTTGTGCGTTGCACCCAGTGCAAGCGCTGCACGGAAGAATGCCCCTTCGGCGCTCTGGACGATGACGAAAAGGGAACGCCCAAGCCCAATCCGGCACGTTGCCGCCGCTGCGGCACCTGCTTTGGCGCTTGCCCGGAACGCGTGATCTCCTTCGCCAACTACAATATCGACCAGATCGGCTCCATGATCCGCGAAGTGCAGGTGCCCAAGGACTTCAAAGCCGATGGCCCCCGCGTGCTGATTCTGGCCTGCGAAAACGACGCCTACCCGGCGCTCGATATGGCCGGTGCCCGCAACAAGCCCTGGAGCCCCTACTGCCGCATCATTCCGGTGCGTTGCCTTGGCTCGGTCAACGCCATCTGGGTGTCTGACGCCATGAGCAAGGGCTACGACGGCGTCATGCTGCTGGGCTGCAAATATGGCGATGACTACCAGTGCCACTTTGTGAAGGGCTCTGAAATCTGCTCCCGCCGCAAGGAAAACATTGCCGAGACGCTCAACCGCCTTGGCGTGCAGCCCGAACGCGTGGAACAGCTTGAAGTGGCCATTGACGAATACGACAAGGTTCCCGACCTGATCGACGGCTTTGTTGACCGTATCATGGCCATGGGCCCCAACCCGTTCAAGGGCATGTAGGAGGATGGCAGCAATGGCACAATGTACAATCAAACCTGATATGGAGTTTGTCAGGGCGCTGGAAGAATCTGGGGGAGAGTCCCTCAAGAAGTGCTACCAGTGCGCCACCTGCTCCGTGGCCTGCCCTCTCGCTCCGGCCAATGCGCCTTATCCGCGCAAGGAAATGGTCTGGGCTTCGTGGGGCCTTAAAGACAAGCTGCGCGCCGACGTTGACCTGTGGCTCTGCCACAACTGCGGCAACTGCTCCGACCTTTGCCCGCGCGGCGCCAAGCCTGCGGACCTCATGGGCGCAGCGCGCAACGTCATTTACCGCGAACTGACCGAACCCACCTGCGTGGGCAAGCTCATGAGCAAGCCTGCTGGCCTGCCTGTGCTCTTCGCCATCCCGGCTGTGTTGTGGCTCTTTGTGTGGTGGATCCGCGCCGGTTTCAACGGCGGTCAGTGGTTCCCTCGCGCTGCCGATGGCCGCATTGTTTTTGGTCAGATTTTTTACGGCGACTACACCATCGACCCCATCTTCATGCTCACCTTCTTTGGCGCGGCCTTGATCATCGCCAGGGGCGTCATGAAACTGTGGGGTATGTTCAAGCCTGAAGGCTCACTGGCCGTCATCGGCAAGAAAAAGTGCTGGATCTGGCATTTGTGGGACGTGCTGTGGGATGAAGTCATCACCCACCGCAAGTTTGACGACTGCGAAGACGGCCCCGCCACCGGCAAGGAAACCCCCAACCGTAAGTTCGGCCACATGCTGCTGGTTTACAGCTTTGCCATTCTGGCCTTTGTTACGGCGGTTGTGGCTGTTGGTCACTGGGGCGGCAAGGTTATTCCGCTCATCCACATTGAAACGCCCATGCCGCTGCTCTTCCCGGTGAAGATTCTGGCCAACCTGGGCGCGCTCATGCTGCTGGCCGGTCTTGCCATCCTTACTGTCCGCCGCGTGATGCTGAATCCCAAGTTCCAGGGTTCCAGCTGGTACGACTGGTATCTGCTGGGCATCATCTGGCTGGTGGCCGTCACCGGTGTGCTGTCGCAGTGCTTCCGCCTGGCGGACGCCCTTGTGCCCGCCTTCCTGGTGTACTACCTGCACCTGGTGTTTGTGTGGATGCTTTTCGCTTACCTGCCCTGGTCTAAGCTTGGGCACTTCGTGTACCGCACGGCGGCCCTGGTTTACGCCCGCATGTACGGCAGAAGCTAACGGCGTTGGCCCCTGGCTTTGCGCCGGGGGCCGCCCTTGAGGATGCGCACAGTTCCCCGTGAGCTTTTCTGAAAAAAATACGATCTCCGAGGAGGAGGCCGCCATGTCCGATACATCTCGTAAGGTTTTTCCCGTGGAGTCCGTGCTTGCCCTGGTTGTGGGCAAGGAGGGCGTAGACGTCAAGGAAATCGCCGGTTTTGTTGCCGGTCGTTCCGTTGCCTGTGATACCTGCGCCAAGGCCGTTGGCCCCTTTGCCGCCGCATGGCTGGCCCGCTGGTACCCCAAGTTTGCCGACCTGAACTGGGTTGAAGGCCAGTCCTGGGACGCCTTTGTCAACACTGGCCGCAGCGCCCTTGGCGACAATGTTTCCCTCACCTGCATGGACGGCCTGACCAAGGCCCTGTGCGACAAGGTGCTGAACTACCTTGGCGAAACCTACGCCAGCATGGCCGCTCAGACCGCCGCCGCCGTGGCCCTTGAAGACCGCGTGCGCGCTCTGGAACCCGCTGAAGCCCGCGCTGCAGCTCTTTCCAAGAAAGTTGATGAGCTTGAAGCCAAAATCAAGACCATGAACACCGATATGGGTGGGCTGCGCAAGCAGGTTGCCGAATTCCAGGGCAAGGTCGCCATCAACCATGACGAACTGATGATGAACATCAAGGACGCCATCAAGGACGGCCTGAAAGGCATGGTTGTGGGCGGTGCCGCCGCCGGTGCAGCCGCCGCTGCCGGTGAAGAAGCTGCCCCTGCTGCTGAAGAAAGCGCCGTGCCGGACGATTTCGGCTTTGGTGCCTCCGGCGCCAACAACGACGGTTTCGGCTTCTAAAGCAAAAATTGCCTGCAAGAGGGTTTGGGGCAAGGCCCCGAACCCTCAGACAAATAAAAAACCCGCCATTGGCGGGTTTTTTATTTGTCTGACTTTGGTGCGGTGCGCTTGTAGGCCTTGCTGGCAGCGGAGTGCGCCTGTATTCGTTTGCTGTTACAGCCTCGGACAGCGCTTGGCGATTTATTCTTTACATATAGCGCCGAGCGCTGGTGCTACCAGCGTTCGGGCATGGAGTGGGGCGGTAGCGAATTTTCCGGCTGGTCGCCAAGCTTCTCGCGCAACAGGCGGATCACGGATGTGGCATCGGAAAAATCCTGCTCCAGCTTGTCCAGTTGCAACTGTTGGGCGGTCAGCGCCGCATCAAGAGCCTTGATGCGTTCCTCCTGAAAAAAGGTCAGTTCTTCCAGACGGGTCAGCCGATCATCTTCTGAAGTCAGTGGGCGGGACATGGTTGCCTCCTTATGAAACACCCGTTGGCACAGTTACGCGCGTCTTCCGCCGCGCCGTCCATCGCCGCGTTTGCCGTTGCGGTCAGAGCCTCGATCATCAGAACCGAAGCGTGAGTCCTTGCCCCTTTGCGGGTTATCACCCCTAGCCGGTCTGCCTTTTGCTGCACCACGATCATTGTCTTCCCTCCGTGCAGGCCTGTCATCCCGCTGCCCTTGTGGGCCACGGGAAGGCCTTGCCCTGTCCTCTGGCTTGCCAGCTCTGTCAGGCCTTGTGCTGTCAGACTTGCGAGCGTCTCCATGCGCGCCGGGCAATGTGTTGCCCCGGGTGTTGGGCCTGACACCGGGCCGAGAGCCGGGCCGCCGGGGGGCGTCACCATCCTCTGCAGCAGGCATCAGGATGTAGTGCTGCCGCATGCGCTGGGCATCTGTGCGGGCAACATAAATCTGCTCGCCAAGCTCATCGCGCCCGCAATAAAACATGCCCGTGGCAATGGTGCCGGGGGTGGGAATAAAGCACTGCGTCTGCTGCGGATTCCAATGCCGTTGCCGCAACCAGTGCGACAGGGTGCGCATGTCCTCATCCGTACAGCCGGGGAAACCGCTCATAAGGTACGGTACTACATACTGTTCCCGGCCTGCGGCGCGGCTTTGGCGCACAAAGCTCTCCAGAAAAGCCTCAAACACGTCCAGCGAGGGCTTGCGCATGAGCTCAAGCACAGAGGGCGCGCAATGCTCAGGAGCAACCTTGAGCTGACCGCCCGTAAATTCGCCAGTGTAAGCGGCTAGGGCCTCGGCGTCGCGCAGGGCAAGGTCGGCGCGAACGCCGCTCGCCACGCGGGCCTGCTTGACTTCCGGCAGGGCGGCAACCTTGCGCAGCAGCTCCACATGTTTGCGCTGCGGCGTGATGAAGGATTTGCACACGCTGGGAAAGCAGCAACTGGTGCGGCGGCAGGCGCTTTTGACTCGTGGTTTGGACATGTCGCCGTCCTGCGCAGTGCGGCTGTCCAGCGCGCAGTGCCCCTGCCACATGTTGGCGGTGGGGCCGCCCACGTCAGAAATCGCCACCGGGCCTTTGCCTCGGGCCACGTTCTGCTGTCCCAGCATACGCGCCTCGGCAAGGATGGACTGCTCGGAGCGCGAGCTGATGCGCCTGCCCTGATGCAAAGCCAGAGAACAGAACGAGCAGCCCCCGCCGCAACCCCTGTGGCTTGTGATGCTGGTACGCATCATTTCCGCCGCAGGGATGGCCTCCCTGTAGCGCGGGTGCGCCAGCCGGGTGAAGGGGAGGGTGTAGAGATCGTCCATTTCTTCTGTGGTCAGCGGCTGGGCAGGGCGGGCCAGTACAACGGCGCGGTCGCCCACAGGCTCAAAGGCCCAGGCGTCAAGGCGGTGCACCTGCCGCTCCAGTTCCTGCGTCAGTTTGAGCAACTCGAAAGAGTCGGCCAGAATTTCATTGTGCGAGGGCAGGGCAACCCACGGCTCGCCTTCAAGGGCGGGCGGAAGATTGGCCGGATGCCCGGAAGCGTCCAGCTTGTTCATCCAGGCCGTGCCGGGGATGCCGCGAATATCTTCGCCTTTGTCCAGGCGTTGGGCGCATTCGATAATGGCCTTTTCGCCCATGCCCCAGATGAGCAGGTCAGCCTTGGCATCCATAAGAATGGGTTTGCGCAGGGAGTCTGTCCAGAAATCGTAGTGGGAAACACGGCGCAGGCTGGCCTCAATGCCGCCAAGAATGATGGGCAGGCCGGGAAATGCCCGCCGAGCAAGGTTGGCATAGACCAGACACGCACGGTTGGGGCGCGCCCCGGCTTTGCCGCCGGGCGTGTAGGCATCGTCGTGCCGCTTTTTACGAAAGGCCGTGTAGTGCGCCAGCAGGGAATCAAGCGCACCGGCGCTCACCCCGGCAAACAGGCGCGGGCGGCCCATGACGAGCAGATCGTCAGTATTTTCCCAACCGGGCTGGGCCACAATGCCGGTACGGAAGCCGTGGTGGATCAGCCAGCGGGCCAGCAGCACGTTACCGAACGAAGGGTGGTCAACGTAGGCATCACCGTTGATCAGCAGCACATCAAGCTGATCCCAGCCAAGGGCGCGCATTTCTTCCGCGCTCATGGGCACAAAACGAGGCTGACGCAAGCGGCCTTGAGGCTGTGCGCCGCCAGCGCCTGCCTGTGGCGCGTCCGCCCACAGAGATTCTGGGGCAACGGCCTTGCGTTGCTGCGCGCTCTCGCGCAGCAGATCGGGAAAGGGCGGCTTGCGCGTGGGCGCGGGCTTGTTGTCTGCGTGTGCGGAGGCTCTGGCACCCTGTCGGCGCGGCGCACCTTTGGGCGCGTCAGCAGAAAGCGGAACGGCAGCCGTTTTTGATTTTTCGGGCTGCCGCTCAGGAGCAGCACAGCCCTGGTCGCCGTGCTGACGCCAGGGCTGCGGAAATGGCGCGGGGCGTTTATTTGCCATTGGGGGGCGTCACCAGGGGCATGTCTGCGCTGCCGGGAGTGGGCATCATGGCGTTGCCGGGCATGCCGTTCTGGCCGCCCATCATGTTGCCCATGCTGCCACCCATGTGGCCGGAGGAATGGTTGGACACAAACTCGTCCCATTCAGCGCGGTCAATAACTTTATCGCCGTTTTTGTCAATAACGGCAAAGGCTTCTTCGCGCATATTGGGGAAGTACGCCTTGAATTCCTCGTAGGACACCTTGTCGTCCTTGTTAGTATCCATCATGGCAAATTTATCAACCTTGGCCGTATCGGTTGCGGCGGGGTTGGCCTGGGCAGATGCGGCCCAAAGGCAGAGCACGGCAGCGAGGGCTATGTGCAGAAGCTTCATGGGGGATCTCCTTGTGGGGTGTTGAGCCGTCAGCGCATGGGTGCTGCCTGCGGCGTTGCTGTTTTCAAGATAAAACCTTGCCAGTTGTCGGCAAGGCCAAAATTTCAAGCCCGGATTACTCTGTTCTGAAATCTAGGCCCATTTTTTCCATGCGATCAATGCACAGAGTGAGGTTGTCGGGCTGTCCCGGCTTGTGATCATCGGGGTAGAGCAGGGCTGACATATAAAAAATTGAGTTCAGACGCAAAGACATTCTGGCACTTGCCGAAAAGCCTTCTAGAGCGAGCGCGTAATTGAAGCGCGTTTCACCCGGCAGCGGCTCAAGCAGGGGCTTGGCGTCTTCGGCCATGGCTGCAAGCAGTTCGGCCTTGAGGCGCATATGTTCATTATGGCCGGGGGTATCCCCGGCGTCAAGGCGGGCAAGGGCCTGCGCCTCTGCCGCCATAACTTCTGCATGGCGGTTGCGCAGCCACTTGATAAGGCTTTCCAAGGCCTGTTCGCTGGTGTTGGCGCTCACGGGATTCTCCTTGCTGGGGTTCGGCGCGGCCTGCTGTGCAGCCGTGCATGATTTTTAAAATGATACAGTTCAGGCAAGAAGGCAACGCCGGGCATATATTTTGCGGCGCGTGCCATGACGGCCATTGACAGGTGCGGTGCGTAGGTATGACTATCAAAATAGTTCCCCCTTCACGATTTATCCGCGTAGTGGAGGACACTATGGGCATGTCGCTTCGGGTTAAACTGGCAAGCGGTTTTGGCGTGATCCTGCTGATTTTTGCCATATCCGGCAGCCTGGCCATGCTGGCCTTGCGCGCGCAGCGCGAGACGCTGGGCATGCTGGGCAGGCATGAACTGCCCACCATCAATCTGCTGCACGAAGCATCCCTGGATATGCAGCTTTACCGCAAGGCTGAAAAAGACATCCTGCTGAACATGGGTGACAGCAAGGCACTCAAAGGATATCTGGGCAAGCTGGATGAAATTGCTGCTGAACTGAGCGAGACTCTGCGAAAGCTGGAGGCCGCCCTGCGGGGCAATCCCCAGGCCGGAGCCCAGGCTGAGGCCCAAGCGCAGGAAGCGGCACAGGCATTTGCGGCTTACGATGTGGTGGTGCGCCGCACTTCTTCAGAGATTGCCTCAGGCTCTGGCGGCATGAGCGCCGCGCAGGCCAATGCCTATTACACAACCTACAAGAATCACGTTCATACTACCGAAAAAAATCTGGAAGCGCTGGAAATCGAGTTCATGGAACGCGTGGTATCCAGCCAGCGTGAACTGGCCGAGCAAACGCGCGGCACAGAACACCTGCTGTTGATTTCCATTTGCGGCAGCGTTGTGTGTGGCACGGGTATTGCCCTGCTGGTGCTGCTGTCTGTCACCCGGCCTCTGGGGCGGGTGATCAGCTTTGCGCGCGCCGTGGCTGGCGGAGACCTCGAGGCCCGGGCCAGCGGCAGTTACAGTGCGGAAATGGCTGCGCTGCGCGACAGCATTGAGGGTATGGTGGGCACGCTCAAGGGCAAGATAGCCGAAACCGAGCGCAAGAGCGCCGAGGCTGCGGAAGAAGGCCGCCGCGCCCGGCAGGCTGCGGATGAAGCTCAGGCCGCCAAGGCCGCAGCAGAACGCGCCAGGGCGGAGGGCATGATGGAAGCCGCAGCACAGCTTGAACGTGCGGTGGAGGGCATTTCGTCCGTTTCCGGGGACATATCTGCGCAGGTGCGTCAGGCCAGCCTTGGTGCGGAGCGCCAGTCTGCTCGCGTAAGCGAGGCCGCCACAGCCATTGAGCAGATGAACGCCACAGTGCTTGAGGTTGCCCAGAATGCCGCCCACACCGCGCAAAGCACGGATGCCGCGCACAGCAGGGCCAATGAAGGTTCCGGCGTCATGCGTCAGGTGGTGGACGGCATGGGCGAGGTGCGGCGCGTCTCCGCCGAGCTGAAAAATTCCATGGATACGCTGGGCGGCATGGTGGGCAACATCGGGCAGATCATGTCTGTCATTTCTGATATTGCGGATCAGACCAACCTGCTGGCCCTCAATGCAGCTATTGAGGCAGCGCGGGCTGGCGATGCCGGGCGCGGTTTTGCCGTGGTGGCGGACGAGGTGCGCAAACTGGCGGAAAAAACCATGGGAGCCACCCGCGAGGTGGGCGAGGCTGTCAGCGGCATCCAGAGCGGCACCAGCGCTAACATTGAAAATATGGAGCGCGCCCTTGCCGCTGTGGAGCGCACAACGGAAATGGCCGGGCGTTGCGGCGAGGTGCTGCGGGAGATTGTGACCATGGTTGACGGCGCGAGCGATCAGGTGCGCGCCATTGCCACCGCCAGCGAAGAACAGTCTGCCACATCGGAAGAAATCACCCGCAGTATTGATGAAATTAACGGTATTTCGCGCGATACGGCTTCAATTATGAGCAAGTCTGCCCAGGCTGTGGAGCAGTTGGCAGGGCAGACGCGCGAGTTGCAGGGCCTGGTGCAAAAGATGAAGTCTGGCGCGTAGCAACTACGCCGAATGCCTCGCCTATGGCGGGGGGCAAGGCCCATTTTTACCAGATGCTGCATACCGGGCCTTGTTGCTGACCCACGCTGCGAAGCTTCTGTTTATAGATTGCGCAGATTCACGAGCGATTCATGCGCGGCAAAAAGTGATGTCTTGAAAAAGACATCACTTTTTATTGTATGTAGAACCCCCCCCGCTAGGCGGGGGGTTCCGTAAAGCTTAAAGCTTTAAGCATGTCAGCAAAACTCCTTTTGATTTGTTACAACAACTTGCGGTCTGGCAACTGCAAACGAAACAAATCAAAAGGAGGTCACAATGGGTGACGCAAAAAGTTTAGCTCACACAAAGTGGAACTGTAAATATCACATCGTCTTTGCCCCTAAATATCGTAGACAAGTATTCTATGGTGAGAAGAGACGAGCGGTAGGAGATGTTTTGCGTAAGCTGTGTGAGTGGAAAGATGTAAAAATACTAGAAGCAGAATGCTGCCCAGACCATATCCACATGCTGCTTGAGATACCGCCGAAAATAAGCGTATCGAGTTTTATGGGGTACTTAAAAGGCAAAAGTAGTTTGATGCTCTATGAACAATTCGGCGATCTCAAGTTCAAATACCGCAGCCGTGAGTTTTGGTGCCGTGGCTTTTATGTAGATACAGTAGGCAAAAATACGGCTAAGATGACCCTCCCCCCGAGAAGTATACCATTGAAAAGTTAGTGTTCCTGACATAGGAGCACAAGAATGAAACGTAGCAGAT